>CAWUUY010000147.1:0-7609 GCA_963924885.1 uncultured Burkholderiales bacterium | reverse complement strand
TCGCCATGTCGGACATCACCACTGTGCCCTTGTGCAGCACGGGCTTGGGCATGCCCAGCACGTTGGCGTACACCGCCGCGTCGGCTTCGGCGTCGTGGGTGACGATGTACGAGCGTTCGAGTTTGTAAACGCCGTTGGGGTGGCTGCCCGCTACCGCCACCTGTTTGCTGCGCTCGGCCATCGACATCAGATGCTGAATAAAAAATATCGGCAGTGGATTTTTCGCGCCGAGTATGGCTGATTTCCATTGCAGTTGCAGCCCGCCCGGCGTGCGGCGGCTGCCGTCCATCGCGTCGCTGACATCGACGCCGCGCGCGCGCATCGCCGCTACGTCCGCCGCGAGATTGTCGCTTTGGATCACCACGTAACGGATGCCGCCGCCGGCCTTGATGAAATCGGTAAGTCCGGTGTTCCACGTGCCCGCTTTGCCGGAGGCGGCGTATTCCACTGGATCGCGCACCGCGAGCACCTCGAGGTAGTCCTCGTTGTTCAGCGCGGTGGCGTTGTGCGTGCCCTTGCCCGGATGATCGCCGCCGGGGTGGATGTTGAATCCGAGCTTGCGGTACTGCGCGATGCCTTGCTGAAGCTCAGGCACGCAGATCATGACGTGGTCGATGCGGGTGAACATGGTGGCTCCGGTGGGTGAACTATTTGGGTTGGGATAGTAGCGCGCTTGGATATGACTTGCCATGAGCGCCGAATATCACTGTCGTTACCGCGCAGGCGGAAACCCATAACACCGTGCCACGTTGCACATTGCCCCTCTCCCAACCTCCCCCCGCTTCGCAAAGGGAGGGGTTGATTGCTTGCGCGGAGACGGCGAGTTTTGCGCTTGACCCGCTTTGCGTGCGAAGCGCATCATTACCCCTCGAATTCTGATTCACGGAGAACATCATGGCAGACAAACTACACACGCTCGAACAAGCCGCCGCGAAAGTTACAAACGGCGCGCGGGTCGTTATGAGCGCCAACCTGCACCGCGCGCCGATGGCGTTGCTGCGCCAACTGGTGCGCCAAGGCACGCGCGAGTTGCGCGTAGTGGGCGTGGTGGGCGGCGACATCAATATTGATTTTCTGGTGGGCGCGGGCGCGGTGAATATCGTCGATACGTGCAGTGTCACGCTCGGCGAGTTTGCGCGCACCGGGCCGAATTTCGCGCGTTATGTGCTGGGCAACCGCGTGAGGTCGCTCGACAATACTTGAGGGGTGCTCTTTGCACAGGCCCAGGCTGGGTCTATGGGAGTGCCCTACGTGCCGATCTTCGGATTGGTCGGTACCGATCTATTGAAAAAGCGCGACGATATGGTGATCGCCGCCGATCCTTTTGACAGCAGCAAAAAATCCGTAGTGGCCAAGGCGCTGCGGCCCGATGTGGCGATATTTCACGCGCAGGTGGCGGATCGCCAGGGCAATGTGTCGTGCGGCTATGAGGTCGAGGCCGTGATGCTGGCCGAAGCCTCGGCGCATGTGATCGTCACCGCCGAGCGCATTGTCGACCGGCTGACGGAAAAAGAAGCCACCGGTGCGTTTATTCCGTCGATCCACGTGGACAGCGTGGCGCATGCGCCGTTCGGCGCGCACCCCGCTGGATTGCAGGGAATGTATGCGCCGGACAAAATTCACATGCGCGACTACGTGATCGCCTCGCGCGACGACGCAGCGTTCGCGGAATATTTGCAGACGCATGTGCATGGCGTGACGGATCACGCGGATTACGTCGAACGCTTTGTGCCGCTGGAATGGAAGCGGCCGTCGAAGGCCGTGGGCAACTGATGGATTACAACGAAGCCGAATTAATGGCCATTCTGTTGTCGCGCGAGGTGCGTGACAACGAAATCTCCGCTTGCGGCGCGCTGTCGCACATACCGGCGGCGGGGTTGCTGCTGGCGAAAGAACTGCACGCGCGCAACGCCGAGTTGATTATTCTGAACTCGGTGTTCAATCCGTTTAAGACGTCGCGCCAGTTTCATTTTCTGGCGCAGCGCGGCGAGCTGGGTTTGTTTTTTGTCAGCGGCGTGCAGATCGACCGCCTCGGCAATTACAACCTGCATCAGCTCGGGCCGGATATCGACAAGCCGCAGGCGCGCTTTCCCGGTGGCTACGGTGGCGGCATGATTTATTACTGCGCGCGCCGCACCGTGGTGTTTCGCACCGAGCACACGCGCCGCTCGCTGGTGGAAAAAGTCGATTACATTTCTGCCGCCGGCAGCTCGCCGCCCGACATGATCCGCTTGGGCGGCCCGAGCAAGGTGGTCACGCCCAAGGTGAATTTCCGTTTTGATAAAGACGCCAGCGTGCTGCGGCTCGACACCATCCATGCGCCGTGGACGCTGGATGACATCCAGGCGAATACCGGTTTTGATGTAGGCAATGGGCCAGCCGTGGTGACGCCCGCGCCCACGCCCGATGAACTCAACACGCTGCGCCAGGTGGTCCGCCGCAAGATGATAGCCACCGGCACCTACGCTGCGTGGGCGGAAAAAACGCTGGCGACGTCTTAAAAATATTCTTAAAAAACAAATACTTATATAATTATGGCTGCGCAGCCTTGTTGCTGACGCACGGCGGCGTTCAAGCGCAAACCGTTGACGCGCCGTATCCGGTGAAGCCCGTGCGTTTTGTCGTCGGCCAAGCGCCCGGCGGCGCGGCCGATCTGGTGACGCGCACGTTTACCGCGAAACTGTCAGAGTGCCATCGGGCAATCAATGATTGTCGATAACCGCACCGGCGCTGCGGGTGCTATCGGCGCGGGCTTTGTCGCGAAAAGCGCGCCGGATGGTTACACCCTGCTCTCCGTCACCAGCGGCTACAGCATTTATCCCAGCCTGTATGCCAACCTGCCGTTTGATCTGATCAAAGACCTCGCGCCGATTATTCTGCTGGCGGAAGCGCCGTTTTTGCTGTGGGTGCATCCCTCGCAGCCGGTGCGTTCGGTGAAAGACCTCGTCGCACTCGGCAAAGCGAAACCCGACGCGTTGAATTTCGCCTCCGGTGGCACCGGCAGTTCAGGACACTTGGCGGGCGTGCTGCTGCACATGGCAACCGGCGTCAAAATGGTTCACGTGCCGCACAAGGGCGCGGGGCCGGCTATGACCGACACCATCGCCGGGCAAGTTCAACTCACCTTCTCCAGCATAATTTCGTCGCAACCCTTTGTGCGCTCGTCTCGCCTGCACGCGCTGGCAGTGACAAGCGCCAAACGCGCGACGGCCATGCCCGAACTCCCCACCATCGCCGAAGCCATCGCCGGCGATTACGCCACCACCAGTTGGTACGGCGTGCTCGCGCCGACAGGCACGCGCCCCGCGGTAATCCAACGCATCAACAGCGAACTCAACAAAGTCATTGCGCTACCCGACGTGCGCCAAAAACTCGCCACCGACGGCGCGGAGCCTATCGGCGGTAGCCCGGAGGTGTTTCAAAAACACCTGGTGATGGAAATGGCGAAGTGGGCGCGGGTGATTAAGGCGGCGGGGATACGGGTGGAGTGAGGTGAAAATTGTCGGCATGCGGCACCCCCTCACCCCCGCCCTCGCCCCGTCCTTACGGGGAGAGGGCGGGGGTGAGGGGTCCTCGCATACCGCACCGCCCCACAGAAATCACTCCTACTTCAACACCACCAACGCATCCGCCGCCACCACGCCCTTGCCGACGGGCCGCACCAGCACCGGATTGATGTCCATCTCTGCCACGCGCTCACGCATGAGCCACGCCATGTCTGACACCTTCACCAGCATATCGGCCAGCGCGTCCACGTCACGCGCGGGCTGGCCGCGCACGCCGTCGAATAATTTTGCGCCGCGAATCTCGCGCACCATCGATAACGCCTCGATTTTGTCGAATGGCGCCACGCGATAAGTCACGTCGCGGATTGTTTCGGCAAGGATGCCGCCCAGCCCGAACGCCACCACCGGGCCGAAGCAGGCGTCGTTGACCACGCCGACGATGGTTTCGAGGCCATCGGCAATCATCTCGGACACCAGCACCCCGGCCACTTTCGCTTGCGGCGCGGCACGTTGGGCATTGGCAAGTACCTCGGCGATCGCTTTATCCAGTTGCACCTTGCCCTGCACGTTGAGCCGCACGCCGCCGATGTCGGATTTGTGCGCGATGTCGCGCGACGCCACTTTTACCGCCACTGGAAAGTTCACGCTGACCGGAACAGCAGCGCCCTGCTCCACCAGCACATCCTGCGTCACCGGGATACCGAAGGCGCGCAGCACGTTTTTGCTCTCGTGTTCATCCAGCGTCGCGGCACCCTCGGGCAGCGGTGGCAGCGCGCGCGCCTTGGGTTGCGGCGGGTTGCAGAGGCGGTCATGCTGTTGCAGGGCGTCGTAATAATCGGCGAGCTTGCCCATCGCATAGGCCACGCGGCGCGGCGACGGCTGCATGGGGATGTGGTTCGCCTCGATCATGTCAAAGGCCTCCGGCCCCGCCGAGTACGGCACCGAGCAGAACAGCATCACCGGTTTGTCGCTGTTTTTCAGCGCCTGCACCACGCCATCGACGCCGTTGTACATGGTGCGTCCGGTGGTGGTGGCGAGCAGCATGCCGACCTGATGCACGTCCGGGTCGGCGAGCACCGCCTCCAACGCGCGCAAATATTTGGGCGCGTTTTTGTCGCTGATAAAACCCGCCGCGTAATCCACCGGGTTTTCCAGCGAGGCCACGTTGGGCAGATTCTCGCGCAGCACGGCCATGGTGTTATCCGACAGCGGTATCAGCTTGAGTCCCACCTCATCGGCTGCGTCCGAAAACCCCACCGCCGAGCCGCCGGAGCCGCCCATCACCACCACGTTGCGCCCGCGCGCCATGCGGCCCGCCGCGAAGCACTGCGCGTAGTCGCCGGCCTCGTGCGTATCGATCACTTCGACTATGCCGCATTGCTTGAACGCGGCGCGGAATACGTCGTAACTACTGGTGAGGTTGGCGGTGTGCGAGGCCGCCGCACGCAAGCCCTGCTGCGTGTTGCCGGCCTTTAACACGATCACCGGCTTGCCCGCCGCCAGCGCGCGCCGCGCCGCCACCATCAGCGCGCGGCCATCGGCAACCCCTTCGAGATACACCAGTATCACTTTAGTTTCGGGGTCCTCAACAAAGGCGTTGATGAGTTCCGGCGCCTGGATATCGCTTTCGTTGCCGCTCGCCACCACGTAGCGAAAACCCACGCGGGCGCCACCGGTCTGGATCACCAGACTGTTGCCGAAGCCGCCGCTCTGGATCACCGCCGACACCGGGCCGGGCTTTAACATCGGCGGCTTGGTGATGCTGCCGAATCCGGCAAACACTTTTTGGTGAACATTCACCAGCCCCAGACAATTGGGGCCGATGATGCGCACGCCGCCCTTTTTTGCGGCGGCCAGCATGCGCTCCTCGTTGGCCAAGCCTTCGGCGCCGGTTTCACGAAAGCCGCCGCCCAGCACAACAGCAAACGGAATGCCCTTGGCGCCGCATTGCTCGATGACGCCGGGCACGTGTTTAGCCGGGATGGCGATCACCGCCACGTCGCACGGCTGATCGATATCGGCAATGCTGCGGTAGCAACGCCGCTGCATCAGTGTGTCGTAATTGGGGTTCACCGGAAAAATGCCGCCGCCGTAGCCGTTGCGCGTGATCGCGTCCAGCGCCTGACCGCCGGCGCGGATGGTGTCTTCAGTGGCGCCGACGATGGCCACGCCGCGTGGGTTGAACAGTTTGGAGAAGTCAGTCATGGGGTGCGGAGGGGGTGCGGGGAGTTACGAAAATGACAGTGAGGGATTTTCGCACGCGCGCCGCGTCACGCGTGCGCGGGGTCTGCATTGTGACAGCACGGTACGCGGGAAAGCCCGCGCGGTCTACTCTGCCTTGATCCCCGCCTCGCGGATCACCTTGCCCCACTTGGCAATTTCACCGGCGAGATATTTGCGCAGATCATCGGCCGAACTGCCGAGCGGCTCCGCACCCTGCGCGATCAAACGATCGCGCATGTCGGGTTCTTTCATGATCGCAACGAGCGAGGTGTTTAACTTGTCCACCACCGGCTGCGGCGTTCTGCCGGTGGAGTAAATGCCGAACCAGCCCACCGCATGAAACCCCGGCACGCCCGTCTCGGCGATTGTCGGCAGTTCCGGAAACAGCACCGAACGTTTCGCGCTGGTGACGCCGATCGCGCGCAGCGTGTTGTTGCGGATATACGGCGTGAGGATCAGCACGTTGTCGAACGCCACATGCAGCCGCCCGCCGAGTAAATCGGGCATCAACTGGCCGGTACCTTTGTACGGCACATAGGTCATGTCAAAGCCCGCGGTGCGTTTGAGCAATTCGCCCGCTAGCCGTTGCAGCGAGCCGGGCGTGGAACCGGCGTAGTTGAGTTTGCCGACGTTCGCCTTGCCGTAGCTGATTAAATCAGCCACCGATTTGATCGGCAGCGACGGTTGCACCACCAACACGTAAGGCGAGGTGGCGAGCAGACTGACGGGTGCGAGGTCTTTTTCAATATCAAACGGCAGCTTGGCAAACAGGCTGCTGATGGTGCCGAACGAGCCCGATGCCATCAGCAGCGTGTTCCCGTCGGGCTGCGCCTTGGCAACAATATCGCTGCCGATGATGCTGCTGCCGCCGGGGCGGTTATCCACCACTACCTGCTGCCCGATGCGCTCGCCGAGCTTGGCGCCGATCAAGCGCGCCATGATGTCAGTGCTGCCGCCAGCGGCGACGGCGACGATCATGCGCACGGGGCGCTGCGGGTAGTTTTGCGCCTGCGCAAGCGAGGCCATACAGGCGAGCAACACCGCCAACACCGTTTTCAGATCCACCATCATCCGGCTTCCTGATTCTGCAATTGAATGACGATGTTACTCCGCCTGCGCCTTGATGCCTGCATCCTTCACCAGCCGCGCGAACTTCGCGTGCTCAGTGCGCAAATGCGCGCCGAACTGCACGGGCGCGCCGCCGACGAGGGTGTAAGCCTCCACGCGCGCGGCGTCCTTCAACTCGGCTGTTTGCAGTATCGCCGCGATATCACGATTCAGGCGTTCGATGATTGCCGCCGGCGTGCGCGCCGGGGCGCCGACGCCGTTCCAGGTTTGGTTTTCGTAGCCGGGCACGAACTCCGCCACCGCCGGCAGATCGGGCAGATGTTCTGAGCGCGTTTTGCCGGTAGTGGCCAGCGCGCGCACGCGGCCGCTTTTGACATGCGGCAGCGTGGTGGATGTCACGTTGAACGACACTTGCACATGCCCGCCCGCGAGATCAGTCAACGCCGCCGCCACGCTTTTGTGCGGCACGTGCGTCATGGTGACGCCCGTCATCACGCAAAACAGCGCCGCCGACAGGTGGCCGAACCCGCCTATGCCGGTGGAGGTGTAATTGAGTTCGCCCGGCTTTTGCCGCGCCAGGGCGATCAACTCCTTTACCGATTGCGCGGGCACAGCCGGATGCACCGCCAGTATCGCGGGCACGGTGGACACCTGAATCACCGGCGCGAGATCGTTTTGCAAATCGTAATTCAGTTTGTAGAGATAGGCGTTGACCACCCACGGCCCCACCGGCGCAATTATCAGCGTGTGGCCGTCAGCGGGCGCGCGCGCCACGATGCCCATGCCGATGGAGCCATTGGCGCCGGGACGGT
>CAWUUY010000146.1:0-6326 GCA_963924885.1 uncultured Burkholderiales bacterium | reverse complement strand
CTACCCCGCGCGCTGATAACGCATCAGCACCACGCGCAGCACATCACTCATGTGCGGCACCATCTTTTTCGTCCACGGCGTGAAGGCGGCTTCTTTCCACACGGCTGACGCGCAAGTTTCCGGCTTGTCGATTTCGTAGAGCGCGATGTAGTTGTGCGTTCCGGCCAGCGCGTGAAAAAACCGCGCCGACGCCACACCTGGCACCTTCGACAAACGCGGGATATGTTCTTCGGCGTACCACTGGCGTATCTCGGCCTCGTGTTCCGGTTTGACCTTGCTGGCGAAGATCATCAGGTTCGGCGTGTTGTTGCGCGCCACTTCGTTGCCGGGCACCAGTTGCTCGCCTTCGATGCGCAGCAGGCGCTGCGCCTTGGCGGTCATGCGCTTGCTCCACGGCGACAGGTTCTCGCGGCCGATGGCCTGATACGGCGGGCTGTGCAGCGCCGCGTGTGCATCCAGATCGTAAGTCGCAATCGCCACCTTGGGGTCATCCACGCCCTGCCAGCGCACGCAGTTGATAAAGCCCTTGCAGCGCTGCCGCTCGGGCACGTGCTCGGTGTCGTACCAATCGTTAAATTCACCAGCATCGACCATGCTGTAGTTGAAGCCTGCCACGAGTAATCCCATGGGTGTGTTTGCCATCTTGTATTCTCCTAGTCGACTCGAATATTTGCAGACTTGACCACCGGCGCCCACTTAGCAATTTCCGCGCGAATGAAGTCGCCGAATTTCTCCGGCGGACCGCCGACCGGCTCATAGCCAAATTCGATCATGCGCTTGTTCATGGCGGGCGTGGCGATGATGCGGTTGAAGTCGGTGTTCAGCCGCCGAATGATCTCGGCGGGCGTGCCGGCGGGTGCGAGCATGCCGTTCCATGAAGTCACGTCGTAATCCTTGATGCCGGTCTCCTGCACCGTCGGCAGATCGGGCATGGCAAGCGCGCGCTTGGCGCTGGTGACGGCGTTGGCTTTCATCTTGCCGCTCTTGACGTGCTGAATGATGGTGGCCGGCTCGCCAAAAATCATCGCGATCTCACCGCCCATCAGCGCCACCGCCGCCGGGCCGCCGCCTTTGTACGGCACGTGCGTCAACGGCGCGCCCGTCACCGAGCCGAACAACGCGCCCGCCAGATGATTAATCGCGCCATTGCCGCTGGAGCCATAGGTGAACTGATCGGGTTTTGATTTCGCCAACGCGATGATGTCGCGCGGCGTTTTGACCGGCAGCGACGGATGCACCACCACCACCTGCGGCACCGACGCCATCCAGATAATCGGCGCGAAATCGCTCTCTCGAAACGGCATCTTGCGATAGATGTGCGGGTTGATCGAGTGCGTGCCCGAGTACGCGAACACAATGGTGTAGCCGTCGGGCGGCGACTTGGCCGCGATCTCGGCGCCGATGTTGCCCGCCGCACCGCCGCGATTGTCGATGATGACTTGCTGGCCCAGCGCCTCGGCCACTGACGGCTGCAAAATGCGCGACAACACGTCCGCGCCGCCGCCCGGAGGCCACGGCACGATCCAGCGGATGCTTTTGGCGGGCCAGGCTTGAGCTTGTGCCTGTGCGTGCGCGGTGGCGCCGCCGAGAATGGCGCATAGCGCCAATACACCATGGACAACAATAGTTTTCACTTTGGATTCTCCTCCGTCACGTTCACATACCGCTTTGATGCGGGTACGTAGATTGCCACGTTTGCCGGCAAGGCTGGTAACGCATTGGGATTCATTACGGCCATGCCGCGATAAGGCGTTGAGCAGTCGATGCCCGCCACCTTCAGCCAAGTGAAAGGCAGCGCGGCCAGCGTCCCATCGGGGGCGTCCCTATCCGCCACCAGCAACACCTGGTCGTCGTTCACCAACGGCGCGCAATCCAGGCCATCAAACAGATTGCGCCGGTACCACTGCCGGTCGATCAACGGCAGCCACTCGCCCATGCCGCGCACCGAGAGGTAATACTCGCCCTTGAACACCTCCGCCGACGCCACGCCATACATCGCCAGCGACGGCGGATGGCCCGCGTGCGTGGTGGTAAAACGCTGCGCGGAATAGACGCCGAGCACTGTCGCCATGATGCGCAGATGCTCGAAATACCACTGCGACCAGTCGGCTTCGCGGATGCGGTCTGTGATGCCGCTTTGGCTGTTGAAGATCATGGGAATCAGCTTCGCGTATGCTCGTGGCGCGCTCCAAGAAACTCCTTCCCCTTCAGGGGAAAAGAAGGGATGGGGGTGGGGGCAACCGTGCTTCCCTACCCCCACCCTAGCTCTCCCCCGCCCGGGCGGGGGAGAGGACTAGATTTGTAGCAAGCCGCCATTTTCCCGCGCCATTACTCGACGCGATGACGTTACGCCGACCGCAACTTCCTCACCGGCTTCTTACGTGCATCAGGCTCCGACAACTTCCGTAACAAACTCCCGCAGTGCGTGATCTGCGGATCCACACCCATAGCGTCATACGCCTGCCACGCCGAGGCCTGCACCGCCGAATACACCGGCTTACCCAGATCACGCTCGAGCTGGTCGAGCACTTCGAGCGCGCGCAGTTGCGTACACGCCACGAACACCGCTTCGGATTTAGGCGAGGTGAGTTCTTTCACCTTGCGGTAAATTTCATCCGGGGTGATCTTAGCGTGATCGAACATGTCGAGCATGTCGAAGGTGCCGAGTTTCACCACGTCGATGCCGTGCGCTTTCAAAAAGTGTTTCAGGCGCTCGTTGGTGACTTCGACATAGGGCGTGACAATATCGACTTTCTTGAATCCGCCCGCCTGCAAACACGCCGCCATGCCACCAGCGGTGGTGACCGTCGGCGCCTTGGTGATCGCCGTGAGCTGTTCGCATATTTTTTTGTTCCACGTCGGGCCTTCAAAAAAGCTGCCGCTGGTGCAGCCGTAGACCACCACGTCCGGCTCGATCATGCCGACATCACGCGCCGCCGCCTTGCTGGCGTCTTCCATGCCGCGCAGGGTTTCCGGCGTGCCGTGACGCCCGCCCGCGATACGCGCCGTATGCACCGACACGCCCGGCGGCGCGATTTTCCAGAACTCGGTTTCCATGG
Source organism: uncultured Burkholderiales bacterium (assembly GCA_963924885.1). Lineage (GTDB taxonomy): Bacteria > Pseudomonadota > Gammaproteobacteria > Burkholderiales > SG8-41 > UBA5216. The sequence continues at coordinate 3,267 of CAWUUY010000146.1, read as the reverse complement.
TGGTGTTGATCGAGGGAACCAGCAAGCCTATGCGTCCGCGCCATCCGTACATGATTGTCTCCTGTTAAAAAATTCAAAAGCATTTTTGCCACAGAGTTCACAGAGAACACAGAGAACACAGAGAGTGCCACAGGCGTTTTTCCTCTGCGTGCTCTGTGAACTCTGTGGCGAAAGAAGGGTTTGATTTATAAACGTCACCTTTACCGCTGTCAAACCCGCATTGTAATAACAACCTTGCCCAGCACCTTGCGATCCTTCACGGTATTTAATGCCGCTAGATAATCCCGCATCGGATACGCCGCCATCACGTGCGGCTTTACCTTGCCCGCGGTGTACAACGCAAACAGTTCTGCGTAGGCATTGCGCACCACCTCGGGCGCGCGCTCACGGTAGTCGCTGCTTTGCAGCCCGATCAGTGAAATGTTTTTCACCAGCAGGTAGCCCGCCTTCACTTCGGGGATGCGTCCGCCGGCAAACCCGATGATGACCAGTCGTCCGCACCACGCCATCACCCGCAGGCACGAGTCGAACACGTCGCCGCCGACATTCTCCAGCACCAGATCGACGCCACGCTTGCCCACCGCATCGAACACTTGCTTACGAAAACTCTCGCGCAGGTCAGACACATCGGTGCGCACGACGTGATCCGCGCCGCTCTCCCTTGCCACCTTGGCCTTTTCATCGGAACTCACCGCCGCGATCACCGTGGCGCCCAGCGCCTTGGCGAGCTGCACGCAGGCGAGGCCCACGCCGCCCGACGCCCCAGTGACCAGCACGATTTCGCCCGGCTGCATCCGCGCGCGCTCCACCATCGCGTTGTGTGCGGTGAGGTAGGTCAGGCCCATCGCCGCGCCCTCCGCAAAGGGCATCGCCGCGGGCATCACAAAACACAGCACCTCGCGCACCACCGCACGCTCGGCGTACGCGCCGTGTTCGATCTGCGCCAGCACCCGATCACCCACCTTCACGCGCGTGACGCCCTCGCCCACCGCTGCCACCACACCGGCCAAATCCTTGCCCGGCACGAACGGACGCAACGGCAGGTTTTGATACGTGCCGCCGATCACCAGCAGGTCCGGAAAATTCACGCTGGCCGCATGCACATCGACCAGCACCTCGCCCTTGCCGGGCGTGGGATCGGGGAATTCGCCGAGGGTGAGTTTTTCGAGGGGGCCGTATTCGTTGACGATGAGTGCTTTCATGGGAATTGCCATAACTATTTTTTTTTATTCAATATTTTGTTGTCGCTGCCGAGGGCGGGATAACCGGCCTCGGTTTGCGTGTTGCGAAACCTGTCGGCCACCGGCACCGGCAGCGCAATGACGGATTGGCCGTCTGCCGTGACGCTGCGATTAAACAAGCCGCGCGCCTTAAAGTGCGCATCGTTGAGCGCATCTTGCATCGATGCGACCACGCTGCAACATAAATCCTTGCCGGCGAAAATGGACTGCCATTCGACAGCTGTTTTTTCGCGCAGGCGTTGCGCGACGGCACGCTTGCTGGCCGCGGCGTCTTTCGCGTCATCGCGATAAGCCGCGTCGATTTGTATCGCATCGCAAAAATTCTCCCAGAACTTTTGTTCCAAGGGGGCTGCGGCAATAAATTTATCGTCGCGCGTGCGGTAAACAAAAAACCGCGGGCTGCCTCCGGTGACCAGTTCGCCGCCGGGCTTGGGCCACTCGCCCGCCGCGAGGCCATTGCCCATCGCCCAATACAAAAACGTGAACAGGTTGTCGCCCATGGCGATGTCGAGCTTGCAGCCTTGCCCGCTGGCGTCACGCGCCCGGAGCGCGAGCAGTATGTTAATCACCGCCGGATACGTGCCGCCGGCGATATCCGCGATCAACGCGGGCGGCACAATCGGCGCGCCATCTTCGCCCGCCGCCAGCGACAGCATGCCGGACTCGGCGACGTAGTTGATGTCGTGCGCCGCGACTTCCGCGCGCGGACCGGTTTGCCCGTAGCCGGTGATCGCACAGTAAATAATTTTGGAATTGATGGCGTTCAAAGCGTCGTAGCCCAAGCCCAGACGATCCATCACGCCAGGGCGAAACTGCTCCACCACCACGTCGGCCTCTTGAATCAGCGGCAGCAGCAACTCGTGCGCCTTGAGGTCTTTCAAATCAATGGCGATGCTTTTTTTGCCGCGATTCAGCATCGCGAAATTGACGCTATCCGCGCCGAACTTCGGCATGTAGGAGCGCATCTCGTCGCCGCGTCCGGGGCGTTCGATCTTAATGACCTCGGCGCCGGCCTCGGCAAGGATCAGTGTCGCCAGCGGGCCGGGCAGCAGCGTGCTGAAATCCAGCACCTTGATGCCGGCGAGGGGTTGTGTTGCGTTAATGTGGGTCATGATTTACGGCAGTCGCCATATTAAGTGTTCGTGCCACCCGTAGCGTGTGCCATGCGCACGACAAACCCACGTGACGCCGCGCAAAGGTCAGGCTGCAAGCCTGCGCGCTTGGGTTGACGTGCGCACGGCGCACGCTACTGACGATAGCCTGTTGGGTGTTGATGTTCGGCATGATCAATCGCTACTGTTGGAGCCGGCCGGAAACGGCGAATCACCTTCCCTCGCCGCCACCGCGCGTGCATACGCCACCCGCGCGCGTCGTGCCGGCGCGTATGCGGCTTCGCCATAGGCATCGAACAGCCCTTGCGTGACCTCGCAGTGATACTCCAGCCCGGTGCGCTCCAGCAGCGATATTGGGCCTTCGGGATAACCGAGGCCCAATTTCAACGTGGTGTCGAGATCATCTGCCGTGGCGAGGCCTTCATCCAGCCGCGTCAATGCCGCGTTGTAATACGGGCGCACGAGCCGATCAATTATTCGCCCGGCGAAATCACCGCACAGCGCCACCTGCAAACCTGCGCCTTCCAACAGCGCCTTCGCCGCCGCCATCGCCGCATCAGCCGTGCGCGGCTGGCGCACCAGCTCCACCAGATTCGTGGGCGCGCCGGCGCCGAGGCGAAAGCGCGCGAAGCCCAGCACGTTGCCGCCCTCCTCGCCGCGTGATTCGCCGGTATGCCCCCCCAAGCACTCGCCATTTAATTCGATCAGCACTGCCGTTTTGGCGGAGGCATCGCGCAGTTCACGGAACGCCTTGCCCGCTTCCACACCTAGAATCACCACGCTCGCGCCTTTACGCACGGCGTTTTTCAGCAAGGCATTATCGTCCTCAAAGCCATTGCTGCCGCCGGTATTGATGATGCTGTATGTCATCTCAGCCCCCGAACATCGCGTTGGTTTTATAGCTGTAGAATCCT
>CAWUUY010000145.1:0-14161 GCA_963924885.1 uncultured Burkholderiales bacterium | reverse complement strand
CCTGCCACAGCAGCAGGCAGGCCAGCAAGCGGCCCTTCGGCGTGCAATAACCAGAATACTGGATGTTCGAGGCCGTCAGCGCCGCGACATTGCTGGTGAGCTGGCCTTGCAGAAAGGCTTGCGCATCCGGGCCGTCAAATTGCAGCAGGCCCGAGGACGTTATCTTGCACCAGTGGATTTCAGACACGGCAGACACAACAGTAAGCGCGCTCGTCTCATTCAAAGAGCGCGCATTCTATCCGAAGCGGGGGTGACGTTAGCGGCATGATTAAATATTGTTTAATAACAGATGCTTACGTTATGTTCCATGGCAGGCTATGATTTTGGCGGCAGCCGCGTCACGGTGCTTTCGCGCTCAACCAAGGTGTAGTCGCCTTCGACGACGCGGCTGTCGGCATCCACCGTGACGTTGCCCGCGGTGTCACCCGACGCGCGTTTGAGTTTGCGCAGTGTCCACCACAGGCGCGCACCGACGACGACGGCCACCATCGCGCCGGCGATCAGCGCCACCGTCAGAAAGAAAAATCCGAGGACGACCAGTACCAGTGTCACCAGCGTGACGGCGATACGCGTCAGCCAGCCTGTGCCTTGGAGTGTGTTCATGCGGATTTTGACCATTGCGGCAGTGGCAAGTTCGATGGGTCAATAATCCGGATTGAAGCTCTTGATGATCACGCCGCCTGATTTTTCGTCGGGTTCGGTCACGATCAGCTTGCGCGCTTCGGCTTCGTCGAGCAATTTGCCGAACGAGCGAAAACCGTAAAACGCTTCATTGAATCCGGGCTTGCGGCGTTTTAACGCCTGCTTGACCATCGACCCCCAGATTTTTTCTTCGGCGCTGCGTTCGGCGAACAACGCCTCGATGGTTTCCATTACCACATCCAGCGCCTCGGCGGTACGATCGGCTTCCGGCGCGGCTTTGCTGGCGGCACTTGAGGAACTGGCGGCGGTGGGTTTTTTCTTGCGCGACTGCTTGCGGGTTTTTTCGCGCACCAGATCATCGTAGAAAATAAATTCGTCGCAATTGGCGATCAGCAGATCGGACGAGGATTTTTTGACGCCGACGCCGATCACCACTTTGTTGTTCTCGCGCAGCTTCGATACCAGCGGCGAGAAATCCGAATCACCGCTGATGATGACAAAAGTGTCCACGTGCGCCTTGGTATAGCACAGGTCCAGCGCATCGACCACCATGCGTATGTCGGCTGAGTTCTTGCCGGACTGGCGAACGTGCGGAATTTCGATCATCTCGAACGCGGCTTCGTGCATGTCTTTTTTGAACTCGCGATAACGCTCCCAGTCGCAATAGGCTTTTTTGACCACGATATTGCCCTTCAACAGAAGGCGTTCGAGCACCTTGCCGATATCGAAGGCGTCGGTGTGCAGGTCACGCACGCCGAGCGCAACGTTTTCAAAATCACAAAATAACGCCATGCTGCGGGTGTCGTTGGTCATGAGTGGATCCCAGGGTGGAAATGTAGCGCTATGGCAATTTCACGATTGTGATGAAGCCGCGCTCAAAAGTCGATCAGTTTTGTCAACGGATTGTTGTGCGACGGGCGCTAACCCGGCTACGATGGCGGTTATGGTTACCATGGCGAGACAAACGCAGACGATGACGGTGCTGTTCGCGGATATTACCGAGAGCAGCCGTCTTTATCATCAATTGGGCGATGGCGCCGCGCGCAGCGCCATCAACGATTGCCTGTCGATGCTGGCCGCTCAGTTGCAGCGCTTTGACGGCAGACTAGTCAAGACGCTGGGTGATGAGCGGGTGCGCGTGGATCGCTGGACGCCGCTGATGACCATGGGGCGCGCGCCCGGTTGCGATCTGGTGGTCACCGATGCTTTTTCGTCGCAGCGCCATTGCTCGATACGTTTTGTGCGCACCAGTTTTTACGTGATTGATCACAGCGTCAACGGCACCTATATCACGCTGGCCAGCGGCGATGAGGTTCATCTGCTGCGCGGTGAAACGGTGATCGAAGGTTCCGGCGAAATCCCCTGGGCCGCAGCCGCGCGGAAGCAGCGAAGGGCGTGATCGCCTTCCGGCGCGACCGGCGCTCGCAGTTTCGCGTGTAGTCCGGTTCAGGCCAGGCGGGCAGGGCCCTTGATGGTGTCTGCAAGAGCTTCAATCACCTGTATGCCGCTGCGGTTTTTGTCGCGTGCTTCCTCGGGCGATTCGCGGCCCTGCGGCGTGGCGGCGATCTGCGCAAACAAATCCGCGGCGCCTTGCAGGATGCGCGGCGTGAGGCCTGCGCCTTCAAAAGTTTTCGCGATCTCCTGCATTTCCGGCACCCAGCGATAGGCCTTGAACGGCATGCGCTCGGAACGGCTCAACACGGATTCGTAGAGCTCGGACTGGCTGGCCATGAATTCGGCTTCAAGCGTTTGCGCCACACCGAGTTTGCGCGCGGCCACCAGCAATTCGACGCCCAGCGCGATGGAACCCTTGGTCATCGCCGCGTAGCACATCTTTACGGCGGAAGCATCGCCGATTTTTTCGCCGGCGATGCGCACGGCTATCTGCGGACAGTTTATGCGGTTCATCAATGCGGCGTTCGGGCCGGATACGTAGAAGCGCTGCTTGGCCGTGCCGCGTGGCGGCGGGCCGATGATGCCGGCGTCGATGGTGGTGCATCCCACTGCTGACATGATGTCGGTGATCTCGGTCATGGTCTGCGGCGCGACGGCGTTGCAATCGACGAACACGATCTTGCGCCCGGTGGCCTTACACGCGGCGGCCAGCGCGCGCGCATTGGTGACGGCGGCGCCGGGATCAAGCACCGACAGCACCATGTCGCATTCTTTCACCAGATTTTCCAGCGTATGAAGATCGGTGAGTCCGGCTTTTTCGCCGAGACCACGCGTGCGCGGGCTGCGTCCGTCCGAGGCCATGCACACGTTGAAACCGAGCGCCTTGAGGCACATGGCGACGCCTTGTCCCATGTCGCCGGGGCTGGTGATGCCGATGCTGTTGTTTACTTCCATGATGATCTCCTGAATGACGGAAGGGTGGGTAGGTGATTGCGTTAGAATAGCATCTTCCCTGAATGACGCGAACGTGCTTGCGTTTATAGTCTCGCGCTCACCGGTTCACCTCCCGATGCTGATCTGGATCGTCGTAGTCCTGAGTTTTTTGACGTTCGGCAGCTTTATCGGCGTGCGCGTACTGATGTCGCTGTATGCGCTGGAACTGGGTGCATCGCAAGCGGCGGTGGGCATACTGATCGCGTTTTTTGCCATTTTTCCTTTGCTGATGTCGGTCTATGCGGGCCGCGTGATCGATCGCGTCGGCAGCTTCTGGCCGGTGTTCGGTGGCATTGCGGGATTCGGCGCCGGCGTGTTGATACCCTTCGCGTGGCCGGCATTGCTCGCGCTGTACATCTCCGCGCTGGTGAGCGGCCTGTCGTTGGTGTTTTTCGGCGTGGCGTCGCAGCAGTTGATTTCGTCCATCGGCGAGGCCAGCGCGCGCAGTCGCAACGTCAGCTACTACAGCATCGGTCTGGCGGCGAGTGGTCTCGCGGGGCCGCTGGGCGTGGGTTATATGATCGACCATTTCGGCCACCGCATGGCGTATATGGCGCTGGGTGTGGTGCTGGCGTTGGTCAGCGCAAGCTGGTTTGCGTGCCGGCGCCACATACCGCTGGCGCGGGTCAAGGATGCTGCGACTTCCACCAGCGGCATCACGCAAATACTGCGCAATCGCGATTTGCGCTTGACGATCATTGTCGCGGGCATTGTGGTTGCGGGCATGGATCTGTACACGTTTTACATGCCGATATACGGTCACGAGATTAAACTCTCCGCCACCATGATCGGCGCGGTGATGGGTGCGCAGGCGATCGCTGCGTTGCTGATGCGCGTGGTGATGCCGCTGTTGCTCAAACGCTGGAGCGAGGAGAACGTGATGGCGGGCGCGCTGCTGGTGGCGGGTTTGGGGTATTTTTTATTTCCGTTTTTTCAGAGCGTGACGGCGCTGTTCCTGATTTCATTTTTGTTGGGGCTGGGCCTGGGCTGTGGGCAGCCCTTGTCGCTATTGATGGTCTACAACCGCGCGCCGACGGGACGCTCAGGCGAGGTGCTGGGCGTGCGTTTTACGGTGGTGAACCTGATGCACCTGGTGATCCCGATCACGTTCGGTACTCTCAGCGCTTGGGTGGGGTTGCTGCCGGTGTTTGTCGCCACTGCCGCGCTGATGGCGGTGGGCAGCTATCTCAGCCGCCGCGCGGGCAGGGCGTCGCCCGGCGTAAAATGACGAAAGTAGATTGAAGGAGCGCAGCATGAAATGGCGGCACATGATAGCGGGTCTGTTGTTGGCGTGGCCGGGGGTGAGCGCGACACAGGGCGTGGAGGCTTTGCTCGACACCGCCTTGGCGGGCGAGCATCGCGCCGAGGTCAATCGCGCGCGCGACAAGTACCGCCATCCGCGCGAGACGCTGCTGTTCTTCGGTTTGAAGCCGGACATGACGGTGGTGGAAATCTGGCCCGGCGGCGGCTGGTACTCGGAAATACTGGCGCCGGTGCTGCGCGACCAGGGCAAGTTGTATCTCGCCGGCAACGCCGTTGAAAATCCCAAGCTGCCCGCGTGGCAACGCGAGGCACGTGAAAAACAGGAAGCGGCCTACGCCAAACGTCCGGCGCTGTACGGCAAGCCGGTGTTTACCTCGCTGGGGCCGCCGGAGTATCTGGCGATCGCGCCGGCGGGCAGTGCGGACCTGGTGCTGACGTTTCGCAATGTGCATAACTGGAGCGCGCAAAAATCCGACGCGCTGGTATTCAAGGCATTTTTTGACGCGTTGAAGCCGGGCGGCATTCTCGGCGTGGTTGAACATCGCGCGCATCGCGGCGCGTCGTTTGAGCAGCAGATTAAATCGGGTTACATGACCGAGGCGTATGTGATTGATCTTGCCGAAAAGGCGGGTTTCAAACTGGAGGCGAAATCCGAAGTGAACGCCAATCCGAAAGACACCAAAGATCATCCCAACGGCGTGTGGACATTGCCGCCGATGTCGCGCGGGCGACTTGATCCGGAGAAATATCTTGCCATCGGCGAGAGTGATCGCATGACGCTACGTTTTGAAAAGCCTGGTTCGTCCGTAAAATAGTTAATAAAAACAAATACTTAAAGTATTTCCTCCTGCTGTTTTTGATGGCGGCATGTGGCGAGAGGCTGCCAGTGCCCGCAGCGGCGCCACTGGTGATGACGCAAACGGCGGCGGCGGGCGACGCGGGTCTGCAAGCGAACTTTGCCGGCGAGGTGCGCGCGCGCAGCGAGTCCGCGCTGGGTTTTCGCCTTGGCGGAAAAATCACTGAGCGGCTGGTGGATGTGGGCGCGGTGGTGAAGGCGGGTACGCCGCTGTCGCTCGTGGATGCGCGTGATCTGCAACTGGGTTCCGCCGGTGCGCGCAGCCAGTTGGCGGCGGCGCAAGCCGATGTGGTGCAGGCGCAGGCCGACTACACGCGTTATAACGATTTGTATCAGAAAAAATTTTTCAGTGGCGCAGAAATCGACAAACGCAAGGCCGCGCTGGATGTGGCGCAGGCGCGCCTGGATCAGGCCAAGGCGCAGTTGAGCGTGGCGGACAATCAAAGCGACTATGCGGTGCTCAGCGCCGACCGCGCCAGCGTGATCACCGCCGTGGAAGCGGAAGTGGGGCAGGTGGTGGCCGCCGGGCAAACCGTGGTGCGGCTGGCGCGCGACGCTGAAAAAGAAATCCTCATCGCAGTACCAGAAAACCGTTTACCTGAAGTGCAGGCGGCGCAGCGCATCGAGATCACGCTGTGGGCCGCGCCCGGCAAACGTTATGCCGGCAAGGTGCGCGAAGTGTCTCCCGCCGCCGACGAGGTGACGCGTACTTACGCGGTGCGGATTGCGATGAGCGATTTGGATGACAACATGCGCCTCGACATTACGGCCAGCGTGGTTTTGTCGTACGCGGGCACGGGCAGCGCCGTCGTGATACTGCCGCTGACCGCACTGTATCAGCAGGGCGCGAACACGGCGGTGTGGGTGGTGGATGCGGCGACGCAAACAGTGAAGCTCGCGCCGGTGACCGTGGGCGCGTTTCGCGAGGATGCAGTGGCCATCGCGTCCGGCATCAAGGTCGGCGACGTGGTGGTGACAGCGGGCGTATACAAGATCACGCAGGGGCAGAAGGTGCGTGTCGCGGCGCCGGACGCCGCCCCCAAGTGAGACGCGGCGCATCATGAAATCGTTCAACCTGTCTGAATGGGCGCTGGCGCACCAGCAACGGGTGCTGTATTTCATCATCGCGTTGCTGGTGTAGGGGGTGATCGCCTACGGCAATCTGGGACAGGCGGCAGACCCGGAGTTCACTCTCAAGGTGATTGTCATCAACACCGTGTGGCCGGGCGCGCCGGCGGAAGAAGTTGAGCTGCAAATCACCGAAAAGCTGGAAAAGAAATTGCAGGAAACGCCGTGGCTGGATCATGTGCGCAGCTTTTCGCGGCCGGGCCAGTCGATGATCTTCGTGTCGCTCAAGGACTATGCGCCGCCTAAAGAAGTGCCGGAGGCGTGGTACCAAGTGCGCAAAAAAATCAGCGATATCCGCCACACGCTGCAGCTTGGCGCCCAGGGGCCGTTCGTCAACGACGAGTTCGGCGACACCTTCGGCACCATCTACGCGTTTACCGCGGACGGGTTCTCTTATGTGCAAATGAAGGAATACGCCGAACGCGCGCGCGCGGAACTGCTGCGCATACCGCACGTTGCCAAGGTGGAGTTGCTGGGCGAGCAGCCAGAAAAAATTTATATCGAAATTTCGCACAAGAAACTGGCGACATTGGGTATAGAGCCGTTGGCGATATTCAATCTGCTGGACGCGCAAAAGCCAATGACGCCGGCGGGCAGCGTGGATACCGCCAGCGATCGCATTTATTTGCGGGTGTCGATTGACTTCACCTCGGTGGAAAGCATCCGCGAGATCGGCATCCGCGCGAACAACCGGCTGTTTCGCCTGGGCGACATCGCGCATGTGTATCGCGGCTATGCCGAACCGCCCACGCTGAAAATGCGTTACCAGGGACAGGATGCCATCGGCCTCGCGGTTGCGATGGCTAAGGGCGGCGACATCATTGAATTGGGAAAACAGTTCGCGCTGGCGATTGCGCGCATCCGCGCCAATCTGCCCATCGGTCTGGAATTACATGCGGTGGCGGATCAGCCCACGGTGGTTAAACGCTCGATCCGCGAATTCATGCGCACGCTGCTGGAGGCGGCGGGCATCGTGCTGCTGGTGAGTTTTATTTCGCTGGGGTTTCGCACCGGGGTGGCGCTGTGCATACCGCTCACGCTGGCGGTGACGTTTTTGGTTCTGAAGCTATTCGGCATCGATTTGCAGCGCATTTCGTTGGGGGCGCTGATTATCGCGCTGGGGTTGCTGGTGGACGACGCCATTATCTCGGTGGAAATGATGGTGAACAAGATGATGGAGCGGGGCGGGATCGCTTGCGCGCGGCGAGCTTCGCCTACACCAGCGCGGCGTTTCCGATGCTGACCGGCACGCTGGTGACGGCAGTGGGATTCCTGCCGGTGGGTTTCGCCAAATCGTCGGCGGGCGAGTACACAGTTTCGATTTTTGCGGTGGTGACCATCGCGTTGCTGGTGTCGTTGGTGGTGGCGGTGATTTTTACGCCGTATATCGGCTACAAGATTCTGCCGACGTTCAAGGCGCATCCCGATATCCACGAAGACGCGGTATACCAGAAAAAGTTTTATCTAATGTTTCGACGGCTGGTAACGTGGTGCGTGCGCTTTCGCAAGAGCGTGGTGCTGGCGACCGCGCTGGTGTTCGCGGCGGCGCTGATCGGGTTCGCATTGGTGGAGCAGCAGTTTTTTTCGTCGTCCAATCGACCTGAGTTGCTGATTGATCTGCAACTGCCGGAAGGCGCGTCGATACGCGCGACGCAGGCCGAAGTATTGAAGATGGAAAAATTGCTCGCCAATGATCCTGATATCGAACAACAGTCGGCGTATGTCGGCGGCGGCGCGCCGCGCTTTTATTTGCCGTTGGATATCCAGTTGCCGAATCCGTCGTTCGCGCATTTCGTGGTGCTGACCAAAAGCAATGACGCGCGCGAGCGTGTGTTTGCGCTTGTGCAGGCGGCGTTCGAGAAAGACTTTCCGATGGTGCGCGGGCGCGTGAATCGCCTGGAGAACGGCCCGCCGGTGGTGACGGCGCAAATCGATCCGCTGCTCAACCCGCTGCGCGCCAGACTGCCGCCCGGTTACCACATCGATATCGGCGGCGCGGTGGAAGAAAGCGCCAAGGGTCAGGCGTCGGTGGCGGCGGTCATGCCGCTGATGATTTTCGTGACGATCACGTTGTTGATGATCCAGTTGCAGAGCTTGAGCCGCACGTTTTTGGTGTTGCTGACCGCGCCGCTGGGCTTGATCGGCACGACGTTTTTTCTGTTGCTGTTTAATATCCCGTTCGGCTTTGTGGCGATGCTCGGCGTGATCGCGCTGTCGGGAATGATCATGCGCAATTCGGTGATCCTGGTGGATCAGATCGAGCAGGACATCGCGGCGGGCAAGGCGCCATGGGAGGCCATCATTGGCTCGACGGTAAGGCGTTTTCGCCCCATCATGCTGACGGCGGCGGCGGCGATACTGGCGATGATTCCGCTCACGCGCAGCGATTTCTGGGGGCCGATGGCGGTGGCGATCATGGGCGGCTTGCTGGTCGCCAAGGTGTTGACGCTGACTTTTTTACCGGCGTTGTATGCGGCGTGGCTCCGGGTGAAAGAAGCGTAATCTACGAGGTGAATTAAAATAATTAATAAAAACAAATACTTAGTGTATTTCGTGAATTTACTGCTACTGGCGGGCGGCGGCGCTTTGGCTGCCGTACCGGAGACGGTCAGATTTCCCAGCCGCGACGGTAAAACCGAACTCACGGGTTATTTGTTCAAGCCGGACAGCGCAGGGCCGCACGCGGCGGTGGTGATGCTGCACGGACGCGGCGGGCCGTACTCTTCGCTCAAGCCGGGTGTGGTGGCGGCGGACAATCTTACGGCGCGTCACCGCATGTGGGGCGAGTTCTGGGCGGCGCGAGGTTACGTTGCAGTGCATGTCGATAGTTTTGGGCCGCGGGATTATGCGGAAGGTTTTGCCAAACACTCGTACGGATCGCGTCCGGCGCGGGTGAGCGAACAGACGGTGCGCCCGCTGGATGCGTACGGCGCGCTGGATTACCTTCGCACACGCAAGGACGTGATTGCCGAACGCATCGGCGTGCAGGGGTGGTCCAACGGCGGAATGACGCTGTTGTGGGCAATCGGGCAGAACCCGCCGCGCGTGGCGCCGGAGATGGCGGATCGCGTGCGGCTCGCCCCGCCCGCGCCTGCAAGCGATTTTCGCGCGGCTATCGCGCAGTATCCTGGCTGTACGGCACAGCGCGATCAGGCGGATTACCTGCCTTATGCGCCGCTGCTGTTGCTGGCGGCGTCCGACGATGATGAAGTATCGCCCCAGGGGTGTGCGGCGCTGGCGGGCAAACTCAAACAACGCAGTGTGGAGGTGGAATTCGTGATGTATCAGGGCGCGCACCATACGTATGATGATCCGGGCAAGACCAAGCAAAGCCACGCACCCAACAAAGCCGCGATGGAAGACACAATGTGGCGGGCGGAAACCTTTTTTGCGAGGCACCTGCGGCCATGAAATCCATCCTGATACGCGTCTGGTGTGTGTTGTGGTTTTGCGTGGCCGGGCTGGCGCAGGCGCAGCAAACCGCCGCCATTGCCTCCGCGCATCCGTTGGCTACCGCAGCTGGTGATGAAATTCTCAAACGCGGCGGCAATGCGTTTGACGCGGCGGTGGCGGTGGCCGCCGCGCTGGCGGTGGTGGAGCCGTATTCGTCGGGACTGGGCGGCGGCGGATTTTTTCTGCTGCATCGCGCCTCGGATAACAAGCAGGTGATGATCGACGCGCGCGAAACCGCGCCCGCAGGCGCGAAGCGCGAGCATTATCTGGATGCGGCGGGCAACCCGGTGAAGGGCGCGACCATGCAGGGCGGCACGGCGGTGGGCATACCCGGCACGCCGGCGGGCTTGGTGCATCTGGCGCGCGCGTACGGCGCGCTGCTGCTGGCGGACACGCTGGCGCCCGCGATCAAGCTCGCGCGCGACGGCTTTGCAGTGGATGGGCGCTATGCGCGCATCGCGAAAATTCGTGAAAACTATTTGCGACAGTTGCCGGAAGCGTCGCGGATTTTTCTGGCGGACGGGCGGGCGCTGACGCCGGGCTATTTGCTGAAACAGCCGGAATTGGCGCAGACCCTGATGAAACTGGCGAGCGAGGGCGCACCGGGGTTTTACGGCGGCGAGGTGGCGCGCGCGCTGGTGGATACGGTGAATGTCGCCGGCGGCGCATGGCAGTTGGCGGATTTGGAAAAGTATCGCGTGATCGAACGCGAGCCGATGCGCATTCGTTATCGCGGCGCGACCATTACCACCGCGACGTTGCCCTCCGCCGGCGGCATCGCGCTGACGCAGGCGTTCGGCATGCTGGAGCACGTCAAGCTCAACGGGGTGTCGGATGCGGAATCGGCGCATATGATCGCCGAGGTGCTGCGGCGGGTGTTTCGTGACCGCATACAGTTAGGCGATGCGGATCACGTCAAGGTGCCGGTAGCGAGTCTTATTAAAAAAAACTATTTAAAACAAATGGTTACGTTAATATCACCCAAGGGGGCTACCCCCAGCGACAGCCTCGGCGCCGCCACGCCGGAAAAAGCCGAAAGCTATAACACTACGCACTTTTCGGTGATCGATAGCGCCGGCAACCGCGTCGGCGCAACGCTCACGGTGAACTGGATATTTGGTTCGGGTCTGGTGGCGAAGGGCACGGGTGTATTGCTGAACAACGAGATGGATGACTTTACCTTGCACGCCGATCTGCCAAACTCGTATCGGCTGCGCGGCAGCGACGCCAATGCGATTGCGCCGGGCAAGCGCCCGCTGTCGAGCATGACGCCCACCTTTGTCGAAGATGAGCGTGGCGTGTTGATTCTCGGCGCGCCGGGCGGTTCGCGGATTATCAGCATGGTTCTGCTCGGTGTGCTGGAACATTTACGCACACCGGCCGTGGATTTAAAACGGCTGGTGGCGATGCCGCGGTACCACCATCAGTTCTGGCCCGACCGCTTGGAATTCGAACCGGAGGGCTTCAGCGCCGAATGGCGCGCCGCGTTGCAAGGTAAGGGACATGTGCTGCAACAAGGCAACCGCCAGTGGGGCAACATGCAGGCGGTGTTCAAATCGAAACAGACCGGCGTTGCCGAAGGAGCGAGTGATCCACGCGGGTCGGATGTGGCTTGGTATTGAGTTCAGGATTGAGGATTCAGGATTGAGTAACCCCGTCTCGGTCCGCTCGCTCCTCAATGCTCAATCCTCAATCCTGTATCATCATGCCCCATGAAACAAACCTTCCTCGACTTCGAAAAACCCGTCGAAGAACTCGAAGCGCGTATCGAAGAACTGCGCTTCACGCAGGATGATTCGGCGCTGGATATTTCCGAGGAGATCGCCAAGCTCGCCAAAAAGAGCCAGGGGCTGACCAAGGATATCTACGCCAAGCTGACCGCGTGGCAGATTTCGCAGGTGGCGCGGCATCCGCAGCGGCCTTACACGCTTGATTATATCAACGGGCTTTTCACCGGCTTTGAAGAGTTGCACGGTGACCGCACCTATGGCGATGATCCGGCCATCGTCGGCGGCATGGCGCGCTTTAACGAGCAGAACGTGATGGTGATCGGCCATCAAAAAGGCCGCGATACCAAAGAGCGCACGATGCGCAACTTCGGTATGCCAAGACCAGAGGGGTATCGCAAGGCCTTGCGGCTAATGAAACTGGCGGAAAAATTTAATCTGCCGGTGTTCACCTTCATCGACACGCCCGGTGCGTATCCCGGCGTCGGCGCGGAAGAGCGTGGGCAGTCGGAAGCCATCGGACGCAATCTGTACGCGATGGCGGAACTGAAGACGCCGATTATCTGCTCGGTGATTGGCGAGGGCGGGTCGGGCGGCGCGCTGGCGATTGCAGTGGGAGACTCGACGTTGATGTTGCAGTATTCGACCTACTCGGTGATTTCGCCTGAGGGCTGCGCGGCGATTTTGTGGAAGAGCGGCGACAAGGCGTCGGAGGCCGCCGAAATTCTGGGCATCACCGCGACACGCTTGAAAGCGTTGGGTTTGATCGACAAAGTGGTGGCGGAGCCGGTGGGCGGCGCGCATCGCGATCCCGATGCGATGATACGACTGATGAAAAAAGCGCTCGCCGATACCTGGCGCCAGTTGCGCGACAAAGCGCTGGACGAATTGCTTGCCGATCGGTTTGAAAAGCTGATCGGCTACGGCAAGTTCAAGGAAGTTGAAAGCAAGTAAGGCCACGCGGCGGTCATGATGATGCTTCGATGAAGAAGGTTGTTTCCGGCGCTATGGGGGCGAGAGACGACCTAGCGCGCAAGGTAGAGCGTACGCTGGCGCCGCTGGTCAAACGCGGGGACAGGCTGTGTGTTGGGCTGAGCGGGGGCGTCGATTCGATGGCGCTGCTGGACGCGCTGTGCGCACTGGCGCCGCGACACGAGTGGCGCCTGTCGGCGATACACGTCAATCACCAACTGAGTGCGCACGCGGCGGCGTGGGCGGCGTTCTGCCGTCGCGAATGCCGCGCGCGCGCGGTGCCGCTGCGCGTGGTCAAGGTGGAGGTGGCGCGCGGCAACAGCACCGAAGCGGCGGCGCGCGATGCGCGTTACGCGGCCTATCGCGCTTGCCGCGCCGATCATGTGGTGCTCGCCCACCATCAGGACGATCAAGCCGAGACCCTGCTGCTGCGCTTGTTGCGCGGCGCTGGCATCAAGGGTCTGGCGGCGATGCCGCAAGCACGCGACGAGGGCGGGCTGCGCATTGTGCGGCCTTTGCTGGATGTGCCGCGGCGCGATGTCGAGCGCTACGCCAAACACCGCGCGTTGACATGGGTGGAAGACGACAGCAACACGGATACGCATTACCTGCGCAATTTTTTGCGTGTAGACATTTTGCCGCGCATCGCGCCGCGCGTGCCCGGCTACCGTGACACACTGACGCGCGCGGCCGCGCACCTGGCGGAAGCGTCGGCGTTGCTGGATGAACTGGCGGCGCTGGATGCGCGTGATAGCCTGCACGACAGTGCTCTGGCGATGGAGAACTTGCGGCGCCTTTCGAGCGCACGGGCGAAAAACCTGTTGCGGTATTTTCTGGCGAGCGAACATATCACCATGCCGGACAAACGCCTGTTGGATGAGGCCCTGCGGCAGGCGCTGCAAGCCAAGGGGGACGCGCGCGTCAGGCTGGATTTGGGCGGCCATACCTTGTATCGGTACGACGATGCGTTGCATCTGGTTCGCAAGCTGGAGAATCCCGGTAAGCGTTTTCAGGTGTCGTGGCAGGGCGAGCGTTCGTTGCACGTGGCGGCGCTGGCGGCCACGCTCACCATGGTGCGCGGTCGTGGGTACGGTATCGACGCGAAACGTATGCGTGCGGCGCCGGTGACGCTGCGGTTGCGGCAGGGTGGAGAGCGCCTGCGCCCCGATGCCGCGAGGCCGCGCCGCGAGGTCAAAGATCTGTTTCAGGAACGCAATGTTCCGCCATGGATGCGTGACCGGCTGCCGTTTTTGTGGTCGGGACGGCATTTGGTGTGGGTGCCGGGCCTGGGAGTGGATGAGCATTATCATGCGCTCGCCGGCGCGCTTTCGTTGATGCCGGATTGGCGATATGACGGCGAACCCGCGCGACGAGAAACCCGAAAAGCGGACAAGACATAACCATGTGGTTAAGAAAACTGCCGTACTTTACGCGCAGCGCGGTGTTCGCGCTGTTTGCGTTGGGGTTGACGGCATTCCTTGAAGCCAGCGACGTGTTTCGCCGTATTGATTCGGATTTGACGATTACGAATAGCTGCCTGCCCGCGCCGAAGATCAAGTTCGATCACGTGGTGGTGACTGATGTCGATGAACAATCCATGACGCAGTTGCTTACTAAGCTGGGGTCGTGGCCGTTGGGCTTCAATAACATCATCCTGCATCAGGATGATCTTGGCCGCGAGCAGCGCGTCAGGAACGGGGAAATCGTCGATCGCAGCTGCCAGAACATGTTG
>CAWUUY010000144.1:0-6645 GCA_963924885.1 uncultured Burkholderiales bacterium | reverse complement strand
CGCGGGCGAAGCGCGCAAGGCCGCCGAGGAGTCGCGGCGCGCGGTGCCCCCGCCCGCGCAGAAGCGTGAAGTCGCGTTGGTATCACCTCCACCTCAGCCACCCGCGGATGATCGCACACCGCAGGACATAGCGGGGCCGGGGGGGGCCCGAACAAAAAATGGCGCAGGATTTTCGCCACATGGATGCCAACGGCGACGGCTTTCTGTCACCCGACGAAGTGCGCGGGCGCAGTCCGCTGGAACGTGATTTTTCGCACATTGACGCCAACAGCAACGGACGCATTTCATTGCAGGAGTTTCTGGGTTTCAGGCCGCCAAAACCACTCGGGCCACCCAGGCCCTTCGGTACATCCGGGCCGCAGCCGAAGTTCAAGTAGCCAGTATCAACCGCACTGTCGAGGAAAGAGAATGATGAAACTGATGCTCAAACTGCTGATGCGCGGTGTGCGGTCTGCCGCGGGATTCGCCGCTTGTATAAGCCTCGCATTCGCGCATCCATGCAATGCCCAAGGCTGGACGCCGCAGCGTCACGTCGAAGTGACCATACCCAATTCGCAAGGCTCTTCGCTCGACAACACCGCGCGCGTGATTCACAAGCTGTGGTACGACCTGAAGCTGGTGCCAGTGACCAGCACGCTGGTCAATCGCCCCGGCGGCGAACAGGCCATCGCCTACACCTATCTGCGCGGGCGCACGGGCGACGCGCACTACCTGAGTTTTGCCAATCCGGCGTTGCTCAGCAATCACATCACCGGACGCTCGGCGTTTACCCATACCGACTTCACGCCAATTGCCTACCTGATGAGCGACGATTACATTTTTGCGGTGCGTGCGGATCACCCGCTCAAAAACGGCAAGGAGATGGTGGACGCGGTGAAGGCGCGTCCCGATGCGCTGACGTTTGCGGTCGGCAATGTCACGCATCGCATCGCCGTCGGCATGGTGCTGCAATCGGCTAACGTCGATATCAAACAGGTCAAAATGGTGGTGCTCAACGCCGGCACGCAGACCATATCCGCGCTCGGCGGCCATGTGGATATTTCGGTGTCGCCGCTGGCGCAGGTGTTGCCGCATCTGGAAAGCGGCAAGATGCGCGTGCTCGGCGTCAGCGCCCCCAAACGCAAACCCGGCGTGCTGGCGTCTGTGCCGACATGGCCGGAGCTGGGTTATAAATCCGGCACCTACGAAACCTGGCGCGCGATGATCGCGCCCAAGGACATCACCGCCGCGCAAGTGGCTTATTGGGAAGAAGTGCTGCGCAAGGTGGTGCAAAGCGACGACTTCAAAAAGGCCGCTGAGAAAAATCAGTGGGATGTGGATTTCAAGGGCGCCGCCGACACCCGCAAACACTTCGACGAAGAATACGCAGCAACCAAAAAAGTGATGGCGTATCTGGGGTTACTTCAATAACGGAGGGGTTGCCATGATCGCGCACCGCTTGCTGGCCGCTGTTGCGGTCATGATGGGGCTTACATCCGGCGTGACGGCGCAGCCGTGGACGCCGCAGCGCCACGTGGAACTGATCGCGCCCAACGCCCCCGGCGGCGCGATGGATTCCACAGCACGCATCGTGCAGCGGCAGTGGCAGGGGCGCAAACTGCTGCAGGTCTCCAGCGCGGTGGTGAATCGCGCGGGGGCCGAACACGCGCTGGCGTACACGTTTTTGAGCCAGCGCACCGGCGACCCGCATTTTTTGAGTCTGGCTTCACCGGTGCTATTGGCCAATCACCTGGCGGGCCGCTTGCCGGTGACGTACTCCGACCTGACGCCCATCGCCACCATCATGACCGAGGCGTACATCGTGGTGGTGCGCACGGATTCGCCGCTGAAAACGGCACGTGATCTGGTGGATGCGTTAAAAGCCAAACCTGATTCGCTCTCCATCGCCATCAACACCATCCTCACGCGTATCGCGGCGGGCCGCGTGCTGCAATCGGCCCGCATCGACATCAAGCCGGTCAAAATGGTGGTGCTCGAGAGCAGTAAACAACTGTCCGGATTGCTCGGCGGGCATCTGGATGTGGCGTTCGGTTCCGCGGTGGGGTTTCTGCCGCAGATCGAGGCTGGCAACCTGCGCGTGATCGCGGTGACCAGCGCCAAGCGGCAATCAGGCCTGTTGAGTTCCGCGCCGACGTGGGCAGAGCTGGGGCATCCCACCGCGGTCAGCGAAACCTGGCGCGCGATTCTTGCGCCCAAGGGCATCACGCCCGCGCAAGTCGCGTACTGGGAGCGGGTGATGTACCAGATCGCGGCCAGCGATGAGTTCCGCCAAAGCGCGGAACGCGTGCAGGGCGAGGCTGTTTTCAAGAATGCCTCTGAAACACGCAAGCACATGGCAGCGGAATACGCGCAGGCGAAGAACATCATGACGTATCTCGGTCTTATCAAATAGAATCGACGTTCCATTTTAGAGGAGAACACCATGGCGGTTACTGGCTCACTCAATCCAGCGTCGCAGGCATCACGCACGCTGGCGCTCAACATGAAGCTGCTTGCGCAGCACGAGCTCGATGGTTTCGGCGGCATCGGCGAAGGCTGCAATATGCAGATGACCAAAGATGGCCGGCGCATCCTGTGGCTGGCGCATGAATCCGCGCCGAAAAATTTCACTGGCGTGGATGTCAGCGATCCGCGCAATCTCAAAATGGTCGTGCAGACCGAACTGCCGCACGCGCAGGTGCGCTCGAACTCGCTCGAAGTCGTCGGCGACATGATGGTGGTGTGTTATCAGGTGCGCGGCGGCAAGGGCAACCCGAACGATCCCAATAACCTCAAGCAATCGGCGGGCGGCAAACCCGCAGGCTTTGATTTGTTTGATGTCAGCACACCGGAAAAACCCAAACTGATATCGCACTTTGATGCCTCCGGCCCGCATTCGCTGGGCGCGCACTGCTGCTGGTTTGTCGATGGCGAGTTTGTGCATTTGAGCTGCGGCGCGCCGGATCATCAACCGCGCAATCCCAAGGATCACCAGATCTACCGCATTGTCGATGTGCGTAACCCGTCAAAGCCGGTCGAGGCCGGGCGCTGGTGGTATCCGGGCACCAAGGAAGGCGACGCCGAGCCGCCGGTATTACGCCATCCCAAGTTCGATGGCGGCTATCGCCCGCACAACATCAGTGTTTACCCGGAGCGGCCTGACCGCGCCTACATGGGCTACATCGATGGCGGCGTGGTGATCCTCGACATCAGCGACAAAGCGCATCCGAAAGAGATTTCGCGCCTGAAAATCTCACCGCCGTATAACGGCATGTCGCACACCGCGATGCCGCTCTTGGGTCGCGGACTGATGGTGCTGGCCGACGAATGCAACAAGGACGACGGTATCGATTGGCCCAAGCTCAACTGGATCGCCGACATGCGCGATGAAACCAATCTGGTGACCATATCCACACTGCCGCTGCCGCCGGTGGAATCCTTCGGCAAGCGCGGCGGGCGCTTCGGTGCGCACAACCTGTACGAGAACTATCCCGCCAAGCACGCGTTCCGCTCCGAGAACATTATTTTTACCTCTTGCTTTAACGCCGGCATCCGCGTCTACGACATCACAAATCAATACCAGCCGCGCGAAGCAGCGTACTTCGTGCCCGGCGCGCCAGCGCTGTCGCCCAAGGGCGCGATTCAGATGAACGACGTGTATGTCGATGACCGCAATATTGTGTATGCGGCGGATCGGTTCAGCGGCGGGCTTTACACGCTGGAAATGAATATTTAGGCCTCCTCGCAAGACGCATCGCTTCACAAGGGGTCAGGGAGCTTCATGGCCAGGAAAGACATCTACAAAATTGATAATTACTTTATCGCCATCGGCTATACGCTGCTCTTTCTGGGCGCCTTGTCCACGTTGTTCGACCCCCATATGTGGAGTGAAGTTGTCATCAAGGAGACGGTGGATGGCAAGACCCGCCACACCTTCGAGGATAAACTGGGCGCGCGCTGGAGGCCATACAACAGGAAAAAGGTGAGCGCTTCGTGGTGGAGGAAATCCAGCGTTAATTCCCCACGGTACGCGCCATCATGACCATCAATGGACTGGTGCTGCTGTTGATCGGCTACGGCTACCGCAGCCGCGAAAAGAAAATTATTCCGATCGGGCACGCGCTTGAGCATACCGGCGAGGCCGCTGTGTCTGGCCTTGCCGTGTCGCTGGGTCTTTCGCGGGAATTCATACTCAGGCACCTGAAGGACATCAACGCCCAGCAGCATTCGGCCTACACCTACGACAGCCGCAGCGACAAGATCATCAATAGCCGATTGGCCAGCGAGTATCTGGTGTTTGTCGATTGCGCGAACTGCAGGCGAAAAATAAACCAGAAGGTATCCCTTGATTTATCCAGCCCGCCGCAATGCAAGTATTGTGGAACCAATTTTTCCGCCGATCACCTGAACAAGTTAAAGCAAGAGGCATTGGCCAGCCTGCGGCCCGCAGCGGCAGCCCCAGCACAGGCGGAGGGAATCAATATCGTGCTGCTCGTGGTGCTGTTAATTTTATTTTGGCCGGCAGCCGTGTTTTATGTGATTAAGAAGAAGGCATCGTCGTAAATGTTTTTCTAAAGGAAGTCAACATGGCTTGGAAATTCGAACTACTCATGCGCTCCGAAGGCGAGCTCATCACCGAAGGCCCGGTGTGGACGGGCGAAGAAATTTTGTTCACCCACATCCGCAAAAGCCGCATCCTGCGTTATGACATAAAAACCAACGCCATCAGCGTGTGGCGCGAGGGCACCAACCGCGCCAACGGCCTGTGCTTTGATGCGCACGGCAAGCTGTTCGGCTGCTGCTCCGGCGGACGCAGCATTGTGCGCTTCGACGCCGACGGCAAAAACACCGTGATTGCCGACAAGCTCGACGGCAAAAAATTGAACACGCCGAACGATCTGGCGGTGAATCGCCAGGGTCGCATCTGGTTCACCAACCCGGTGAACGATGGCAACTGGGACAAAACCGAAAAAGAAGAACTCGATCACCGCTCGGTGCTGCGCGCTGATCCGCAGGCCGATGGCAGCTACAAAGTCGTGCGCGCCACGTTTGACACCACGCAGCCGAACGGCATTCTGGTCTCGCGCGATCAGCGCACGCTGTATGTCGCTGAGAGCAGCTACACGCGCGGCATTCCGCGCGAACTGCGCGCCTATCCGATCAACGACGACGGCAGCCTCGGCAAGTTTGATGTGCTGTTCACTTGGGGCGAAGACGCGCGCGGCCTGCATCGCGGCATCGACGGCATGTGCCTCGACGCCGAAGGCAACATCATCGCCACCGCCGGCTGGGAAGTCAGCGGCCCCGGCCCGATGCTGTATGTGTTTTCGCCGACGGGCCGCGTGCTCGAAACGCATCCGGTGGCGGCCAACCGCCCAACCAACGTCTGCTTCGGCGGGCTGGACATGACCACCGTGTTCGTCACCAGCACCAACGGGCATTTCTTCAAAGCGCAGACGGATCGCGTGGGTTGGGCGATGTTTCCGTAGTTATGTAAGTATTTGTTTTAAAATAAAATTTTGTAACGATATCCACACCCAGGAGCACATCATGGCTAAACTCAGACACATTGCAATGGTCGTCGAAGACATCGAAAAATCCGCAACGTTTTACGAAAAAGCGTTCGGCATGACCCGCGCGCGCCAATCCGATACCGCGATCGCACTGACCGACGGCACGGTCAGCCTGGTGGTGATCCACCCGGATAATCCCAACATGAAAGGCGAAACCAAGCGCGGTCTGCACCACATCGGCTTTTTGATCGACGACATGAAAAGCGTCGCGCAAAAAGTCGAAGCTAACGGAGCGACGTTTCACGGCGGCATCCTGGGCACCGGCAGCGGACTGGAAACCGAGCGCAAGTATTCTGATCCAAACGGCGTGAATTTTGATATCACCATGCCGGAGTATGCGCGGGATTTTTGGAAGATTGCGGTGTAGGGGCTTTAGACATTGTTCCAGAATGATTTTGCTGGAAAACTTGACGCTAAGTTAGGGCTCCTATGATATCCATGATGCCATTTCGAGTCAGTATTCTTGGCGTCGGCCTCTCGACTCTCTTTGCATGCGCGCCGATACATCAGCGCGAAACCTCGTATTCTGGTTCAGGTCTTGGGGTGATTCAGTCACGCACAGGGGTCGGTGGAGGACCAGTTGCGCAGGACGTGACTTTCGTTCCTGTAGGCAAGGCCGTGATTCCAATCGCGCGTGAAACTTCCCTTCTCAGCCCGCGATACATTCGCTATGAGATTCGCGCGGCAGACGGAACACAACATATACTTGCGAGTGACGCCGTTTTCGACCCGGGCACTTGCGTAGCTTTCTCGGGTTATGCCGATGGGCCTAGCCTCACGCACTGTTCTTACAGACGGACGACGTTGGTAAAGAGCAGGGATTGTGGCAAGTAACTTGCGCAAAAAAATAGGAACTCTGTTGGGCGCAATCCCTTTTGCGCCGCATTTGATCTTGCCATGCTGCGTGCGTTGAACGTCAACAACAAGTTCGCCAGGGGCAGCCCGGCGGCTGGTTACCTTTCTTGAACCGCCAAGAAAGGTAACCCAAAGAAGGCGGCCCCCTCCCTGCGCTACTCGCCACGCCGGGCGGCTGCGGAACTCGCCCTCGGATAAACCAAGGGCGCGAGGACTCAGACAGTCCTCACCGAATTCA
>CAWUUY010000143.1:0-6113 GCA_963924885.1 uncultured Burkholderiales bacterium | reverse complement strand
TGCCGTGCCGATGATGACGTAGCTGATGCCGGCATCGAGATATTTTTCGATGGTGTCTAGATCGCGGATGCCGCCGCCCAGTTGTATCGGCAGCTTGTCGCCGACCGCGGCGACGATGGCTTTGATCGCCGCGCCGTTTTTTGGCTTGCCCGTGGTCGCGCCGTTCAGATCCACCACGTGCAATCGGCGTGCGCCCAGATCGAGCCAGCGTTTGGCGGTGGCGCCGGGGTCATCCGAGAACACGGTGGCGCTGGACATGACGCCTTGTTGCAGGCGCACGCACTGCCCATCTTTTAAATCAATGGCTGGAATAATCAGCATGGGAATAAACTAGTGTGTGAAGGCGAAACGGAAGGGCGCAAATAGTTTTGCAACTGGTGCGCTGAGGGGGCTGTGTGGTGAGGCGTTTACCGGTTCAGCAAGTTCAGAAAGATTCCGTTAGGTGAATCATACTATAGCTGCAAATAATCCGTTGCGGTCAAGCTGCCGCGCGCAAACCGCTGGCTATCGGCGCCCATGTTGCGAAATTCGCCAACAGCCGTAAACCCGCCGCCGCGCTCTTTTCCGGATGAAATTGCACCGCAAACAGGTTGCCGCGCGCCGCCGCGCAGGCAAATTCACCCGGATAACGGCTGATGGCGGCGGTCAGGCTCGCCCCGGGTCCACCGATCGTGGGTTCCGGATAGTAGCTATGCACAAAATAAAAGCGTGTGTTTGGCGCAATGCCGCTCCACAACGGATGTTCGATGCGTTGCTCGACCTCGTTCCAGCCCATGTGCGGCACCTTGAGCTTTTGCCCGTTGCCGTCAAACAGCACACGCGCAAAACGGCGCACGCGGCCCGGCAGAATTCCCAAACCCGGCATGTCGCCCTCCTCGCTGTGCTCGAACAACATCTGCAAGCCGATGCAAATGCCGAGAAACGGTTTGTCGCGCGCCGCTTCGATCACCGCATCGTACAGTCCGCGCGCGCGTAACTCCCGCATGCAGTCGGGCATGGCGCCCTGTCCGGGGAACACCACGCGCTGCGCCGCGCGCACCACCGCTGGATCGTCGGTGACCCGCACGCTGACACCGGGCGCGACATGCTCGATGGCTTTGGACACGGAGCGTAGATTGCCCATGCCGTAGTCGATGACAGCGATCATGATTTGCAGGGCGTGAACAAGTGCGCGGGTGAACGGGTGAACGATTGCAAAGCAACGGCTGACCAACGCACAGTCACAAAGACCCCTTGGTCGAAGGCACGCCCACCATGCGCGGATCGAGCTCCACCGCCATGCGCAGCGCGCGACCGAACGCCTTGAACGCGGTTTCGGCCTGATGGTGCGCGTTGTCGCCCTTGAGGTTGTCGATGTGCAGCGTCACCAGCGCATGATTCACGAAGCCCTGGAAAAACTCGCGCGTGAGATCGACATCGAATTCGCCGATGCGCGCGCGCACGAAATCGATTTTCATGTCGAGGCCCGGACGGCCCGACAGATCGACCACTACGCGCGACAGCGCTTCATCCAGCGGCACATAGGCGTGGCCGTAACGGCGCACGCCGGTTTTGTCGCCAACGGCCTTGGCGAACGCCTGCCCCAGCGTGATACCGACATCTTCCACCGTGTGATGCGCGTCGATGTGCAAATCGCCCTTGGCGTTGACCTCGAGATCAAACACACCGTGGCGCGCGATCTGGTCGAGCATGTGGTCGAGAAATCCCACGCCGGTGGCGAGTTTGGACTTGCCGCTGCCGTCGAGGTTGAGCGAAACGCTGATTTGGGTTTCGTTGGTGTTGCGGGTGACTTGCGCCTGCCGTGCCATGATGGGCTGCTTCCAGTAAATTCCGTACGCTCAGTAACTACTTGTTTTGATTAGTATAAGCGATTTCAGACGATTGCGCGCAGCGCTTCCACCAGCCCGGCGCATTGCTCGTCGGTGCCGATGGTGATGCGCATAAACGGCGAAATGCGCGGCGGCTGGCGAAAATGCCGCACGATGATGCTGCGTTCGCGCAGTTTGGCCGCAATATCCGCGCCGTCGCGTCCCGGAAAACGCGCAAAAATAAAATTCGCCGCCGACGGCAGCACCTCGAAACCCAGCGCCTGCAAGTCGGCCACCAGTTGTTGCTTTGACGCGATCACTTTCTGACACATCGCCGCAAAATATGCTTCGTCTTCCATCGCCGCCGCCGCACCCGCCTGCGCAAAACGATCCAGCGGATAGGAATTGAAGCTGTCCTTCACGCGGTTCAACGCTTCGATCAGATCGGCGTTGCCGGTGGCGTAACCCACGCGCAAACCCGCCAGCGCGCGTGACTTCGACAGCGTGTGCGTAACCAGCAATTGCGGATATTTCCGGATCAGCGGCACGCACGACACGCCGCCAAAATCAACATACGCTTCGTCGATCACCACCACCGATTCAGTGTTGGCTTTCAACAAGCGTTCGATCTCGGAAAGTGGCACGAGTTGCCCCGTGGGCGCATTCGGATTCGGAAAAATGACGCCGCCGTTCGGTCGAAGGTAATCCGAGACGTCGACTTCAAATTTTTCGTTCAGCCGCACCAGTTCGTATGCAATGCCATACAGCCCGCAATACACCGGGTAAAAACTGTAGGTGATGTCGGGAAACAGCAAGGGTGCGTCATGTTTCAACAGCGCCATGAACACATGCGCCAGCACTTCATCCGAGCCGTTGCCGACGAATACCTGATCCGCCGTCAGCCCATTCCGCTTCGCAATCGCCGCGCGCAGTTTGTCGCTGCCAGGATCGGGATACAAGCGCAGCGTGTCCCCCGCTTCCGCGCGCAGCGCATCCAGTACGCGCTTGCTGGGGCCGTAGGGGCTTTCATTGGTATTGAGCTTCACCAGATTGGGCAGCTTCGGTTGCTCGCCGGGCACGTAAGGCGTGAGGCCATGGACGACCTTACTCCAGTAGCGGCTCATCCCGGTATCCGATACTGCGCCGAGCGCGCATGCGCGGGCAGCCCTTCGCCTTGCGCCAACTCCGCCGCGATCTTGCCGAGCTTTATCGCGCCTTCACGCGACACACTAATAATGCTCGACCGCTTCTGAAAATCATACACGCCCAGCGGCGACGAAAAGCGCGCGGTGCGCGACGTGGGCAACACGTGGTTCGGCCCCGCGCAATAATCGCCCAGCGCTTCGGACGAATACTTGCCCATGAATATCGCGCCGGCGTGGCGGATTTTCGGCAGCAGCGCCTGCGCATTTTCAACCGACAATTCCAGATGTTCCGGCGCGATGCGATTCACTATCGCGCAGGCTTCATCCAGATCGCGCACCTGAATCAGCGCGCCGCGCCCGGCTAGCGAGGCGCGAATGATGTCGCGGCGCGGCATGTCCTTGATCTGGCGTTCGATGCTCGCGGCCACTTTGTCGAGATACGCCGCGTCCGGGCACAGCAATATCGCCTGCGCCATTTCGTCGTGTTCGGCCTGCGAAAACAAATCCATCGCGATCCAGTCAGGCTCGGTGTTGCCGTCGCACACAATCAAAATCTCCGATGGCCCCGCCACCATGTCGATGCCCACCACGCCGAACACGCGCCGCTTGGCCGCCGCCACATACGCATTGCCAGGGCCGGTGATTTTGTCCACCTGCGCAATGGTTTGCGTGCCATACGCCAGCGCGCCCACGGCCTGCGCGCCGCCGATGGTAAACACGCGATCCACACCGGTCAGCGCCGCCGCCGCCAGCACCAGTTGGTTTTTTTCACCGCCCGGCGTGGGCACCACCATAATGATTTCAGCCACACCCGCCACTTTCGCCGGCGTCGCGTTCATGATGACGGTGGAGGGATACGACGCCTTACCGCCCGGCACGTAGATACCCGCGCGATCGAGCGGCGTCACCTGCTGACCCAGCTCGTTACCCTCGGAATCTACGTAAGTATTTGTTTTTATTGATTGTTTTTCATGGAACTCACGCACGCGCGCAGCCGCTGCGGTGAGCGCCTCGCGCTGCGCGGCGGGCAGTGATTTGAGCGCCGCAAGCAATTCCGCCTTGGGGATTTCGAGGTCACTTAACGATTTTGCGGACAGCCGATCAAAGCGCTGCGTGTAGTCGAGCACCGCCGCGTCACCGCGCGTTTTGACATCGTCCAGAATCGCCGCAACCGTGGCATCGACTTGCGGATCCTGTGCCGAATCAAACGCCAGCAACGCAGACAGCCGCGTATCGAAATCCCCATCGGCAGTCGACAACCGACGCATCGCTAGCCTATCGCCTTGGCAAACGCATCCAGAATCGGCTGCATCGCCTTGCGCTTTAACTTCAACGACGCCGGATTGACGATCAGCCGCGAACTGATCTGCGCGATTTCTTCCACCGCCACCAGATGGTTTGCCTTTAGCGTGCTGCCGGTGGAAACCAGATCGACAATCGCATCGGCCAGCCCCACCAGCGGCGCAAGCTCCATCGAGCCGTAGAGTTTAATCAGATCGACATGCACACCCTTGGCGGCGAAGTGCTCGCGCGCCGTCTGCACATATTTAGTGGCGACCTTCAAGCGCGCGCCCTGCATCACCGCCTTCGCGTAATCGAAATCCTTGCGCACCGCCACCATCATGCGGCAACGCGCTATGCCCAAGTCGAGTGGCTGATACAAACCCTGCCCGCCTTGTTCATCGAGCACATCCTTGCCGGCCACGCCCATATCCGCACCGCCGTACTGCACATACGTCGGCACGTCAGAGGCGCGCACAATCAGCAGCCGCACATCACTTTTGTTGGTGCCGAGGATCAGCTTGCGCGATTTATCCGGGTCTTCGGATGTGGTGATGCCCGCCGCGTTCAGCAGCGGCAGGGTTTCATCAAAAATACGGCCCTTGGAAAGCGCAATGGTAATCACGGTTTTAGAAAAACTTCATTAAAACAATATTTTAGCGTACGAGACCGTAGTTCGCGTGGCCTTCCGCCATAGGTATCAGGCTTGTCCGACATCATTCGGCGTAAGGCGCTGCGCTTTTCCGCCTTACAACCGCACCACCACCTTGCCCATCTGTGCATCCGAATCCACGTACGTTTTCGCGGCGGGCAGATCGTCGAACGCAAACACCTTATCCACCACCGGCACGATGCGCCCGTCGTTCAACATCGGCGCCACGTCGCGGATAAAGCAGCGCATGGCTTCGGCTTTTTCATCGGCTGTGGCCTTGCTGTTGGAAATGCCGTAGACCTCGAAGCGATTGGCGTGCAGCGCATTCAGATCGATCTCGGCTTTCAGCACGCCATCGACGTAGCCGACGATGCCGATGCGGCCCTTGCGCGCCAGCGAGCGCATCAGTTCGGCGAACACCGAACCGCCGACCAGATTGATCGCGAGATCGACGCCCTTGCCGCCGGTGAGTTCCTTGATCTTGGCGGCGAAATCCGGCTTGCGGGTTTGAATGCCGTGATCCATGCCCAGCGACTTCAGCTTCGCCAGTTTGTCGGCGGAGCCGGACGTGCCGATCACGGTGCAACCCAGCGCCTTGCCGATTTGCACCGCCGCCACGCCCACGCCCGACGACGCGCCCGCCACCAGCAGCGTTTCGCCTTTTTTCAGTTTGCCGTACGGCGGATAAATCAATTCATACGCCGTCAAAAACGCCACGCCCACCGAGGCCGCCTGCTCCCACGTCATGCGTTCGGGCAGCGGCATCAACTGCTCCGCGCGCGCGGCGCTGTATTCCGCCCAGCCGCCGCTGATGCGACCGTACACCTTGTCACCCACCTTGAGGTTGGTGACGCCCGCGCCGAGTTTATGTACCACGCCCGCGCCGTCGCCGCCGCCGAGTTTCAGCGGCCCGCCATGCACCACGCTGCCGACGATCAATTCGCCGCGATTCAGCGACGAGGCATGCGTCTTGATCACCACTTCGCCGGCCTTGGGTTCGGGGATCGGCACATCCTTGTATTCGAGATTGCAGGAAGTAGCGGTGGATACGATCCAGCAGGATTTCATAAAGGCTCCAATCTTTTCAGGTTGATTCAAAAAATAGGGCGGCAGGGACTGCTCACCTCGGCATTTGCTATTATCGCACTCCATCATGCCCTCCGAAACCCGCGACAGCTTTGCCGGCAACCCCACGCGTGACAACCGGCGCGCGACTATCATCTGCAC
>CAWUUY010000142.1:0-15313 GCA_963924885.1 uncultured Burkholderiales bacterium | reverse complement strand
GTGCCGCCGCCTTTTGCCGCCGCTGCGATTGACGAGGCGGTGGAAGCCGCGCGTCAGGTGAAATTGAGCGTGCCGCTGGTGGTGCGGCTGGAAGGCACCAACGTCGAGTTGGGCAAAAAAATACTTGCCGAGTCGGGTCTGCCGATTTTGTCGGCCAACAATATGGCAGATGCGGCGCAAAAAGCCGTTGAAGCAGTCAAGAAGGTGGCGTAAAAATGTCCATCCTTATCAATAAAAAAACGCGCGTACTGACGCAGGGCATCACCGGCAAGACCGGTCAGTTTCACACCAAAACCGGCAAGGAGTACGCCAACGGCAAAGCCTGCTACGTTGCGGGCGTGACACCCAAAAAAGGCGGGCAGTCGCACGAAGGCATTCCAATTTTTGAAACGGTGAAAGAAGCCAAAGCCGCCACCGGCGCGAATGTGTCGGTGATCTACGTGCCGCCGCCTTTTGCCGCCGCTGCGATTGACGAGGCGGTGGAAGCCGACATGGATCTGGTGATCTGCATCACCGACGGCATACCGGTGCGCGACATGATCCGCACCAAATACAAAATGATCGGCAAGCGCACGCTGCTGATCGGGCCGAACTGCCCCGGCGTGATTACGCCCGACGAAATCAAAATCGGCATCATGCCCGGCCACATCCACAAAAAAGGCCCGATCGGCGTGTTGTCGCGCTCCGGCACGCTAACCTACGAAGCCGTCGGCCAGTTGATGGAGGTCGGCCTCGGCCAATCGTCATGCGTGGGCATTGGCGGAGATCCGGTCAATGGCATGAAGCACATCGACGTGATGAAAATGTTCAATGACGATCCGCAAACCGAAGCGGTGGTGATGGTCGGTGAAATCGGCGGTTCGGACGAAGAAGAGTGCGCGATGTGGGTGAAAGCGAATATGAAAAAGCCGGTGGTGGGTTTTATCGCCGGCCTCACCGCACCACCCGGCAAACGCATGGGCCACGCGGGTGCGATTATTTCCGGCGGCAAGGGTACGGCTACCGAGAAGCTGCGGGTGATGGAAGAGTGCGGCATTAAGGTCACGCGGAATCCGGCCGAAATGGGCAAGCTGCTGAAATCCGTATTGAAATAGAACAGGCACAGTACACAAACACAGAACCCGCGCTACTCAGGCGACAGCGGTACCCCTCCCCGGCACAACGACAAAACGACACGTCCGATGGATCTGTCGCGTGGTGACCCGGAGCGCTGAAGGCTCGTAGGTGATGGGCAGGAGGAGAAGTTGGAGGCAGTTACGATAAAGAAAGACCGGGCGAACGGGGGGCGGCGAGGCAAACCCAAGGGGCGTGCGGTGGAGCCGGATGCACTCGCGCAAGTGCAGGCGTTGCTGGGCGACGAGCCGCGCCGCCGCGATCTAATGATCGAGCATCTGCATAAAATTCAGGATACGTTTGGCCACATCTCTGCCGCGCACATCGCCGCCCTCGCGCGCGAAATGAAACTCGCGATGACCGAGGTGTTCGAGGTGGCAAGTTTTTACCACCACTTTGATATTGTGAAAGAAGGCGGCACGCCGCCGCCCGCGCTGACCGTGCGTGTGTGTGATTCGCTGTCGTGTGAACTCGGTGGTGCGGGTGAATTGATGGTGGGCTTAAAGCGCGCGCTGGGCGACGGCGTGCGCGTAATCCCCGCGCCGTGTGTGGGGCGCTGCGAACAGGCGCCGGTGGTGGTGGTGGGGCAAAACCCGGTGGCGAATGCCAGTGTGGCCAGTGTGCAGGCGCAGGTTGCTGCCAACAAAACCCGTTGCGTGAACGGTGCGTACACCGGCTATGCAGCCTATCGCAACAAAGGCGGCTACAAGATTGCTGCAGAATGTTTGGCGGGCAAACGCGACGCCGAAGACCTGATTAAAGCCATGGAGCATTCTGGCTTGCGCGGTTTGGGCGGCGCGGGTTTCCCGGCGGGGCGCAAATGGCGCATCGTGCGTGGTGAAAAAGGCCCGCGCGTGATGGCGATCAATATCGACGAAGGCGAGCCGGGTACGTTCAAGGATCGTTATTACCTTGAACGCAATCCGCATCGTTTTCTTGAAGGCCTGATTATCGCCGCGTGGACGGTGCAGATTTCCGAGGTTTATATTTATCTGCGCGACGAATATGCCGGTGTGCGTGCCATTCTCGAAAAAGAAATAAAGACGCTGCAAAAAAATCCGCCGTGTCCGTTGCCGCCGATATTTCTGCGGCGCGGCGCGGGCGCGTACATCTGCGGCGAAGAATCCGCAATGATCGAATCCATCGAAGGTAAACGCGGCGTGCCGCGGCTGCGTCCGCCGTATGTGGCGCAGGTGGGGCTGTTTGGTTATCCCACGCTTGAGCACAACATGGAAACGCTGTACTGGGTGCGTGACATCCTGGAAAAAGGCGCCGAATGGGTTGCCTCGAACGGCCGCAACGGCCGCAAGGGACTGCGATCATTCTCGGTGTCGGGCCGCGTGCGTAAGCCGGGTGTGCATCTCGCGCCCGCGGGCATCACCGTCAAAGAACTCATCGCCGAGTACTGCGGCGGCATGCTGCCGGGACACAACTTCTACGCCTATCTGCCGGGCGGCGCGTCGGGCGGTATCTTGCCCGCGACCATGGGCGATATTCCTTTGGATTTCGACACGCTCAATCAATACGGTTGTTTCATCGGTTCGGCGGCGGTGATTATTTTGTCGGACCAGGACAAAGCCAGCGCTGCCGCGCGCAACATCATGAAATTTTTTGCTGAAGAATCCTGCGGGCAATGCACGCCGTGCCGTGTGGGTACTGCCAAGGCATTAAACTTAATGGAAAAGAAATCCTGGGATCAGGGGCTGCTCGAAGAATTATCGGGTGCCATGGCGGACGCGTCGATCTGCGGGCTGGGGCAAGCGGCACCCAACCCGATTCGATGCGTGATGAAATATTTTCCAAAGGAAATTCAATGACAGCGCATAGCGATGACGAACTGAACGCCATGCCGGTTGAATTCAAACTCAACGGCAAAGACGTGACCGCGCACGGCGGCGAAACCATCATC
Source organism: uncultured Burkholderiales bacterium (assembly GCA_963924885.1). Taxonomy (GTDB): domain Bacteria; phylum Pseudomonadota; class Gammaproteobacteria; order Burkholderiales; family SG8-41; genus UBA5216. The sequence continues at coordinate 12,291 of CAWUUY010000142.1, read as the reverse complement.
CAGGCGGCTAAACGGCACGGCGTCGAGATTCCGCATCTTTGCTACACGGAAGGCATGCGCCCCGACGGCAACTGCCGCGCTTGTGTCGTTGAAGTGAAAGGCGAGCGTGTGCTGGTGGCGTCGTGCTGCCGCAATCCCGCAAAAGGCATGGAAGTCACTACCGATTCCGAGCGCGCGGTGAAGTCACAAAAGATGGTGCTGGAACTGCTGCTGTCTGATATGCCGGAAAAGCGCCACACGCTGAATTCCGAGCTCGATCAATGGGCCGCCAAGCTGCAAATCGGTATGCCGCGCTTTGAAGCACGTCATCAGCCGCAAGCCGATTTGTCGCACCACGGCATCGCGGTGAATCTCGATTCGTGCATCCAATGCACGCGCTGCGTGCGCGCCTGCCGCGAAGTGCAGGTCAACGACGTGATCGGCCTCGCGTTCCGTGGCGAGCATTCAAAAATCGTGTTCGATATTGACGACGCGATGGGTGATTCCACCTGCGTGGCATGCGGCGAGTGCGTGCAGGCGTGCCCCACCGGCGCGCTGATGCCCGCGCGTGAAGCGGGGCTGATTAAGCCCGACAAACAAGTGCATTCGGTGTGCCCGTTTTGCGGCGTGGGCTGTCAGCTTACGTACAACATCAAAGACAACAAAATCACCAGCGTCGATGGCCGCGATGGCCCGTCGAACCATAACCGCCTGTGCGTGAAGGGGCGTTATGGCTTTGATTATGTTCATCATAAACAAAGACTTACGAAACCGTTGATTCGGAAGGCCGGTGTGCCCAAGCACGCCGACTTCACCATGGACCCGGCGAACCCGCTGGAATATTTCCGCGAAGCCACGTGGGAAGAGGCGCTGGATCTGGCCGCCGGCAAGCTGAAAGAAATCCGCGATACCAAAGGCAAATCCGCGCTTGCGGGTTTTGGTTCGGCCAAAGGCAGCAACGAAGAAGCGTATCTTTTTCAAAAGCTGGTGCGCGCGGGCTTTGGCAGCAACAACGTCGATCACTGCACGCGGCTGTGCCATGCGTCGAGCGTGGCGGCGTTGATGGAAGGTGTGGCGTCGGGCGCGGTGTCGAATCAAGTGAGTGATGTGCAGCACGCCGAGGTGATTTTCCTCATCGGCGCGAATCCGATTTCGAATCACCCGGTGGCGGCGACGTGGATCAAGAACGCGGTGAAAAAGGGCGCGAAATTTATTTACGCCGATCCGCGCCGTTCGGAGTTGTCGCGCCACGCCACGCACTATCTGCAATTTAAGCCCGACACCGATGTGGCGTTGTTGAATGCGATGATGTATACCATCGTGCATGAAGGTTTGGTGAACAAGAAGTTCATCAAGGAGCGCACCATCGGCTACGAGGCGCTCAAGAAAAACGTCGAAGGTTACAGCCCCGAAGCGATGGCGCCGTTGTGCGGCATCCACGCCGAAACCATCAAGGAAGTCGCGCGGCTTTACGCCACATCCAAAGCCTCGATGATCTTGTGGGGCATGGGCATTTCGCAGCATGTGCATGGCACCGACAACGCACGCTGCCTGATCGCGCTCACACTCATGACGGGCCAAATCGGTAAACCCGGCTCCGGCCTGCATCCACTTCGCGGGCAGAACAACGTGCAGGGCGCGTCCGACTCCGGCTTGATTCCGATGGTGTTCCCGGATTACCAGCGCGTGGACAACCCCGAAGCGCATGCGCGCTTTGAAAAATTGTGGAACACCACGCTCGACCCGAAGCCGGGCTTGACGGTGGTGGAAATCATTCACGCCACGATAGAAGGCAAGATTAACGGCATGTACATCATGGGTGAAAACCCGGCGATGTCCGACCCCGACGCGCATCACGCGCGCGAGGCGCTGGCCAAGCTTGACATGCTGGTGGTGCAGGAGATTTTTCTGACTGAAACCGGCTACTACGCCGATGTGATTTTTCCGGCCACCGCATGGCCGGAAAAAGACGGCACCGTTACCAACACCGATCGCATGGTGCAGTTGGGCCGCCGCGCGCTGGATGCGCCGGGTGAAGCGAAACCCGATTTGTGGATAATTCAACAACTGGCAAATCGCCTCGGCTGCGACTGGAACTACAGCGGCCCCAAGGATGTGTTCAACGAAATGCGCAAAGGCATGAACAGCATCGCGGGCATAACCTATGAGCGGCTGGAGCGCGAAAGCAGCGTGACCTACCCTTGCGAGAAAGAAGGCGATCCAGGACAACCCACTGTTTTTATTGATAAATTTCCTACTCCGACAGGGCGTGCGCGCTTTGTGCCGGCGGATATTATTCCCGCTGACGAGCGCCCGGACACGGAATTTCCATTCGTGCTCATCACCGGTCGCCAGCTCGAACACTGGCACACCGGCGCCATGACGCGGCGCGCGTCGGTATTGGATGCGATTGAGCCGGAACCCACCGCACTGATCCATCCACTCGATCTCGATGCGCTGGGTGCAAAGGCGGGCGACGTGATCAGCGTAGCCTCGCGACGCGGTATCGTGTCGCTCTACGCCCGCGCCGATGACGGCACGCCGCGCGGCGCGGTGTTTATCCCGTTTTGTTTTTATGAAGCAGCAGCGAACTTGTTGACCAATGCAGCGCTTGATCCGGTGGGCAAGATACCCGAGTTCAAGTATTGCGCGGTGAAAGTGATGAAAGGCGGCGAGTTGACGCCCGTGTCGAGTTATGGCGGCGGGTTGGCGATGGCAGAAATATAAAACACAACACCCACCGCAAAGGCGCAAAGACGCAAAGGAAACGCAAAGAAATTCTTTTGACCTTCTTTGCGGCAGTTCTTTGCGTCTTTGCCCCTTTGCGGTAAAGCTTTTGACCTTAGAAATCGAGGAGACAAGTAAATGGCACTATCAGACATTGAAATCGCACAAGCCGGCAAGATGATTCGCGTCAACAAGATCGCCGAGAAACTCGGCATACCTGACGATCATCTGGTGCCGTATGGTCATTACAAAACCAAGGTGTCGCTCGAATTTGTTGATTCACTCAAAGACAAAAAAGACGGCAAGCTGATTCTGGTGACCGCGATCAGCCCCACGCCCGCGGGCGAGGGCAAGACCACCACCACTGTGGGCTTGGGTGATGCGTTGAACCACATCGGTAAAAAAGCGGTGATCTGTTTGCGTGAGCCTTCGTTAGGCCCGGTGTTCGGCGTTAAAGGGGGTGCTGCGGGTGGCGGTTACGCGCAAGTGGTGCCGATGGAAGACATTAACCTGCATTTCACCGGTGACTTTGGTGCCATCGGTTTGGCCAACAACCTGCTGTCGGCGATGATCGACAATCACATTTCGCACGGCAACGAGCTGGGCATCGATCCGCGCCGCATCACCTGGAAGCGCGTGATGGACATGAATGACCGCGCGCTGCGTGATATCGTGGTATCGCTGGGCGGCACCGCCAATGGTTATCCGCGCGAAGATGGTTTTGACATCGTGGTGGCTTCCGAGGTGATGGCGATTTTTTGTCTCGCTACCTCATTGATGGATTTGAAGAACCGCCTTGGCAACATCGTGTTCGGCTACACCCGCGAAGGCAAAGCGCTGCACGCGCGTGATCTCAAGGCGCACGGTGCAATGACCGTGCTGCTGAAGGACCAGTTGGCGCCCAACCTGGTGCAGACATTGGAGAACAATCCGGCGTTCATCCACGGTGGCCCGTTTGCCAACATCGCGCATGGCTGCAACACCGTGATCGCCACCAAAACCGCTTTAAAACTGGCGGACTATGTGGTGACCGAAGCAGGCTTCGGCGCAGACCTGGGTGCAGAAAAATTCCTCGACATCAAATGCCGCAAGGCAGGCTTGAAACCGGCGGCGGCAGTGGTGGTGGCGACGGTGCGCGCATTGAAGCACCACGGCGGTGTGGCCAAGGATCAACTCAGCGTTGAAAACGTGGATGCCCTGGCAAAAGGCATGGTCAATCTCGAGCGGCATGTGCATAACGTGAAAAACGTTTACGGCATTCCGACCGTCGTATCGATCAACCGCTTTACCGCTGACACCGAAGCGGAAATGAAGCTGTTGACCGAGCGCGTCGAAAAACTCGGCGTCAAAGTGGTGGTGGCTAACCACTGGGCCGAAGGTGGCAAGGGCGCGGCGAACCTGGCGCACATCGTGGTCGAACTATGCGAACAAAAATCCAGCCCCACGTTCGTGTATGAAGACAGCGACACGCTGTGGGACAAAATGAAAAAAATTGCCACCAAGGTCTACGGCGCAGCCGACATATCAGCCGATTCAAAAATACGCAACCGCATCAAAGAATTGCAGGAAGGCGGCTACGGCCACTACCCGGTGTGCGTGGCAAAAACGCAGTCATCGTTTTCGACCGATGCCAGCGTGCGCGGCGCGCCGTCCGGCCATATGGTCAACGTGCGCGAAGTGCGACTGGCGGCGGGCGCGGAGTTCGTGGTGATGATCTGCGGTGACATCATGACCATGCCGGGTTTGCCGAAGGTGCCATCAGCGGAGAAGATTGATTTGACCGACGACGGCAAAGTGGTGGGATTATTCTGATTCGTAATTCAGGGAATTACGAAGTATTGACGCGCCCGGAAGCCCTGTGCAAGAATCCGTCCACGCGCTAGGGGCATCCACCCAGGTATTTTGGCTGGTAAACCCGGGCGCGCAAAATCAAAGGGGAGTAGCTACGGCGTCGTTGAGGAGCGTCGCCGCGGCAGGGTCGTCAACACGGGTAGCGGACGTTTCGTTGCCCCGGCCCCGTCGGCAAGCTTTGTCTGCGAGACCTTTGCCCGCATACGCACCGGTGCGCCAGACTCCGGGCGGGTAAGGTCCGTGGCTTTGTACGCGCAGCCTGCGCGTACGGTATGCGGTCTGGTTTCGTCGTTTAGACAGAGGAGTACGCATGCGAATTTCAGTCCAGTCTTTTTGTTGGTGCGCCGCGCTGATGGCGATACCGGCGTTGGCGAATGCGGCTGGGGGCGAAGGCCCGGCGGTATTCGGCATTCCGCTCGATTTTATTTTGTTCGCCTGCACGCTGTTGGGCGTGGCGCTGTTTCATGGCCACACCTTGCGCGTGGCGCTGACCGGTCTGGCGAGTATCGTCATTTACAAGCTGATCTTTACCGGCTTCAAGACTGGTGCCGGCATCGCAGGCTTTGGTTTGCACATGGCGCATGAGTGGGTAATTCTGGCGAATCTGCTCGGCCTGCTGCTCGGCTTTGCCATTCTTTCCAAGCATTTCGAGGAAAGCCAAATCCCCGCGTGGCTGCCAAAGTTTCTGCCGAGCGACTGGAAAGGCGGCTTTGTGCTGCTGGCGATGATCTTCGTGTTGTCGGGTTTTCTCGATAACATCGCGGCGGCAATGATCGGCGGCACCATCGCCATGACGGTATTTCGTGGCAAGGTGCATATCGGTTATCTCGCGGCGATCGTCGCCGCATCCAACGCGGGCGGCGCCGGCAGTGTGGTGGGTGACACCACGACGACAATGATGTGGATCGACGGCGTGAGCCCGATTGCGGTGCTTGACGCGTATGTCGCGGCAACGGTGGCGCTGGTGGTGTTCGGCATTCCCGCCGCGCTTCAACAGCACAAATATTCGCCGATTACCAAAGACGCGCCTGAGGGCGTGGTGATCGACTGGGCGCGCGTAGGCATCGTGGTACTGATTCTGGCATTTGCGATCATCGCCAACGTGCTCGCCAACAGCAAGTTCGCGCACATGAGCGACAAATTCCCGTTCATTGGCGTGGCGGTCTGGATTGCGATTTTGCTGGCGATCCCTGTCCGCAAACCCGACTGGGGCCTGCTGCCGGAGGCGTTCAAGGGCACCATCTTCCTGCTGTCGTTGATACTGTGCGCCTCGCTGATGCCGGTGGAGAAACTGCCCGTCGCGTCATGGCAAACCGCGTTCGGGCTGGGCTTTGTCTCTGCGGTGTTCGACAACATCCCGCTCACTGCGCTGGCGTTAAAGCAGGATGGTTACGACTGGGGCATGCTGGCTTATTGCGTGGGCTTTGGCGGATCGATGATCTGGTTTGGTTCGTCGGCGGGTGTGGCGCTTTCGAACATGTTCCCTGAAGCCAGGTCCGTCGGGATGTGGCTGCGCCACGGTTGGCATGTGGCGCTGGCCTATGTTGTCGGCTTTGCCGTGATGCTGGCCGTCACGGGTTGGCATCCAACGCCGAAGGTCAAGGCAGGTGCGCAGGCCGCACCAGCGGTGACGCAGCCTGTCAAGTAATTGAATTGATAGAGTTTAATGTAAGCTTTTGTTTTTAAAGGAAAATTATGGAACCCATGCAGTGGTTTACCCTGATCTTATTCGCACTCACCATTCTGGTGGTCATTACCAACTGGATTGACAGCACGCTCGCCGCGCTGATCGGCGTCTCTATTATGTGCTGGGCAGGTGTGATGACCGAGGTCGAAGCGTTCAAGTACGTGGACTGGAACGTGATGGCGATTCTGATCGGCATCTGGATTATTGCCGGCTACTTCGGCAAATCCGGCGTGCCCAGTTGGCTGTCGATCCAGGCTTTGAATCTGTCGGGCGGGCGGCCGGGGTTATTGGTCATCATCCTCACCTTCCTCGCGGGCTTCATTTCGATGTTCGTCGATAACGTGGTGACGATCCTGATGATGGCGCCGGTGGCGCTGCCGCTGTGTCGCGCGTTAAAGCTGCCGGCGGTGCCGGTCGTGCTGATGATCGGATTCGGCGCGAACTTCATGGGCACCGCGCTGATCATCGGCGACCTGCCGCCGCAGATGCTGCACAGCGTGGCGGGCGCGGAGTTCTTTGATTTCATCTGGCACAAGGGCCGTCCTTCGTCGTTCCCGATCCTGATGGTGACCTTCCTCATCACGCTGGCGTTCATGTATTGGTACGGGTTCCGCGGCCACAAGCGCGTTGCCGACGTGGCCTCGCTGGGCATTGAAGCCAAGATCGAAAACCCGCTGTTCGCGACCATTGTAGTCGGCTGGTTCCTCGGCACCGTGATTGCAATGTCAGCGCGCGAATACATCGGCGTATCGCTGGGCTTTATCGCGTTGACCGGGGCACTGTCCCTGGTGCTGGTGCTGGCATTGCTGGGTGACAGGGTGAAACAGGCCACCAAATTCGAGGAATGCCTGCAGGAGCTAGACTGGCGCGCGATCTTTTTTTATATCGCCTTGTTTGCGCTGGTCGGTGGCCTCGAGAAAAGCCATATCCTCGACAAGCTCGCGGCAGCGCTAAAGCCGATCTTCCTCGACAACTACGCGCTGGGCGCGACCCTGCTTTACTGGATTACTGTGCCGATCGTCGGGCTGGTTGAACACGACGCCTATATTTTGACGTTCCTGCACACCATCAAGGATCTGGCCAAGGATGGCATCGATCCGTGGCCGCTGTGGTGGATGGTGTTGTGGTCGGGCACGTTGGGCAGCAACCTCACCATCGCGGGCGCGCCTGCGCTTTACGTTGCACTGAGCCTTGGCGAAAAAGAGGAAGGGCGCAAGGTGTCACTGCGCGAGTTTCTGGCGTGGAGTGTGCCGTTCACGCTGTTCTGCTCGCTCATCTGTTATGTGCTGGCCATGCTGATCTGGGTGCTGCCGAATGTGAAGTAATGTATTACACCGGAAGCGTGCTTGACTTAGGTCAATGCGCGCCGCACCGGCCCCGTTAACGTAAGGCGGCGCGGTCGCCTGTGCCGCACTTGAAAATTGAAGGAGATGCCATATACAAGAACATACTCGTCCCTACCGACGGCTCGCCCTTGTCGCGCGCCGCTGATGGTGCGAAGGGTGCGATCGGTACGAAAGGCGAGGGCTGATTGCGCCGGATCGGCTGCTGCTTTTTCGCGGGAAACGGCAGGGTATGCAACTCCTGAGTGATACGCAGTTCTGGCTGAGTCTGGGTCAGGTTGTTTTCATTAACGTGGTGCTGTCGGCTGACAACGCGATTGTGATCGCGTTGGCCGCGCGCGCGCTGCCCACACATCAGCAAAAACAGGCGGTGTTGATCGGCACGGGCGTCGTGATTGCGCTCAGGATCGCGCTGACGCTGCTCGCGGCGCAACTGCTGCAATGGCCTTTTCTCAAGATCATCGGCGCGCTGCTGCTGCTGTGGATAGCAGTCAAATTATTGCGCTCGGATGACAGCGGCGATCCGGTGGAAAGCTCGGGTCACTTGATAAGCGCCATCAAGACCATCCTGATCGCAGATGCGGTGATGAGCCTTGATAATGTGATCGCCGTGGCTGCGGCGGGCCAGGGGCGCGCCGCAGTGATTATCGCGGGATTGCTGCTGTCAATTCCGCTGGTGGTTTTTTGTGCCGCCCTGCTGATGAAGCTGATAGACCGGTGGCCCGTCATCGTTGCCATCGGCGCCGCGCTGCTGGGCTGGGTGGCGGGCGACATTCTGATAAGCGACGCTGTGTGGAGCAATTGGATAACCACCCAGTTACCGTGGTTGCGTGCTCAGGCCGGCTTCGTTTTCGGCTTTAATCTGGCATTCAATTGGGCGCAGGTGGCGGGCGCGGCGCTGGTGCTGATTGCCGGAAAGTGCTGGATGGCCAAGACGGGGGCAAGTTCACAATCGCGCGGTTGAGCCGCCCTATGTCGGTAATGCACGAGTTTCAGGTTTGGGTTTGCAGTGGCGGACCTATAATTTCGTAACTATTTGATAATAAAGATATTTAAATAGCTCCCCATTTGTTAAAAACTTGATGGCGGTCAAGGATGTTAGAGTCCTCGATACGGAAGAATGCACAGGTTCGTAAGACCAGACTCGAAAAATCGGGCAATGACTGAATCACCTACAGTGAACTTGCAGGAGGAGAGATGATGAAACAATTTTTTGTTGTGGCTTTGTGCAAGGCTATGCCGCTGGTGTGTGCTGCGGTTTTGATGGGTGGCCAAACCGCAAAGGCCGCCGCGTGGGAACCCACCAAACCGGTGGAATTTGTCATCCCGGCCGGCACCGGCGGCGGCGCCGATCAAATGGCGCGCCTGATTCAGGGCATTGTCGCCAAACACAAGATGATGAAGCAGTCGCTGATTCCGGTGAATAAATCCGGCGGTGCCGGCGCGGAAGGTTTCCTCGCGGTGAAAGAAGCGAAAGGCGATCCGCACAAGATCGTCATCACACTGTCGAACCTGTTCACCACGCCGCTCGCGACTGGGGTGCCGTTCCACTGGAAGGACATGACGCCGGTGTCGATGATGGCGCTGGATCAATTCGTTTTGTGGGTGAATGCCGAGTCGCCGCATAAGACCGCGAAAGAATTTATCGCGGCGGCCAAAGTAGCAGCGGTGGATCCGCCGAAGCGTTTCAAGATGGGTGGCACCGGCTCCAGGCAGGAAGACCAGATCCTCACGGTCGGCATCCAAAATGCCACGGGCGCGAGATTCACTTATCTGCCGTTCAAGGGCGGCGGCGACGTGGCGGTGCAATTGGTCGGCAAGCACGTCGATTCGACGGTGAATAATCCGATTGAAGCGGTGGCGCAATGGCGTGCCGGTACGCTGCGTCCGTTATGCGTGTTTGACGCCAACCGCATGCCGTACAAGAACAAGATCACCGACAAAATGTCGTGGTACGACATTCCGACCTGTCTGGAGGCCGGTGTGCCGACCGGCTACGTGATGTTGCGCGGGATATTCATGGCACCGGGTGTGACGCCGGAGCAGGTTAATTTTTACGTCGAGTTGCTGAAAAAAGTACGTGCCACGCCCGAGTGGAAGAAATTCATGGAAGACGGCGCGTTTAACCAGACCTCCATGAGCGGCAAGGAATACGCGGCGTGGGTGGAAAAAAACGAAACACTGCACCGCGAACTGATGAAAGAAGCCGGCTTCCTCGCGAAGCCATAATCCAAACCCGACACCACACGCGGGGCTGCGAAGCTCCGCTTCTTTTTCAATGACGCCAGATCAGGATAACCAGGCTGACCAACAGTCTGCGGTCAGCATGCGCACGATGGAAATCATCGTGGCGGCTGCGATACTCGCTTTTGGCGCGCTGATTGCCTGGGAAAGCGCGCGCCTCGGCGCGCGCTGGGGTAATGACGGCCCGCAGGCGGGTTACTTTCCGTTCTACATCGGTGTCATTATCGTGATTGCCAGTCTGGTTACGCTGGTGCAGGCGATCCTCGACCGAACGGCCGAGTCGGGCGAGCGTTTTGTCGAACGCGGGCAGTTGAAGCTGGTGTTCGCGGTGCTGGGGCCGGCGTTGGTCTACGTGCTGGCGATCCAGTGGTTCGGTATTTACCTCGCTTCGGCCGTCTACATTGCGGTATTCATGGTGTGGCTGGGCAAATATGCGTGGTGGAAATCCATCTTGCTGAGTGTCGCGGTCAGCGTTTGCCTGTTTATGATGTTTGAAAAATGGTTCCAGGTGCCGCTGCACAAGGGCACGCTGTATGACCCGCTGAGCCTGATCGGCTTGTGATGTTCACGCGACAGTAGGAAACCGCATGGAAGAAATCAACGCACTGTTTCACGGATTTTCGATTGCGCTGTCGCCGTTCAACCTGCTGTTGATGTTCGTCGGCGTGATCCTCGGCGTGATTATCGGCGTACTGCCTGGACTCGGCGGCGCCAACGGCATCGCGATCCTGCTGCCGCTCACCTTCACCATGCCGCCGACGTCGGCGATCATCATGCTCTCGTGCATTTACTGGGGGGCGCTGTTCGGCGGCGCCATCACCTCGATATTGTTTAACATCCCCGGCGAGCCGTGGTCGGTGGCCACCACCTTCGACGGCTACCCGATGGCGCAGCAGGGCAAGGCAGGCGAGGCGCTGACGGCGGCGTTTACCTCGTCGTTCATCGGCGCCTTCGTCGCGGTGGTGATGATTACCTTCCTCGCGCCGGCGGTGGCGAAATTCGCGTTGAAGTTCGGGCCGCCGGAGTTCTTTTCGGTCTTTTTCCTGACGTTTTGCAGCTTCATCGGTATGGGCAAAGGCTCGCCGTGGAAAACGCTGTCGGCGATGATGCTGGGCTTCGCGCTGGCTGCGGTGGGCATGGATACGATGACCGGCCAACTGCGGCTTAATTTCGGCTTTCACGAGTTGATGCGCGGATTCGATTTCCTGATCGCGGTGATCGGGCTGTTCGGCATCGGCGAGATTTTGCTGTCGATGGAAGAGGGCTTGTCGTTCCAGGGCAGCCGCGCGCGCATCGACTTCAAGGTGGTGGTTGCAACCTGGAAGAAGCTGCCGCAATACTGGCTGACGTCGGTCAGAAGCTGTCTCATCGGTTGCTGGATGGGGATTACGCCGGGGGGTGCTACACCGGCATCGTTCATGAGCTACGGCGTGGCAAAGCGCCTGTCGCCCAACGGCGCGAAGTTCGGCACCGGACAGATCGAAGGCGTGATCGCGCCGGAAACCGCAGCGCATGCGGCGGGCACCTCCGCGCTGCTGCCGATGCTTTCATTGGGCATTCCGGGTTCGCCCACTGCGGCGGTGCTGCTCGGCGGGCTGCTGATCTGGGGCTTGCAACCGGGGCCGCTATTGTTCATCGAGCAGAAGGATTTCGTGTGGGGCTTGATCGCCAGCATGTATCTGGGCAATCTCGCGGGGCTGATTATCGTGTTGACCTGCGTGCCGCTGTTCGCCGCGATACTGCGCATCCCGTTCTCGATCATTGCGCCGCTGATTATCGTGATCTGCGCCATCGGCGCATTCACCGTCCACAATGCCATGCTCGACATCTGGCTGATGATGGTCTTCGGCGTGATCGGCTACATCTTCAAGAAACTTGATTACCCGATGGCGCCGCTGGTGCTGGCGCTGGTGCTGGGCGATCGCGCCGAGGATTCATTCCGTCAGTCGATGCTGATTTCGCAGGGAAATCTCAGCGTATTTTTCTCTAACGGACTGGTGGGCGGCATCATGACGCTGGGGCTGGTGATGCTGTTGTGGCCGCTGGTGAATAAGCTGCGCGGGAAGGCTTAAGCCCTAAAAGTATTGCCGCAAAGGCGCAAAGGACTCGCAAAGAAAACGCAAAGAAAACCTTGAACTTCTTTGCGTGGTGTTCTTTGCGCCTTTGCGGCGAGGTGTTGACCTTGTTTCGCTCATTTCTTTTTCGCCGAGGTCGGATTCAGGCTGGTGATGCGGCCGCTCTCGGTACCCGCGGTTTCATCGATCACAGCATTGATCAGCGTCGGTTTGCGCGAGCGCACGGCTTCTTCCACAGCTTTGCGCAGTTCGGCAGGGGTCGTGGCGTGTACGCCCACGCCGCCGAAGGCTTCCATCATCTTGTCGTAACGCGCGCCCTTGACGAACACCGTAGGCGCGACATCCGAGCCTCCCGTCGGATTGACGTCGGTGCCCTTGTAAACGC
>CAWUUY010000141.1:0-17725 GCA_963924885.1 uncultured Burkholderiales bacterium | reverse complement strand
CATGGCATGCTTGATGGATGCCATTTATGAAAAGGGCGTCAAACTTTGCGGCAATGAAAAACGCGCGCTGGAGCAGCGGCTGGAACGATCTGCAGAATTGACTTGGTGGGACATAACCATTCACCCTACAATAATACGTTTGTAATTTCTACTTCCCTAAGCGGTGTCTGTTACAAGTTTTGTTACAGTTGCTATTTTTTGGCTGCTTATGGTGTTCAAGTGAGGTATCCAGTTTATAGTTTAGCTATCGCCGGAATCATGGGCTCATTTTTTTATATTTTAATAGCTTGGCTGCAAACATTAAAGAACAAATAAATTCTTAACAAGTCGTTGCAGCTCGCACACTTCGTGTGCTGGACAGTTTTTAAGTCGCAGTTTTATGGTTTTGCTGCACAAAATAATCCATAAAACCAAAACTTAAAAACTGCCGCTGAACTCGGCGTTATATTTAAATAGTTAGATCAAGTATTCGGTAGACGCCGCGCCATCATTTAACGGAAACGCCAACCCTCCAGGAGTGGCGTTTTTTTGCGGTTCTGCGCGAGACGATACAATTTCGCTTATGCTCCGTCGCTAACACGATTCAGGTGGCCATTGAACATGAAACCCATCACCAAAGCGGTTTTCCCTGTCGCCGGTCTCGGCACGCGGTTTCTCCCGGCGACCAAGGCCAGTCCGAAGGAGATGATGCCCATTGTCGATAAGCCGCTGATTCAGTATGCGGTTGAAGAAGCGGTGACGGCAGGCATGACCGACCTGATCTTTATCACCGGTCGCAACAAGCGCGCTATTGAAGACCACTTTGATAAAGCCTACGAACTGGAAAACGAGCTCGAACTCAAGGGCAGAACAGCACTGCTGGAAACCGTGCGCAATATCCTGCCGAAAAACGTCAATTGTATTTATATCCGCCAGACAGAGGCACTGGGTCTCGGCCACGCCGTGCTGTGCGCAAAACCCGCTATCGGCGACGAGCCGTTCGCGGTACTGCTGGCCGATGATCTGATCATCGCTAAACGCGCCGTGACGCGGCAGATGGTCGATATCCACAGCCGCTACAACAACGCGGTGTTGGGCGTTCAGGAAGTGCCTCGCATTGATACCGGCAGTTACGGCATCGTGGCCACGCGACCGCTGGCGGATCGGCTGGAGGCCATCGACGCCATTGTCGAAAAACCGAAACCTGACCTTGCGCCTTCGACATTGGCCGTGGTCGGGCGTTACATACTCACGCCACGTATTTTTCATCATCTGGAGAATGTAAAACCCGGCGCGGGCGGCGAGATTCAACTCACCGATGCGATCGCCGCGCTGCTCTCCGAGCAGCAAGTGCTGGCGTACCGTTACGAAGGCACGCGCTACGACTGCGGCTCCAAGCTGGGCTATCTTCAGGCCACGCTTGAAATCGGCCAGTCGCATCCGGAAGTTGGCAACGATTTTAGAGAATACCTGCAATCGTTCGGTTACCAGCGGTCGGCCTAAATCAACATGGCTAACATGGCTGAATCCACGATCGACAAAGTGCTCGCGCGCGTGGTCGCCGTCAAACCCGGCGAAGCTTGCGCCCTGCTGTGGTCATTCGCGTATTTTTTCTGTCTGCTGGCGGGCTACTACGTGCTGCGCCCGGTACGCGACGAAATGGGTTTGGCCAGCGGGATCAAGAATCTGCCGTGGCTGTTTACCGCGACGTTTTTTGTCATGCTTGCCATAGCGCCCATTTACGGCGCGCTGGTGGCGCGGCTGCCGCGGCAACGCTTCATACCGCTGGTGTATCACTTTTTTGTCGCCAATATCGTCATCTTCTGGCTGCTGCTGACCCTGTTGCCCAAAGGAAACGCGCTGTCGCTCACCGCGCAGACGTTCTTCGTGTGGATCAGCGTATTCAACCTGTTTGCCGTGTCGGTGTTCTGGTCGTTCATGGCCGATCTGTATGGCTCGGAGCAAGGCAAGCGCCTGTTTGGATTTATCGCCGCCGGCGGCTCTGCGGGCGCGTTGCTCGGGCCAACTATCGTTGCCAGCCTCGCGGTGCCCATCGGCCGAGCCAATCTGCTGATTATTGCCGCGCTGTTGCTGGAGTGCGCCGTTTTTTGCGCCATGCGTCTCGAAACCGCTGCGGCGGCATTCAAAGCCGAGCGCGCTTCCACCGGCAATCCCGACGCCGCTGCCGCCGGATTGGGCGGCAGTTGGATGGCGGGACTCGCGATGATTGCACGCTCCCCCTATCTTGCGGGTATCGCAATGTGGGTGGCGCTGCTTTCGCTGGCGGGAACGTTTCTGTATTTTCAGCAGGCGAACATCGTTTCCTCCATGTCCGAAGATCCAAACAAGCGCACCGCCATCTTTGCGCAGATTGACCTCGCCGTGGGCGTACTCACCATCGCGGTCCAGTTTCTCGCCACCGGAAAACTCATCAAACGCTTCGGCGCCGGACCGGCGGCGGCGTTTCTGCCATTGGTGTTTGCCATCGGTTTTATCGCGCTGTGGGCGACGCCGATGTTATGGGTAGTACTGGCCTTTCAGGCGGCGCAACGTGCAGCGAACTTCGCCATTTCCAATCCGGCGCGGGAGGTGTTGTTCACCGTGGTCAGCAGCGAAGAAAAATACAAAGCCAAGAATGTCATCGACAACGTGGTATTTCGCGGCAGCGACGTAGCGTTCAGTTGGCTGTTTAATGTGTTGCGCGGCGCGGGCCTGGAACTTGGCGCGATATCGTTGGCCACAGTACCTGTCACCGCCGCGTGGCTGGCGCTGGCGTTGGCGCTGGGACGCATGCAAGAGCAGCGCGCTGCAACCGCCACATCGGCCATCGAGAATACTTATTAAATATCTGTTTTTATTAACTATTTTAAGAACGCCTGACTATGCATAAATCCACGACTTACACCCGCCGCGACATCCTGAGACTGGGTGCCGGCTTGGCCGCGGCCATGCCTTTGTATGCGCAAACCACGACCGCCAAACCTCTGCTCACCCGCAAGGTTCCGCGCACCGGCGAAGCCATGCCGGTGATCGGCCTGGGCACACAGTTCGTGCTGGATATCGGCAACGATACCGAAAAACGCGCGAGCCGCATCGACGTCATCCGCACGTTGTTCGACGCCGGCGGGCGCTGTATCGATACCGCGCCATCGTACGGGCCGGCGGAAGCCACGCTCGGCAATTTGCTCGTGGAGATGAAGGCCCGCGATCGGGCGTTTATTTCGACCAAGTTCCGCACCCCGGGACGCGATGGCGCCATTGCAGAGATGAAAGAATCGCTGCGTCGGATACGCACCGACAAAGTCGAACTGATGCTGAGGCATAACATCGGTTTCGTGCCTCAAGCAGAGGTCGCCGAACACCTCGCCGTGCTCCGCGAGTGGAAGGCGCAGGGCATCTGCCGTTACATTGGCGTGACCCATTCGCAGGATCAGGACAAGGCTAACCCGCGCCTGATCGAGATGCTGCAAAAAGAAAAACTCGATTTCATACAGGTCAATTTCTCTCTCGCCGAGCGCAGCGTCGAGGACAAGCTGCTCGCCGTCGCCGCCGACAATGGCACCGCGCTGATGTGCAATCTGCCCTTCGCCCGCGCCGCGCTGTTCAAGGCCGTGGCCGGCAAGCCGGTGCCAGAGTGGGCAAAAGAATTCGACGCGCCGACCTGGGGACAGTTTTTCCTCAAATACCTGATCGCCCGCGAAGAAGTCAACCTCGTCATCCCCGGTACCGACCGCGTGGAACACATGCGCGACAACCTCGATGCCGCGCGCACGCGTTTGCCGAATGCCGCGCAACGCAAACGCATGTTGGAGTTTATCGGTAACGTGTAGCCCGTCAGCAGCCTCCGTAGGGAGCAATCGAAGCGTAGCGCATTGCACCGTTTGCCGGTGGCATGCCAAAAAATCCGACGAGTCGCGCCAAAGTCTCCAATATCGCGCAAGCCAGACGGCGCAATTGAAGATTGCGCCCTACAAAAACCGTTGGGCTACGGCAATCGCATCAAGCCGCCGTCAGCAATTTCAACACCGGCTCCAGCGCATCGTCGGCGATTTTCTTTAACTCATCCGCCGTACGATTCTGTATCGGATGCGGCGTGTAGACCACAGCCGGGTCGAAGCCTATCGCTTTGGATTGCACTTCCACCGCGTCGGTAAAGCCGGTGGTCACCACCGACACGCCGGGGATGCCGCGCTCATCGAAGTTCATCAGGTCGTGCAGACTGCACGACGTGCATGAACCTCAGTCCGAAAGCCCGATAATCACCACATCGACTTCGGATGAAATCTTCGCGAGGTTTTCCGCCGTGGCGACCTTGGCATTGGTCGGTTTGCCGACGCGCAGAGTCTTGATGCCGCGCTCGTTCAGTCGAACTTCAACCTGATTGAAAAACTCATCGGTGCGTGTCTTGCCGATGTCGAATAGCCCCACCGTTTTGCCTGCAAGCGAAGGCGGCGGCTTGAGGCGCGCGCGTTTGACGGCAGTGGTTTCCGCCGTGGGGTCACGCATCCAGTTCATGGCTGTCATAACTACTCTCCGTAAATATCATCAGCGTCCGTGCCACTGCGCACGCGCAACACCCGGTGGTTACTGCGGCTCGATCCTAACCGCGAAATTTGTCCCGCGAACGCCGATGGTGCCTGACGGTGTTTCCAGTGTCACCGCCTCCGGTTTGAGCTTGGCGATGGCGCCCGACACCACGTTCAGCGCGTCCTTGCTCATGCTGGCGCCGAATTTCAGGTCGCCTTTGGCCGGCGCATACAAATACTCGTCCACCGTGACCTCGGTGTCCGGCCCGAACTACATGACGGAATTATCCTTGAACGTCACCCCCATGGCGCTCTTGGGCCCGGTTTTCAGCACACTATTCAGCTTGACTGGCGTGCCCGCGACGGCCTTCACTGCTTTGCCGCCGTCGGTAACGGTTGCATCACCGTTTACGGTTTTAACGAATCCAATGGTTTCCTGTGCCCACGTTGCACCTAACAAAACCAACGCTGCAATCGCTATCATCTGTATCAACCCTTTCATCCCGACTCCCCGCACGTGAGTACTCATGTTTTCGATCAACCTATCGAACGGTCACTTCCACACGCCGGTTTTTCGGTTCTGCCGTATTATCCGGCGTCTTGACGAGAAAATCCCGCTCGCCATGCGACGTCACCGTCTGCTCCACCACCTTGATGCCTGCGCCGGTAATCAGCTGCGAGACCGTCTGCGCGCGCTGCATGCCCAGTTTTTCATTGCCATCGGCATCACCTTCGGTATCGGTATGGCCGATCACGGAAGCGAGCCGCTTAACAACGAGATAAAACGATTAATGGTTAAAATCGTCATGGCGCAACCGCTTTCGTCACCAATTGCAACTCTGCCTTGTTGCGACCTGCTAGCCAACCTGGCAGCACGCCTGAAAACAATCCCGCGGGTCCGCCCGCGCGCACCACCACCAAACCGTCGTCATGAAACTTGGGAATCATTTCATCGGCGCGGCTCGCGGGCACGCCTTCGCCGATACCGTCGAGGCCCGCGAGTATGTCGCGGCCCGGCCGGATCGTCGCTTCATACAATGCGCGTTCGATCTCGCGCCGGCCCCAGCCGCCTTCTTTGTAAATGCGATAGTGTTCCGGCGACAGCACCACGATGGCGCGCGCCGATTGCGTCAGCCGCAGGTGCCCCATGCGTACCAAATGCGTGGCAAACGATTTCGACAGTGCCTCGGGCGTGCGCGATTTCTGATCGACAAACGCCTCAACGCCGTGGCCTTGAAACAACGTGACGGTGGAGTCGCCACGCGTGAAGCCGCGCGCCACCGATAGCGGTTCCCACTCGGCATCGGATTCATCTTCGGCGAAGCACAAACCGATTTTGCTTGGGCTACCCAGTGTGGCGCGATCCGCTTCGCCGGGCTTGCCGCCGCCGACATTACGCACGATCAGATTCAGCGCGCGGCCGATGGTCAGGTTGGCACGGTTACCCTGCCCCAGCGCATTGATGCCGCTGTTCATGCCGATCTGTTTCGCAATCGGCCCGTTGACCACAATCACCGGACCGGAGAAATATGTCGTCGCCAGTACGCCGTGCAGCGTGAACACCGGCTCCAGCGCGGCTTCCAGCGCCGCCAGCAGCACGGGCATGTATTCCGGCTTGCAGCCCGCCATCACTGCGTTGATCGCCACCTTCTCAATGGTGCAAGGAGCGAGATACGGCGGAATCCTGCCGATCACCTCACTGGGTTTGCGCGTGGTGCCCGCCAGCATGCGCAGCACCCGCGTGTCGGTCGGCGGCGTTACCGGCAGGCCGTCGCTCCAGCCACGCCGATAGCACATCTCCTCGGGATCATCCTCCGCCGCGTATTCGATTTTGCGCGACACGAGCGTGCCGCCTTTGTGTTTAGCTTCCAGTCTCTCGGCCACCCCGGGCTCGAGTGAGCGTGATCCTCACCCCGGCACCAGCGGTGGCAGCGCGCTACCCAGCGTATTAATGCCGGTCAACCGTTGCCACCCGGCGCGATCCCAGCCCATCACACGCTCGACCTCTTTGCTGCCCGCGTAGCGGATCAGCGTCGGTGTGGCTTCGATATTATTCAAATACGAATGATCGAGTTCGTGATCATCCACCACGTTCGCCACGCCTGCCGGAAACGCCGCATCATCCTGCGTTACCACCTGAAAATCCTTTCGTGCCCGCGCGGCCTCCTGCATTTGCGGCACGATCAGGCTGCACGTCGGACAGGCGCGTTTAACGAACGCCACCAGTCCGTCGGCAATCAAAGTCTGCGTCATGATTGAACCCTGTGTTAAACCATCGATCAAAGTCATACTATACCGTCAAAATCACACCTCGCAGGCCATGTCCCCCTCCCGCCGCCGCACGCTACAATATCTCGCCACTGTCGGCGCAACCGCCTTGCTGCCCATGACACTTTCCGCACAATCGCATATGCCCCTGATTAATCGCGCGATTCCAAAATCCGGCGAACTACTGCCGGTAGTCGGCATCGGCACCTACGATACCTTCGATGTAGGGGTGAAAGCGCCCGAACGCACCGAACTCAAACAAGTGCTGCTTGAATTCGCTGCACTCGGCGGTAAGGTAATTGATTCCTCGCCGATGTACGGCGAGGCCGAACGCGTGGTGGGGGATCTCACCGGCGAAATGGGTCACCGCGAAAAATACTTCTACGCCACCAAGGTCTGGACCAGCGGCAGCGATGCCGGCGTGCGCCAGATGGAGCAATCCTTCAAGCTCATGCGCACCCAGCGCATGGAGCTGATGCAGATACACAATCTGCTCGATCTTGAGACGCATACCAAGACCCTGCGCGAGTGGAAAGCCAGCGGCAAAATCCGCTACATGGGCATCACGCACTATCACGCCGGCGCTCACGCAGAACTAGAAAAGTTAATTAAAACAAATACTTACGATACAGTGCAGTTTAACTATTCTATGGCCGAGCGCGAGGCCGAGGCGCGTCTGCTGCCAGCGTGTCTGGAGGCCGGCGTGGCCGTCATCGTCAACCGCCCGTTCGCGCAGGCCAACCTGTTTGGCCGCGTCAAAGGCAAGCCCGTGCCCGCGTGGGCCGTGGAATTCGACTGCACCTCTTGGGCGCAGTTTTTTCTGAAGTATCTGCTCGGTCATCCGGCGGTGACCTGCGTGATTCCCGGCACCCGCCGCGTAACGCACCTCAAAGACAATATGCAGGCGGGCATGGGCCGTCTGCCCGATGCCGCACAGCGCCGCCGCATGCTGGAAACGTTTAATGCGTTGTAGCCGTTGCCCGCTGTTTCTGCTGGCGCTGATCTTCACGCTGCTGTTCCTAGTGTCGGCCTGCAGCGCCATCCGCATCGGCTACAACCAGGCCGACACCCTCCTCGCGTGGATGGCCGACGACTATTTCGATTTTGATGCCACGCAAAAGCAGGATTTCAAGACACGCATCGACCGGCTGCTCAAATGGCACCGCGATGAGCAATTACCCGACTACTCGCGCTTTCTCGCTGACATCAAAAAACGCGGTCAGCACGACTTCACCACCGCCGATGCGGCATGGCTGGTCGAGGGTGCCAAGACGCGCTTTCGCACCCTCGCGCGGCACGGTGCGCGCGACGCCGCCGAGTTGCTGGCCACGCTGACGCCGGACAATATTCGCGCGCTGGAAAAGCAATACGACAAGGTGAATCAGAAGTTCGTGCGTGAGTACAAGTTGAACGGCTCGATAGAGGATCGCAAACGCGCGCGCCTAGATCGCACGCTCAAGCAACTTCGCGATTGGGCTGGCCCGCTGACCCACGCGCAGGAAGAGCGCATCAAGGCGGTGAATGACGCGATCCCCTCCACTGACGCCCTACGCCATCAGGATCGCCAGCGCCGGCAAAAGGAATTGATCGCGCTGCTGCAATTGCGTCACAACAAAGCCGAGTTTGCACCGCAACTGCAAACGTGGCTGACCGATTGGGAAAAAGGCCGCACGCCGGAATTTGACAAGGCGCAGCAGGAATCCTACGAAAAACGCGTGGCGCTCCACCTTGAAGTCGAACGCATGCTCACGCCGCAACAGCGCGAACACGTGCTGCACAAGCTGCAAGGCTACATCGACGACATTCAGGCGCTCGCGGCACGGCGTACAACTCAAAAATAATTTTCCTTTTAAAAACAAATACTTAAATAAATAATTCCTAGCCAAATCCCATTACCTTGTGATGACAACGAGCGGCACGCAACAAACCGCCGCTGAATTGCGCAATTCATCGCGTTATTGTCACGATTAGACGCCGATAACCGGTAAAATGCGCCCCTTCCCGATTCGCCCGGAACCCTCGACGCGAATTTTTTGACCACTGCGGCACCGCCGCGTGGTTTGTAATCCGGAATGATGAAAATCACCAACCGCCCGGCGGCCTGTCCGCCAGGCACATGACAGCATTTACTTTAGGAAAGCAATAATCATGGCACGGCAAAAGCCCCTCAGCCTGTACCGCAATATAGGCATCATCGCGCACATCGACGCAGGCAAAACCACAACCACGGAACGCGTGCTGTATTACACCGGCAAAAAGCACCAGATCATCGAAGTGCACGACACCAAGGACGGCAAGGGCAGCACCACCACCGATTACCTGGAGCAGGAACGCAAGCGCGGCATCACCATCCAGAGCGCAGCGGTCTCCACCGAATGGAAGGGGTATCAGGTCAACGTGATCGACACCCCCGGCCACGTCGATTTCACCATCGAGGTGAATCGCAGCCTGCGCGTGCTCGACGGCGCGGTGGTGGTGTTCGACGGTGTTGCCGGTGTCGAACCGCAAACCGAGACCAACTGGCGCTTGGCCAATCAATACAACGTGCCGCGCATTTGCTACATCAACAAGATGGACCGCATGGGTGCGAACTTCGCCCACTGCATCAAGGGCATCAAAGAGCGTCTGGGTGCGAACATCGTGATGTGTCATGTGCCGATCGGCAGCGACACCGAGTTCACCGGCATGGCCGATCTGGTGGCGGGTGTTGCGTATATCTGGAGTTCCGACGACAAGGACGCCGAATGGGAAACCGTGCCGCTCGAATCCCTGCGCGAGCGTTTCAACTTCGCCGCCTCGCGCGACAACGACTGGATCGATCAAATACCGGCGCTGCGCAAGGAAATGCTCGAAACCGCACTAGCGCTCGATGACGACGCCTTCATGCAGTATGTCGAGAAAGAAACCTTTGACCCCGCCGTACTGAAGACCTGCATCCGCAAAGGCTCGGTCGGCGGCACACTGGTGCCGGTTCTCTGCGGCTCGTCGTTCAAGAACAAGGGCGTGCAACAGTTGCTCGACGCTGTGATCGACTATCTGCCGTATCCCGGCGAGAACGGCGGTATTTCGATAGTGGACCCTGACGGCAAGAACATCGGCACGCAGGAAGTCAAAGACGACGCCCCCGCGCGCGCGCTGGCGTTCAAGGTCATCAACGACCAGTTCGGCACGCTCACCTTCGTGCGCGTCTACTCGGGCATCATCAAGAAAGGCGACACCCTCTACAACGTCACGCGCGACAAAAAAGAGCGCGTCGGCCGCATCGTTGAAGTGCAGGCCAACGTGACCAAGGACATCGACGAAGTGCGCGCCGGCGACATTTGCGCCTTTGTGTCGATGAAAGACACCGAGACCGGCGATACGCTGAGCGACCCCGATCACCAGCAACTGCTGGAGCGCATGCGCTTCCCAGATCCCGTGATCAGCGTGTCGGTCGAACCGAAGACCCGCGCCGACATCGACAAGATGTCCACCGCGCTCTACAAAATGGTCAAGGCCGATCCGTCGCTGCGCCTGAACGTCGATCACGAAACCGGTCAGACATTGCTGCGCGGCATGGGCGAACTGCACCTTGAGGTGACGATCGACCGCATGCGCACCGAACTGGGCGTCGAAGCCAACATGGGCAAACCGAAAGTGAGCTTCCGCGAAGCCTTCGGCAAGTCGGTGGAGTTGGTCTACACCCACAAAAAGCAATCCGGTGGCTCGGGCCAGTACGCCGAGGTAAAAATGATTTTCGAACCGCTCGAAGCCGGCGCCGGCATCGAATGGTCCGACGAAATCAGCGGCGGACGCATCCCGCGCGAGTTCATCCCGTCGGTGGAGTTCGCCATCCGCACCGAAAGCAAGAAGGGCATGATCGCGGGCTATGAAGTCGTTGACTTCAAGGCGCGTCTAATCGACGGCAAGTACCATGACGTGGACAGTTCGGCGCTGGCATTCGAAATCGCCGGCCGCAGCATCTTCCGCGAGGCCCACAAGGCCAGCAAACCGAAGCTGCTCGAGCCGATCATGCGCATCGAAGTGGTGACCGAAAGCGAATACCTCGGCGACATCATCGGCGACATCAACCGCCGCCGCGGCCAGGTCACCGATCAGGGCCAGAAAGGCCCGCAAGCCACGGTGCAGGGCTTTGTGCCGCTGGCGGAGATGTTCGGCTACATCAACTTCCTGCGTTCCAGCACCAGCGGGCGCGGCACCTTCACCATGGAATTCGCGCACTACTCCGAAGTACCGGCGGGTCTGGTGGACAAGCTGATGGAGAAGGAAGAGAAATAACCGTCTTTCCAATACCATACGTGACAGACGAGAAGGCCGGAGGAGACTCCGGCCTTTTTTCGTACGGAACCCGCCCGGTGATGCACTAAAATACAAACCACGCCGGTTAATTGAACTGTGCCACTTATTTGGTCCCCGCCCGTTCAGGGGGAAGGGGCATGCGTTGCAGTGACACAGTTCATTTCTAACTCTGTGCAATTAAGAAAACTCGACTGAATCATGCGCGCCTACCCCCGCCCCATCCCCTCCAAGCTCCCCAACATCGGCACCACGATCTTCACCGTGATGTCGAAACTCGCCGCCGATCACCAGGCGATTAATCTGTCGCAGGGCTTTCCTGATTTTGATTGCGCGCCGGAACTGCGCGCGCTGTTCTGCAAATACGTCAACGCGGGCTTGAATCAATATCCGCCGATGGCCGGCATTATGGGCTTGCGCGAAGCGCTGGCCGAGAAAATGCAGTTTCTCTACGGCGCGAGCTACGATCCCGAGCATGAAATCACGGTGACGCCCGGCGCCACCTACGCGATATTTACCGCCGTCACCGCCTTTGTCAGTCCCGGCGACGAAGTGATTTTGTTCGAGCCGGCCTACGACAGCTACTGCCCGGCGGTGGAAGTCAATGGTGGCAAGCCGGTGTACGTGCAAATGCGCTACCCCGACTACAGCATCGATTGGGAGGCGGTCAAAAACGCCATCACACCCAAAACGCGCATGATGATTTTGAATACGCCGAACAACCCCACCGCGAGCGTGCTTTCCGGCGAAGACCTGCGCATGCTCGAAAGCCTGCTGCGCGACACCGACATCATCGTCGCCAGCGATGAAGTCTACGAACACCTGATTTACGACGGCCACCAGCATCAGAGCGTGGCGCGTTTTCCGGGGCTGGCCGAGCGCAGCTTCGTGGTCAATTCCTTCGGCAAAACCTACGCTGTCACCGGCTGGAAAATGGGCTACGCCATGGCGCCGAAAAACCTGATGTTAGAATTTCGCAAGGTGCATCAGTTCAACGCCTTCGTCAGCAACGGCCCGGTGCAGTATGCGTTTGCCGATTACCTGAAAAACAAAGACGCCTATCTCTCGCTCGCCGCGTTCTATCAACAGAAACGTGATTTCTTTCTGGAGGGATTAAAAGGCTCGCGCTTCAAGCCCCTGCCCTCGCGCGGCACGTTTTTCCAGAATCTCGATTACAGCGCCATTAGCGACGAACGTGACACCGACCTCGCCATACGACTGACCCGCGAACACGGCATCGCGTCGATACCGGTGTCGGTGTTCTACCGCGAACCGCCCGCGCACCGCGTGCTGCGATTTTGCTTTGCCAAGTCGGAAGCAACGCTGGCCAAAGGCGCGGCGATACTTCGTAAAATCTGAACTCTCTCAACCTCTAACAACGAAAGCAGACTCATGCCCGTAAACACCCCCTGGATAGAACATATAACCGGTAACATGGTGTGGTCCAACGCCATCCTCGTCACCAAAGGCATGGCGCCCTACGGCGCGGTGGCGCTGGGTGAAATCGACGCTGTCTGCGAAAAACTGCGCGCGCGCCAGGCCGAGCCGCAAGCCTGGTGGGAGGAATGGAGCGCCATGGCCAAGCGCCTGCATCAGCGCGCCGATGCGCTGGAAGCCGCCGGCCGCCGCATGAGCGCGGGCAGTTATTACCTGCGCGCGGGCATGTACTACTTCACTGCCGAGCGGTTTATCCAGCCTGGCCCAGATAAGCGCGAAATGGGCCGCATCGCCATCGACTGCCAGACCAAGGGCATCCTGCGGCGCTATCCGAACGCGGAGCGTGTAGAAGTCCCATTCGAAAGTAAGTCACTCCCGGCGTTTTTCATGAAGGCGCTGAACACCAACGCCGCACGCGCCCCCACCATCGTGGTATTCAACGGCATGGATAACTGCAAGGAGATGAGCGTGCTGTTCGCCGGACTGGAATTCGCCACGCGCGGCTGGAACACGCTCGCCATCGACGGCCCGGGACAAGGCGAGTCACTGCGCCTGCGCGAACTGTATGCACGCCACGATTACGAGGTCGCCGGCACGCCCGCCTATGACTTCGTGGCGGCGCGCCCCGATGTGGACGCATCGCGTGTGTTCGTGATGGGCTACAGCTTCGGCGGCTACTACGCCTCGCGCGTCGCCGCCTTCGAGAAGCGTTACCGCGGCGGCATTGCCATGAGCGCCCTGCACTGGGATTTGTACGGCTGGCAGCGTGACATCAAGCGCCGACAGGACGCCGACCCCAAAGGCACGCCGCAATCGGCGTTTCACTTCCGCTGGATCATGGGCTGCATGGACGACCCGGACGGCGCCAACACCGCGCTGGAAAAAGCCAAAAAGTTTTCGCTCGAAGGCGTCGCGGACAAAATCACCAACCCGTTCATCATCGTGCATGCGGCGAACGACACCGTGGTGCCGGTCGCCAACGCGCACAAGCTCTATGAAGCATTGGCATCCAAAGACAAACACCTAAAAATCCTCACCGAAGAAGATGGCGGCCATTACCACGCGCAGGCCGACAACCGGCAGGTCGGTATTGATTACATTGCTGACTGGATCGAGGAGCGGTTGTAAGCCCATGCAAAGTCACTACACGCCATTCAGCAAGCGTATCCGTAGCCCGGAAGTAGCACAGCGTATTCCAGGACGGCCACGCTCGCTCCCCGGATTACGCTACGCTTCATCCGGGCTACTTTCCGCGGCAGTGCTGCTACTCGCCACCGCAGCCCAAGCCAATTACCCGCAACGCCCGGTGCGTGTCATCATTCCGTATTCCCCTGGCGGCTCATCGGACGCCGTGGGGCGCATCGTGGGGCAAAAACTCGGCGAAAATTTGAAACAGCAGTTCGTCATCGACAACCGCCCCGGAGCATCGGGTTCGCTCGGGCGCGAGATCGTGGTGCGTGCGGCGCCCGATGGCTACACGCTGCTGATCGGCGATTCGCCGCACACCATCAACGTGCATGTGTTGAAGACGATACCCTACGATCCGATCAAGGATTTCACCGCCATCACGCTGCTCGCCAGCGCGCCGCAGGCGCTGGTGATCCATAACGGCCTGCCGTATCAGAACGTGAAGGAATTCGTCGCCGCGGCGGCCGCGCAGCCCGGCAAGTTTAATTACGGCTCCGGCGGCAGCGGTTCGATCACGCAACTGGCGGGCGAGTTGTTCAAACTTTCCACCCGCGTGAATTTGACGCACGTGCCTTACAAAAGCATCAGCATCGCCACCGGCGACGTGCTCGGCGGACAAATGCACGCGGCGTTTCCCACGCTGCCGGGGGTCGTGACGCATGTGCGCGGCGCGCGGCTGCGCGCACTTGGCATCAGCAGCGCCAAGCGTTCGCCCGCGCTGCCCGACGTGCCCACTTTTGAAGAAAACGCCATCGGCGGCATGATCATCACCAACTGGTTTGGTCTGTTCGCCCCCGCGCGGCTGCCGCCGGATTTACTGGGCACTTTGCACAAGGCCGCGCTGGACGCGATGCACTCGCCGGATGTGCGCGTCAAACTCGGCAATCTGTCGCTCGACATCAACACCATGAAGCCCGCCGAGTTCGATACCTTCCTCAAGCAGGAACTGGAAAAATGGGGCAAGGTGGTTAAAGTAGCAGGCATTAAAGCGGAGTAAAAACAATGTTAAAACAAATACTTACGATATACCTTACACTACTCGCGCCAACCCTGTGTTTCGCGCAGGCCGCCATCGATAACTATCCCTTGAAAACCGTGCGCATCATCGCGCCGTTTCCGCCCGGAGGCAGCGTGGATACGGTCGGACGCCTGATTGCCGCGCGCTTGACCGAAAGCTTTGGCCAAACATTTGTGGTCGATAACCGCAGCGGCGCCTCCGGCAACATCGGCATGGAGATCGCGGCCAACGCGCCGGGCGATGGTTACACGCTGGTGGTTAACACCATACCGCTGGTCACCAATCAGTTTCTTTACAGCAAAGTGCCGTACGATCCGCTGCGCGATTTCGTGCCGCTATCGCTGCTGACCGCCACCGCCACGGCATGCATCGTGCATCCCTCACTGCCCGCCAAAACCATACGCGAACTGGTTGATCTGGCGAAATCACGCGGTAACCTGCTCAACTACGGTTCCGCTGGCCCCGGGACCAATCCGCATATCGCAGGCGAGCTGTTCAACTACCTCGCCAAAACCAACATCTCGGTGATCCACTTCAAGGGCGGCGGTCCGGCGATGATCGCCGCCTTATCCGGCGAAGTCGGCATCGGCTTTCCCGCGCTGCCGGACACGCTGCCGCATGTGCGCAGCGGCAAACTGCGCGCGCTCGGCGTCACCAGCGCCAAGCGCGTGCCGCAGTTGCCCAACGTGCCCGCCATAAGCGAAACCCTGCCCGGCTATGAATTCACCACCTGGCAAGGCCTACTCGCACCGAAAAACACGCCGCGCGCCATCGCCGCGTCCTTATCTGACCGCATCAAAAAATCACTCGCTAACCCCGACCACATCAAACGCTTCAACGACAGCGGACTGGAAATCATCGCCAGCACGCCGGATGAATTCACCGCGCATCTGAAAAAGGAAATCGAAAAGTGGGGCAAGGTGATAAAAGAACGCGGCATGAAAGCCGAATGACACACTCCTCGCCCTGAACCCCAAATGCCCAACACAAAAAAATGACAACTGCCCTCGTCTCCAAAGAATTCATCGCCCAATTCGGCGCCGCCTTCAAAGCCGTTGGCGACGCCGCCGCAAAGCCCGTTACCCTCATGACGCTACCCGCCGACAAAGGCGCGCGTCTCTCGCCCGAGAAATGCGCCCTCGTGACCTGCATTTTTCTTGACCGCGACATGCGTTTCGACGAACAGCTTTACGGCGCTTACACCGACGCGCTGCTCAAGCTGCCGAATCTGAAATGGGTGCATTACACCAGTTCCGGCATCGGCCAGCAGTTGTATGTAAGCGAACTCAATGCCAAAGGAGTGATTACCACCAGTTCCACCGGCTCCAATGCCGAGCCCGTGGCGCAAACCGGCATCACCGGCCTGCTGATGCTCGCGCGTGGCTTTGGTAGCCACATCCGCGGCCAGGCCAAGCACGAATGGAAACCGCTGCGCGGCGCGGGCTTACCCAACGATCTGCGCGGACAAACCCTGCTGCTTATCGGCGTGGGCGCCATCGGCAAAAAGGTCGCGGTCTACGCGCAAGCCTTCGGCCTCAAGGTAATCGGCGTGCGCCGCACCCCGAAGCAGGCCGACGACACCGCGGACGAATTGCACCCGCCCGAAAATTTGCCAGAACTTTACCCTCGCGCGGACTGGATCATGCTGTGCTGCCCGTTGACCAAGGAAACCGAAAACCTTATCAACGCCGACGCCTTCAAGCGCATGAAAAAAGGCGCAAAGCTCATCAATATCGCTCGCGGTGAAGTCGTCGATCAAGACGCCATGATCGCCGCGCTAAAAAGCGGACAACTCGGCGGCGCGTCGCTGGATGCTCACGTGCCGGAACCCCTGCCCGCCGATTCGCCGTTATGGGACCTGCCCAACGTCATCATCTCCCCGCACAACGCCTCGGCCTCCACCGGAAACGAACCGCGTTGCGCAGAAATGTTCATCGCCAACTTTGGGCATTGGGCGCGGGGAGAGGCGATGTTTAATGTGCAGAAGTTCTAGGACGGCGATCACGCCGCTGAATGCACCTGCGGTAATAACCGCAGTTCTTCCATCCGCAAATATAGCTCGCGACAAACCCAGGCATCCGTAGCCGCATACGTCACCTGCGCCTCGGTCAAACGTGGCGCGGCCCAGTTCGAGGTGCGCGCGCCCTTGGGGATGCGGAAGCCCAGAAAGATCGCGGCAAGATTGCGCACGCCGGTTTGTTCCAGCCCGCGGCTACGTGCCACTTTGCCCAGATCAACCATGTGTTTCTCGTGGAACGGAAACACCGCTTTCAACGTGCGCAAGTCGTCCGCCAGCGCCACGCCGGCCTTGGCGATGCGCACCTCGAACAGCAGTTCGGTCAACGCGGGGAACGCTTCGGTGTGGCGCAACGGAAACAGATACACCGCGCGCGCGGTCGCCACTTGCACGAGGCACGGCAAATGAAACTCGCCCTTGCGAAACGACGGGCGCGTTTCGGTATCAAAGCCGGTCACGCGCTCCTGGCGGATATCCGCCAGCGCCTGTGCAACTTCATGCGCTGACGTCACCAGATGCACCGTGCCGTGATAACGGTTGATCGGCAGGTTGGCCAAGTCCTCGCGCGAAATGGATCGCGCGATGCCGGCGGGCAGATGGTCCATAGCGTTTTCGGATGTGGGGTTCATGTCGCCGCGCAGGGTAACGCAATTGTGAGGGTTCGGGTAAACAGCGATAATCGCCGCCATTGCGAACCGACACTGAAGGAACCTCATGAACGCGCCCAACCCCGGCATGCTGCTGGCCATGCTGGAACTGCAAGAGAGCATGAACAAAAAAATCGACGCCGACTGGCTCGCCAAACGCCACGCTTACTTGCGCGCGGTGCTGGTCGAGGCAACCGAGGCGTTGGAGCATTACGGCTGGAAATGGTGGAAAAAGCAGTCGCCTGACATGCCGCAATTGCGCATCGAGCTGATCGACATCTGGCACTTTGTGTTGTCGGAGTATCTGCTGCGCGCCGGCGGTGACAAAACCGCCGCCGCCAACACCATC
>CAWUUY010000140.1:0-3695 GCA_963924885.1 uncultured Burkholderiales bacterium | reverse complement strand
AATCTTGCCGTTGCATCAGTGCGCCACGCCCTGAAACCCGGCGCGAAACCGGACATTTACGGACATTTCGTGCGAGGCCCGCGTACTTGTGAACGGTTATCGGAATCCGCCAAAATCCGGCGGTAAAGACGGATTGAGGTTTTTGGTATGGCGCGCCTTATTGCGGGGAGCCGAAATGGAATTGCTCAATCGCCACGCTGACGTGAGGGGCAAGAAGGACTGAAGTGGCGGGAGTGACGCGTGGGACGCTGAGTTGGCGTGTCCCAAGAGATTAGGGTAAAAGGGCAGCGCCAGCCGACGGAAAATCGGCGCGACACCGGCCCAAAACGACCAATTCCAAACCGATGCCGCGCCCCTTGAACCCGAGGGCGACGCTGCGTGCAGATTGTTTCACGAGTCGCCTGATAGTGTCGAGTTCCAATCGGTATTGCACCGCCGATGGAAACTCCAGGACGACGCTATCTCTGTGTGCGCTGCCGTATAGCGGTACTCATTTGCAGCCGCTGTGACCGCGGTCAGCGCTATTGTGCTGATGGCTGCGCGCGGCAGGCGCGCCTGTCGTCGATGAGGCAAGCCGGCCGGCGCTATCAGGCGAGTCGGCGTGGGCGTCACAAGCACGCCGAACGGCAGCGCCGCTACCGTGAACGCAAAGTGAAAGTGACGCATCAGGGTTCACTCCTGCCGGGCTCCTCTGTTCTACTTCAAACCGATTCGACGCTGCTGCGAAAGACCTCGTTACTGCGGTGGTACTGCCATTTTTGTTATCGGCCGTTAGACACACAGGTGCGCAATGACTTCATGCGGCGTCGGAGTTTTAGTTCTTTACCCGTTTTCAGAAGAGGAGTGCCCCGTGACCCTGATCCCTGATATTCAAGCAAAGATATTGCGGTACTACCATGTTGAAAAGTGGCGCATTGGCACGATTGCCCGGCATTTGCACGTCCACCACGGTGCCGTCGAACGTATGCTGCGCCAAGCGGGTGTGCCGCGCGCAGGCACGTTACGCCGCTCACGCATTGACCCCTACCTTACGTTGATTCAGGAAACGCTTACGAAGTTTCCCACGCTCACGGCGAGTCGGCTCTATGCGATGGTTCGGGAGCGTGGTTACGTTGGCGGCCCAGATCACTTCCGTCATTTGATTGCGAACCACCGACCGCGGCGTGCAGCGGAGGCGTATCTGCGGCTGGTGACACTACCCGGAGAGCAGAGCCAATGCGACTGGGCTCATTTCGAACATCTGAACATTGGCCAGGCACGGCGTCCGTTGATGGCTTTCGTGATGGTGTTGTCGTGGTCGCGACGGATCTTCCTGCACTTCTTTCTGGATGCGCGGATGGAGAACTTCCTGCGCGGCCACGTCGCGGCGTTCGAGGCATGGGGCGGATTAAGTCGAGTGGTTTTATATGACAACTTGAAGAGCGCCGTCTTGGAACGTCAAGGCGAGGCGATCCGTTTCAATCCCACGTTACTGGAGTTCTCCAGCCACTACCGCTTTGAACCCCGGCCGGTAGCGGTGTACCGCGGCAACGAAAAAGGCCGGGTGGAGCGCTCAATTCGTTATATTCGGGAGTCGTTCTTCGCGGCCCGCACATTTAGTGATGTGGATGACCTGAACCGTCAGGCGCAGCAGTGGTGCTTGGGGCAGGCCGATGACCGGCTCTGTCCGGCAGACAAGACTCTCACGGTGCGCGAGGCGTTTGCCAAGGAGAGGCCGGCGCTGCTTGAGTTGCCAGCCAACGGCTATCCAACCGAGGAGAGGAAACAGGTCTCAGTTGGCAAGACCCCTTATGTTCGATTTGATCTGAACGACTACTCGGTTCCCCACGACCACGTCAGGCGTATTCTAACCGTGGTGGCCGATACGCAGCGGGTGCGCATTCTTGACGGGGCGAGCGTTGTGGCCACACATGTTCGTAGCTATGACAAAGGACAGCAGATCGAAGAGCGCGCCCATATTGAGGCGCTGGTAGCGCAAAAAGCCGCGGCACGTAGCCAGCGTGGGATGAACTATTTGAATCAGGCTGCGCCCGCCAGTCGGGAACTGCTGGCTCAGGCGGCACAACGCGGTGAGAGCTTGGGCCGCATCACGAGTTCACTCGTACGGATGCTGGATCGCTATGGTGCCGCCGAGCTACAGACGGCGATCCTCAGTGCGCTGTCGCGTGGCGTGCCGCATCCGCACGCGGTGCGCCTGGCGCTCGAGACGCAGCGTGAAGCGCGTGATCTGCCGCCACCGGTGGAGCTCAGCCTGCCGGCGCACGTCGCGGCGCGTGATACGCGTGTTCAGCCGCACTCACTGGATTCCTACGACCAACTAACAAAACCAGGAGAAGACGATGTCTGATGACGTATTTAAACAACGTGTTGCCAACTTACGGCTGCATGGCATTCTGGCACACTGGTCGCAACTCGCGACAACCGACTGGTTGCCTCAACTCGTAACCTGGGAGGAAGAAGAGCGGACACGTCGCAGCCTGGAGAAACGGATCAAGGACGCCCGGATCGGGCGCTTCAAACCACTGGCTGACTACGACTGGACGTGGCCTAAGCGATGCGACCGTGCCGCGATCGAGAGCTTGATGTCGTTGGAATTCATCGCCAATGCGGTCAACGTAGTCTTGGTCGGTCCGAACGGCGTGGGCAAATCGATGCTCGCTAAAAACATCGCGCACCAAGCCGTGATTCGCGGTCACACCGTACGATTTACAAACGCTGGCGAATTGCTCGGCGATCTCGCTGCCCTGGAAAGCGATACTTCCCTACGCAGGCGGTTACACCAGTATGAGGCGCCCGATTTATTACTGATTGATGAAATTGGTTACTTGAGCTACTCGAACAGGCATGCGGACTTACTGTTCGAGTTGATCAGCCGCCGCTATGAATCGAAGAGTACCGTGGTGACTACCAACAAGCCGTTTGCCGAATGGTCTGAAGTGTTTCCAAACGCTGCCTGCGTTGTTTCTCTGGTTGATCGGTTGGTGCACCACTCTGAAGTGATCAGCATCGAGGGCGCATCTTACCGATTGAAAGAAGCCAAGGAGAAATCTGAGCGACTAGGCAACCACCGTCGGAAGAAATCCTCATGAGGCCTTCGCACTTGCCTTCCGGAATTGAACGCGGAATCCCATTGTTCATTCCCGACAACTGGACACCTGAACAAGCCACGGCCGTGTTTGAACTACTTGACGATCTGCGCGAGGCCATCGGGCGACACTACCAAGTCGCAATCACCAACTACTTACGTGAAGACCGACGCCCGCAGCTCCCCTCAGGTTGCGCTACTGACCAAGACCTCGATTCATCGTTTTAACGACGGAAACTTCTCAAGCACAAGGGGCCCGTATGGGACCCTTGGCGCAATCCGTTCGCGAACTTAAAATTCCGCCAGATTTAAGCGCTTTTACCCCGCCAGCTACAGCTTGTCGGCATACTCCTTGATCTTGTCACCTTGGTTGCTAGTCGAATACTGTTGATGCTCCGTCGACATGCGCACATATTGTGCTGCGCGAAATGTTTTTGTGTCACCATCCATCGCCATGTCGCCCCGTTGTTTTTATCTGTAGGGCATTGTTGCTTCATAGTGGGGGACTTGGCAAGTCAATCATTTTGCAGGGTGGAAACGCGGATGATGAAGCGTGTGCAAGAAAATAATGCTTTTGACATCGTGGTGGGGTGGAAGCGATGGGGGCGAG
>CAWUUY010000139.1:0-3622 GCA_963924885.1 uncultured Burkholderiales bacterium | reverse complement strand
ATGGTGTGCTGGCTGTTTGTCGGCTCGGCGACGTTTGCCTCGATATTCGCTTACCTCGGCGGCGAGGGCCTTATCAAGTCATTCGTGCTGGGTCTGGAACTAAGCCCGATCACCTTCCTGCTGGCCTCGCAGTTCATCATTTTCATCCTCGGTTGGCCGCTGGAGTGGACCGAGATCATCATTATTTTCGTGCCGATCTTCCTGCCCTTGCTGCCGCACTTCGGCATCGATCCGATCATGTTCGGCGTGCTGGTGGCGCTCAATCTGCAAACGGCGTTCCTGTCGCCGCCGATGGCGATGTCGGCTTATTACTTGAAGGGGGTGTCACCGCCGAGTGTGTTGCTGGCGGATATTTTCCGCGGCTGCATGCCGTTTTTGTATGTGGTGCTGCTCAGCATGCTGATGGTGTATGTGTTTCCCGGCATCGCGATGTGGCTGCCGAACACGCTCTACGGAAAATAACCGCATGGATGCGACACGGCTCAACTGGCTGTCGGCGATGGACGCTGCGCGCGCCATCAGCGACGGCGCGATCAGCGCCGAGCAGCTGATGGAAGCCTGCCTCGCGCGTGTGCGCGAGGTGGATGGCCAGGTGCAGGCGTGGGCGCACCTCGATGCGGATCATGCGCTGGCACGTGCACGCGTGCGCGACGACATACGCAGGCAGGGTGCAGCCATCGGCCTGTTGCATGGCCTTCCTGTCGGCATCAAAGATATCATCGACACCGCAGACATGCCGACCGAGGACGGCACGGTGCTGCACGCCGGACGCCTGCCGGTGTTGGATGCGGCGCTGGTGAGCGCATTGCGTGCGGCAGGCGCCGTAATCATGGGCAAGACGGTTACCACCGAACTCGCCACGTATTTTCCCGGCAAGACGCGCAATCCGCACAACGCGGAACACACGCCGGGCGGATCGTCCAGCGGTTCGGCGGCGGCGGTTGCCGCGGGCATGGTTCCGCTGGCGGTGGGCACGCAGACGAATGGTTCAGTCATCCGGCCCGCGGCGTATTGCGGCGTGTATGGTTTCAAGCCGACGTACGGATTGATTCCGCGCAGCGGCGTGTTAAAGCAGTCGCGCGCGCTGGATCAAATCGGCGTGTTCGCGCGCACGCTCGAAGATATTGCGCTGATTGCCGAACAACTGATGGTCGCCGATGAGGCCGATCCGGATACGCGTCCGCGCGCGCGCCCTCCGCTGCTCGCCACCCTGCGCGAAGCGCCGCCGATGCCGCCCAGCATCGCGTTTATCAAAACCCCGATGTGGGAGCGCGCCGAGCCGGAAACACGCGATGCGTTCGCCGAGTTGGTGGCGCATCTCGGTGATCGTGTCAGCGAAGTGGAGTTGCCGGAATCCGCGAGCCGTGCGTGGGAATGGCAGCGCACGGTGATGGAAGCCGAGATCGCCGCGAACTATGATGCCGAGTGGGAGCGAGGACGTGATCGATTGTCGGAATCGCTACGCGCGCAACTTGAGCGCGGGCGTGCCATTTCCGCGCTGGATTACCAGAAGGCGCTGGCGCGCATGCCGATGGTGAATGAGGCGCTGGCAGAAATTTATTCGCATTACGACGCGATATTGACGCCATCCGCCGCAGGCACGGCGCCACGTGGACTCGACGCGACAGGCGATCCGGCGTTCTGCACGTTGTGGACATTTTGCGGCATGCCCGCGCTGAATCTGCCGCTGATGACCGGCGCCAATGGATTGCCGCTGGGCGCGCAACTGGTGGGGCCGCGCATGGGCGATGCGCGCTTGCTGCGCACCGCGCGCTGGCTGACCGGCACACTGGTACAAAACTAATTTGTATTTAGACTGGAGCAAATCATGATCGTGAAATATGTGGCAGCTTTGCTTGCGATAACGCTATTCACCATATTCAGCGGGGCGATTGCGTGGAAAATGAAGGAAATTTCACTCATCATCGTCATCCTCATCGGCTTTGTGATGATGGCGGCTGATCTGTATCAGTCGCTGAAAAATAAGGACGACTGATTCTCGCGGCTGCTGCCCAGGCTTGCTTGCCGGGCAGGTGACCTTGTTGAACGTCTGATTCTCCTCAAACAATGCCGAAAACACGAAGGATTTTTCTGCAGACAGATGCGTTGAACAACGCCGTGTCGACGCGCCGCCGTTTTCTGCGTGGCGTGGGCGCAGCCGGTGCGGCTGCCGCATCGTTTCCGATGACTGCGAAGGCGCAACAGTCGCCCGTCGCATTGCGTCTGCACGGCGCATGGTCGGCGAAGGACATATTTCACGAATATGCGCTCGATTTTTGCAAGAAAATAAACGACATGGCGGGCGCGCGGCTGCGGGTGGAAATGCTGCCCTCGGGTGCGGTGGTCAAGCCGCAGGAACTACTGGACGCCGTACACAAAGGCGTGATCGACGGCTGCCATGCCGTGCCGGCTTACTGGCATGCGCGCGATACCTCGTTTTCGCTGTTCGGCGCAGGACCGGCGCTGGGCATGGATGCCAACGGATTCCTGGCGTGGATGCGTTACGGCGGCGGCATGGAGCTTTTTCTTGATCTCGTCCATCGTCAGGCGAATCTCAATGTGACGCCTTTTTTTACCGGACCGATGCCGGCGCAGCCGCTGGGTTGGTTCAAGAAACCGGTGTTGTCCAGCGCGCGCTTCAAAGGTCTGAAAATGCCTGCGGCGGGATTGGTGGCGGAGTTCTATCGTGAACTGGGTGCGCGCGCGGAAACGTTGGCGGACGCCGACATCGTCGCAGCCCTGAAAGACGACAAACTTGATGGAGCGGAATTCAACAACGCGAGTTCCAGCCGCTGGCTCGGTGTTTCCGATGCCGCAAAAGTCGGCATGCTGCAAAGTTATCACCGCACGTCCGAAACGTTCGTGGTGCTGATTAACCGCAAAAAATTTGAAGCGCTACCCACCGATGTTCAGGCCATGGTACGCCATGCGGCGGACGCTGCCAGCGCCGATATGTCGTGGAAAGCGTTACATCGCTACCCCGACGATCAGGGCTGGTTGCGGGACAAGCATGGCGTCAGCTTTCAGAAAACGCCCGCCGAGGTGCTCCAAGCGCAAATGAAGGCGTGGGCTGCGGTGGTCGCGCGCCACGTCAAGATCAACCCGATGTTTGAAAGAGTCTGGCGCTCGCAGCAGGCGTGGGCACGGCGCACGGGAATCTGGTCGCACGAAAACGTGGCCGATTTCGCCGCAGCGCATGATTTCTGGTTTGGCAGCCAGCGACGTCCGTAATTCAGGCAGGCGGCGCATCGGTGCATCGGAATGGTTGAGCGCCGGGAAACCTGCCCGGTGACCTTGATTCGCACTGGATACTGCATGCGCTGCGAGTTTCCTTCGTGACCCCGCGCTGGCTGGTTGTTGCGCTCGGCGCGGCGGGGTTCTGGATCGCGTTTTTTCATCGCGTCGCGCCGGGCACCATCGCCAATGAGCTGCAAACCGCGTTCGCCGTCAGCGGCGCCGCTCTGGGCGCGCTGTCGGCCACCTATTTTTATGTGTATGCCGTGATGCAGTTGCCCACCGGCGTGCTGGTCGATACGCTGGGGCCGCGCAAGGTGCTTACCGCCGGTGGCGTGATCGCGGGTATCGGCGCGGTGCTGTTTGGCATCGCGGATACCGTGGTGGG
>CAWUUY010000138.1:0-7946 GCA_963924885.1 uncultured Burkholderiales bacterium | reverse complement strand
GTGAGCCGCCGCGTGTTGGTGTTGTAGCGGCTGCAATGGTAACTGTCGAACAGCGCGCGGCCATCGGGCAGTTCATGGCAGGCGCCGTGCTTGAACGGAAACGCTTTCACTTTCAAATCCAGTGCGCGCAGGATCGCCTGATGCGAAATATTGCCCAACGCGAACAGTACCGCTGACTTGGGCAACACGTTGATTTCCGCGCGCAAATAACCGTTGCACTGTTTGATTTCAGCCGGCAACGGCTTGTTTTCGGGCGGTAGACATTTCACCGCATTGGTGATGCGGCAGTGTTTGAGTTTTAAACCGTCATCCGGTGCCGCGCCTTCGGCTTGATTTGCAAGCCCATGTTTATGAAGGGTTTTATACAAGAGCACACCGGCGTAATCGCCGGTAAACGGGCGCCCCGTGCGATTGGCGCCGTGCATGCCGGGCGCGAGGCCGACGATCAGCAATTTAGGCGAGGCGACGCCGAACGGCAGCACGGGGCGGGCGTGATACGCTGGATGATCCTTTCTCACCTGCATCAGAAAACGCGCCAGCCGGCTGCATTGCCGGCACGCAAGCAAGCCGGAATCGATCACGGGTTTGGCGGATGCAAGCACCAGGATTACGCGAACAAGTCGCCTTCGCGCTTGCCGATGGTTTGCACGGCAGCAAGCGCGCGCTGGTATTCCGCCACGCCGCGCAACGCAGCCATGTCATGTATGGCGCCGCGACCGCGCATGCGCGCGAGCCGGGCTTGTCCGACGGCGGGCACCTGGTAATCCAGGCGGGCCAGCAATTCATCGGCGGCGCCCGCGTCATTGCACACCAGCACCATGTCGCAGCCGGCCGTCAGAGCGGCCTGGGTGCGGGCAACGATATCGCCTACTCCCTTGGCGCCTTCCATCGACAGATCGTCGCTGAAAATCACGCCGTCGAACTCAAGCTGCTTGCGCAGAATCTGTTTCAGCCACTTGGCTGAAAACCCGGCGGGCTGTGCATCGACTTGGGGATAAATCACGTGTGCTGGCATGATCGCGCCCATGCCAGCACTGATAAGTCGCCGAAACGGTATCAGATCGCATTGCTCGATGTCCACGTACGAACGATCATCCACGGGAATTTCGTGATGCGAATCGGCACGCACATGGCCGTGTCCCGGAAAATGTTTGCCTACCGATGACATGCCGCCCAGGTTGAATCCCTGCACCAATGCCTGCGCCAGCGGCGCGATGATGTCCGGATCGGCGTGAAACGCGCGGTCGCCTATGACGCTGCTGCGTTTGAAATCCACGTCGAGCACGGGCGCGAAGGTCAGATCAACGCCATGCGCGCGCAGTTCCGCCGCCAGCACGTAACCGGTGTCCTGCGAGAATTGTTTCGCGTGGACGGTATTTTTTTCCCATGCCTTGCCAAGCTCGCGCATCGCGGGAATCGCGGTGAAACCTTCGCGAAAACGCTGCACGCGCCCGCCTTCGTGATCCACCGCGATCAGCAGCGCCGGGGTACGCAACGCGTGTATTTCCGCCGTGAGAGCGGCGACCTGCGAGGGCGATTGAAAGTTACGCGAAAACAAAATCACGCCGCCGGTCTGCGGATGCAACAAGCGCTTGCGATCCTCATCGGTCAGCGTCAGGCCTACCACATCCAGCATCACGGGGCCTAGATTTAAGTTGTTGTTTTTATTCATTTTTCAAGTATGGCCACGGCGCAAGCCATGGTCTTTTCGTCACTGATGGTGAGATGGTGGCCGGCGATTTCGCGCTGCTGCATCGCCGCCGTCAGCGCTTCGCTCAACACATAGCCGGGCTTGCCCGCTTTGTTCTGCATCACGCTGATATTTTGCAGTGTAACGGGATAACGAAACCCCGTACCCATGGCTTTTGAGAAGGCTTCTTTCGCGGCAAAACGGTTGGCGACGAACAGCACCTGTTTGTTGCTGCGTTTATAACCTGGCCACTCCAGTTCAGTCAGCACGCGCCGCGCAAAGCGCTCGCCGTATTGCGCCAGCAAACGCTCGATGCGCGGCGTTTCCACCAGATCCACGCCGATGCCGTAAATCATGCCGCAGCTTCGCCGGCACGCGCAATGGCCGCAAGATAGGCGCGCACGGTTGCCTCCAATCCCCATTCGATGGCGTCGGCAATCAGCGCGTGGCCGATTGATACTTCCGCCACCGGCCCCGCGCCCGCCAAAAACGGTGTGAGATTCAGGCTGTTCAGATCATGTCCCGCATTGACGATCAATCCGGCCTTGCGCGCGGCGGTGGCTGCGGCGGCGAATTGCGCGACCACGGCGTTCTGCGCCGGTGTGGCAAACGCCTTGGCATAGGGTTCGGTATAAAGCTCCACGCAATCAGCACCCGCCTCTGCCGCGCGAGCCATGTGGTCCGCGTCGGCATCCATGAACAGGCTGACGCGCGCGCCCAATGCTTTCATTTCAGCAATGATCGGTCGCAGGCGAGAAGCATCGCGCGCCAGATCCCAGCCGTGATCGGAGGTGAACTGCGCAGGATCGTCCGGCACCAACGTACATTGGTGTGGGCGTACCTTGCGCACATAGTCGAGTAGGTTCTCGA
This sequence comes from uncultured Burkholderiales bacterium, assembly GCA_963924885.1. GTDB lineage: Bacteria > Pseudomonadota > Gammaproteobacteria > Burkholderiales > SG8-41 > UBA5216. Next base: position 5,386 of record CAWUUY010000138.1, on the reverse strand, counting down.
AGGGATTGCCCTCGATGTTATATTCGATGTGGGTATGGGCGCGCACCAGCTCGGCCAGGTCATCAACGTCGTGCGGGCGGATGTGGCGTTGATCCGGGCGCGGATGCACGGTAAGCCCGAGCGCGCCGGCTTCGATCACGATGACCGCGGCCCGCGTCACGCTGGGGATGCCCAGTGTGCGCGAGTTGCGCAGCAAGGCTACCTTGTTCAGGTTGACGCTTAGTCGTGTCGGCATGCCGGTCATCGTGCCGCCTACAAGCCCTGCAAGTCGATCAGCAACTGTCTGCTGTGCAGGGCTTGACCGCCAAGATAATGGCCGATCAGCGTGCGCATCAGTATTTTGCTTTGCTGTTGCGTGACGGCGGAGGTGTAGCAGTCGTTGTTCATGTCGATCAGGGTTTGTCCCAGCAATTCTAACCCGTTTTGGCCGACGTCCATGGAGACCGGGCCGTGATCGATGATGTACTGGTAGCGTCGCTGCGCTTCCAGCGGGCGCTGCGATTGCGCGTCGCGGTCCAGCACCAGTGCGTAGCCCAATTCGCTCAACAAGCGCTTTTCAAAACCGCGCAGCACGATGGCCTGATCGTTTCCCGCCTGCAACGCCTGCAATGTCTGCTCATACGCATCGAACAGCGCATCGTGCGGATCATCACGGTGCAGCAACTTCATCAGCAGTTCGTTGAGATAAAAACCGCAAATCAGCGCGCGCCCCTTCAACAATCGAAAGGCGCCCCGCCATTCCGCCGTGCGCAGTGTTTTAAGCTCGGACTTGCCCGACCAGTCGAGCGTCAGCGCGTGAAACGGCATTAACACGCTGCGCAGCGCCGAGTGCGGACGTTTTGCACCCTTGGCTACCACGCCGATGCGCCCGAATTCGCGCGTGAACAGTTCGACGATCAGGCTGGTCTCCTGATAAGGATAGCTGTGCAGAACGTAACCCGGTTGCTCCGTGTGCCGGGCGCTTCGCGACGCGCTCATGGCCCGCGGTTAAGACAGGCCGAGGCGGTCCAGCGTGCGGCGGTCATCTGCCCATGATTGTTTGACCTTGACCCACAGCTCAAGAAACACCTTGCCACCCACCAGTTTTTCGATGTCCTTGCGCGCGGCGGTACCGATTTCTTTCAGTTTTTCACCGCCCTTGCCGATCACAATGGCTTTTTGTCCCGGCTTATCCACCAGGATCACGGCGCGAATGCGGGTCAGCCCCGCCTTCTCTTCGAAGGTCTCGATTTCCACGGCAGTCGAATACGGTAATTCCTGCCCGAGAAGGCGGAATAATTTTTCGCGCACCATTTCAGCGGCCAAGGCTCGCACGCTCGCCGTGGTGACATCATCTTCCGGGTAGAGAAACGCCCGCTGCGGCAGCAATGGCGTAAGCGCATCGAGCATCGTATCAAGTTGCAGATTATTCTGCGCGGAAATCGGCACGATAGCCTCTGGATGATACGCCGTATCCAATGATGCCATGTATTCAAGTATTTGATTTTTATTGCTTATTTTATCTATCTTGTTCAGCGCCATCACCACCGATGGATGCCCCTCCAGCCGCGCGTGAAGCTCGTCATCGGCATGCGCTCGTGATGTGACATCCAGCAGCCACAGCACCACGTCCGCTTCCGCCAATGCATTCCTGAAGCCACGATCCATCGCCTTGGTAAGACCGCTGCGGTATTGCGTTTGAAAACCCGGTGTATCGAGAAACACCAGTTGTGTATCAGGCCGCGTCAGGATGCCCGCGATATTTTGCCTCGTGGTCTGCGGTCGGCGCGAGGTTATGCTGATTTTTTGGCCTATCAGCGCATTGAGCAAGGTCGACTTGCCGGCGTTGGGCCGCCCGACAATCGCCACATAACCGCTGCGCGGGGATTCGAGGCTCATGGGCGCATGGCTTGTTCATAGGCTTGGAGAGCGGCCTCTTGTTCGGCACGGCGGCGGCTGGTGCCGCTGCCGCGGCAATTGATGCTCAGCGCATCGATCGCGCATTCGACTTCAAAACGCTGCTCGTGCGCATCCCCAGTAACGGCTATCACGGTGTACGACGGCAACGTGAGCCGCTTGCCCTGAAGCAATTCCTGCAACAGCGTTTTGGCGTCTTTGGAGGGCGTTCCCGCATGTATAATTTTCAGATGCGCCTCAAAAACGTGATGCACGGCGTGCTTTGCCGCATCATATCCACCATCAACAAAGACAGCGCCGAACACAGCCTCCAGCGCATCCGCCCCAATGGAAGGACGCTTGGCGCCGCCACTTTTCAATTCACCTTCGCCTAGCATTAGCGCCGCCCCCAAGTCCAGTTGCCCCGCCAGCTCGGCAAGCGCGGGCTCACTGACCAGAGTGGCGCGCAAACGTGACAGTTCGCCTTCGGGTAAATCAGGGAATTATTCAAAGAGCGCCTGCGTGATGACACAGTTAACGATGCTGTCGCCAAGAAACTCCAAGCGCTCATTATGCGTTGCCGCGAAACTGCGGTGCGTCAAAGCGCGCCGCAGCAGATCGGCGTTGCGAAAGTGGTACCCAATACGCTGCTGCAATACATCGGCATCCATCGATAAGGCGTAGCCACCGGCTGCTTAACGCGACCTCGGATTAAATTCCATACAGGCGCTGATGTTATAGACCATCGGAACGCATTTGGTGTAACTCACACTCAGCGTTATGCCTCTGCCTGCATTTTCAATGACGATATCCTTGGAACTAATCGCATCAATTCGGTCTATCTCCATCCGCCGATTGTAAGCTTGCTCGATCGGCCCACGGACGCCGCTTGAAAATGAAGAGTCTTTTGCAATCGTGGTGAAGTGCTTTTCAATGGTCATATTGTCGCGATACGTGGGTCCGATCTTGAATGCTAACAGCGCGGCAAACGCCAAAATAATCGCCCAAGTCATAAATCCCGAAAGCGTAAGCCCTCTCTGTTTCAGCATAACGTTCTCCCTTCAGCTCAGTTAATCGATGATCCGATGCGTTTGAATTCGTCAAAATTGAACCAGATGAGAAACGCCTTGCCGACTATATTCTCGTCCGGCACAAATCCCCAATAACGGCTGTCGCTGCTGCGGTCGCGGTTGTCACCCATCATGAAGTAGTACCCCGCGGGCACCTTGCAGGTGAATCCGCTTACATTGTAGACACAATTTTCCCGGAACGGAAACTGCGTTACGCCGCCCAGATGCACCGGGGGCATATCACTCTGGGTAAGGATGGAATACCGGGATGGCCCCAGCACTTCGGACAGGAGTGCCGACGCAGTAAAATTCAGCCCTCCTTCCACGTAATTGTATTCTCCGTCTTGCGTGGTCGTGAGTTCGACGCCGTTGATGCTCAGCCGCTTGTCGCGATACGCCACCGTGTCGCCCGGCACGCCAATCACGCGCTTGATGTAATCCTGTGACGGATTTTCAGGGAAACGAAACACCATGACGTCGCCACCCTTCGGCTGATTGATATCGACAATCTTTTGGTTGATGATCGGAATCCGAATGCCGTAGGTGTATTTGTTGACCAGGATGAAATCGCCGATGAGTAACGTCGGCAACATCGATCCCGATGGTATTTTGAACGGCTCCACCAGAAACGAACGCAGCAAAAAAACAATCATAATCACCGGGAAGAAACTGACGGCATATTCGATCCACCACGGCTGCTTGAGGTGCGAATCGCGCACGTCGTTTCGCGTTTGATCCAGCTTTTCCTGCTCCTTGGGATCCTCCGGCATGCCGGCGCGTGCGTTCAATTCAGCCACCGCAGCGTTCGCGGCAGCCTCGCGACCGCGCCGGAAAAAATAGATATCTGCCAGCCAAACCACGCCGGTCACCACCAGAAGCACGAACATTATCAGCGGAAAATTCATGGGAATGCCATTTCCTCTAAGCGTAGTTACTTGTCAACCTGCAGGATTGCCAGAAACGCTTCTTGCGGAATTTCCACGTTGCCCACCTGCTTCATGCGTTTCTTGCCTGCCTTTTGCTTTTCCAGTAGCTTCCGTTTGCGTGAAATATCGCCACCGTAACACTTGGCGAGCACGTTCTTGCGCAGCGCCTTGACCGTTTCGCGCGCAATAATATTCGATCCTATCGCGGCCTGCACGGCAATATCGAACATCTGCCGCGGGATCAATCCGCGCATGCGCGTCACCAAGTCGCGCCCGCGGTATTGCGAATTTTCACGATGCACGATCAACGATAACGCATCTACCCGCTCGCCGTTAATCAGGATATCGAGCTTGACCATATCGCCGGCGCGATATTCGAGAAAATCATAATCCAGCGACGCGTAACCGCGCGACACTGATTTCAGCTTGTCAAAGAAATCCATCACCACTTCATTCAGTGGCAATTCATAGGTCAGCATTACCTGCCGGCCCAGATACTGCATGTTGCGCTGCACGCCGCGTTTTTGGGTACACAACGTGATCACGGCGCCGACGTACTCTTGCGGCACTAGGATCGACGCCGTGATGATGGGCTCGCGAACCTCATCGACCTTTGACGCGTCCGGCAGCTTGGACGGATTTTCAATTTCGATGACGGCTCCATCGGCCAGCAGCACCTGATACACCACCGTCGGCGCCGTGGTAATCAGCGATACGCCGTATTCGCGTTCCAGCCGCTCCTGCACGATATCCATGTGCAGTAGGCCCAAAAATCCGCAGCGAAAGCCAAAACCCAGCGCGGTGGATGATTCCGGCTCGTACCGCAATGAAGAATCATTCAGATGCAGCTTTTCCAGCGCATCGCGCAAGCCGTCGTATTCGTTGGACTCGACCGGATACAGCCCGGCAAAAACCTGCGGCTTGATTTCCTTGAACCCAGGCAGCGCTTCACTGGCGGGATTGTCTGCCAGCGTAATCGTGTCGCCCACCTTGGCGACGTCAAGTTCTTTAATGCCCGCAATGATAAAACCCACTTCGCCCGCGGACAGCATGTCGCGCGGACGCGACTTGGGCGTAAATACGCCCACGTGTTCGCAGGTGTAATTCGCCTTGGTGGACATCAGTTGCAGCCGGTCTTTGGGTTTCAGCGCGCCATCCACCACGCGCACCAGCATGACCACGCCAACATAGTTGTCAAACCACGAATCAATCATCAGCGCCTTGAGCGGACGCGACACATCGCCTTTAGGCGCCGGTATGCGCTCGATTACTGCTTCGAGCACATCGGCCACGCCTTCACCTGATTTGGCGCTCACTTTGACCGCGTCAGTGGCTGGAATACCGATGATGTCTTCGATTTCGCCGATGACGCGCTCCGGATCGACCTGCGGCAAATCCATTTTATTAAGCACCGCCACCACTTCGATCCCGAGTTCAATTGCGGTGTAGCAGTTGGCTACCGTCTGCGCCTCGACGCCTTGCGATGCATCAACCACCAGCAACGCACCCTCGCAC
>CAWUUY010000137.1:0-6269 GCA_963924885.1 uncultured Burkholderiales bacterium | reverse complement strand
TGGGTTCCCGCCTGCGCGGGAACAACGGTGTGTGGGTCAGCGACTCGGCCACGCGACTGAGCACCTTACGCCTCGTGACACGCCACACCATCATGCGCCGCCGCGAAGTGCAGCAAATGCGTGGCGCAGGCGCGCGGGAACATCAGTTGTATTTTGTGAAAGGTTGACGGCAACTGGATCAGCGTGAAGTTGCGGATGTTGTCTTTGAGCATGGCCATCTGCTCGTTGCTGGTGATCGGTCCGGCGGACGGATACAGGCCCAGCACGGGCGACTGAATTTTTGACAGATACGGCAGCGCGCTCGCGGCATGCAACGCGCGGCTCATCGCGGCTTGCACGTCGGGGTTGTTGCGCGAGAACTCCTGCTCATACCAATCGAGCAGCGCCGGATCGGCGTTCGGCGGAAAGCGCGTGGTGCGATTTGTCGCCGCCACCCATGCTTTCATGCCCATTTCTTTTTGCGCTTCGGATTCGGATTTATGACCCAGCGCGTAGGTGGTCTTGGTGGTCTCGTTCAGATTCACCGGCGAGGACACCAGCGTCAGCGTGCGCACGCGTTTGGGAAGCGTGGCGGCGAGCACCATGCCAAGTATGCCGCCCATCGATTCGCCGCAGTAATGCACGGCGTCCGCACCGAGGTCGTCAATGATCGCCGCCAGATCGCCAACACAGTTATCCACGGTGAAATCGCGCTGCAAATCAAAATCGGCGGGCGATTGCCCCAAGCCGCGCACATCGGGCCGCACCACCTTGAACCAGCGCGTTAGATACGGCACCCAGCTATACCAAAATTTGCCGGAGCGGCCAAAGCCGTGCTGCAAAATCAGGTACGGCGCATTCTTCCACGGGTCGGTGAAATCATCGACGCTGTAGTGGATATCGGGGTGATTGGGGCGTTTGACTATGGGCATGATGTTTGTTTGAAATGTCAGTAACTCGTCGGCCAATTACGCAGCAAATGCTCGCCCACGCCGTTCTTCAACCGCAAGCGATGCACTTCCAGCGTGCGGATCAGGTACTCACGCGTGTCGCGCGGATCGATCACGTTTTGCGCTTCGTATAGTTCAGCGAGGCCCCACGCGGAGGTGTCACGCTCGACTTCGGCTTTGAGTTGTTTGAAGCGCTCGGGGTCGTCTTCAAATTTTACGCCGTAGAGAACGTTGACCGACACCGCCGGGTCCATGAAGCCCAAATCCGCCATCGGCCAGCAGGCGATTTCGTCGGCGTTTTTGCCGCCCGCCATGTTGATAAACGCCTGACCGTAATTTTTGCGCATCATCACGGTGATTTTCGGCACCGTCACCAGCGTCATCGCGTTCATCCAGTTGATGACTTTGCCCGGCATGCCGCGCAGTTCGCCTTCGATACCGATCAAAAAGCCGGGCACATCGACCATGAACACCAGCGGGATGTTGAACGAGTCGCACAGCACCATGTCGCTGGTGACTTTGTTGCACGCATAGGCATCCAGTGCGCCGCCTTTGTAGAGCGGGTTGTTGGCGATAAAACCGACGCTCTTGCCGTCAAGACGCGCGAGCATGGTGGTAATGGATTTGCCGTAGCGTTCTTTGAGTTCAAACGTCGAATCTTTATCCGCCACCGCCTTGATGATTTTGCGCACGTCGTACACCTGATTGCGCGACTCCGGCATAATGTCGAGGATGGTTTTGCTCGCCTCATCGGAGCCGGCGGGCACCGGCGCCTCGGGCGGCGCAGCCATGTGGTGACTGGGCAGATATGACAGAAATTTCTTGATCGCATCGAGACATTGCTCGTCGGTATCGACCGCCATGTCGGCCAGGCCGGAAATGCCGGTGAGCAACTTCCATCCGCCGAGCTCTTCGGCGGTGATCGGTTTGTTAATCGCAATCGAGGTCACATTGGGGCTGGCGATGGCCATAATCGCGCCTTTGCGCATCACCACAAAATCCGACATCGCCGAATACCAGGTCGATGAGCCGTAGCACTGGCCGAGCAACGCCGAACACCACGGCGACTCGCGCAGGCGCTGATATTCGGTCGGGTCCTGCGCGATGATGGCGCGGCCCGCGGCGCCCATGCGATCAGGCATACGCGCGCCCGACGATTCGCCCAGCAGCACCAGCGGCATGCCACGCCTGGCTGCGGTTTGCTTCACGTGCTTGATCTTTTTCATGTTGATCACCGCGCTGGAGGCGCCCATCACGGTGAAATCATTCGACACCAGCCCTACTTCGCGTCCATAGATGCGACCAAAGCCGGCGACTTTTCCATCCGCCGGCGTCTTGTGCTTGACCTCGGGCCGATGGCTGCGCGCGAAACGGCCGGATTCAATGAAGCTGTCTTTATCCAGCAAATAATCGATACGCTCGCGCGCGTTGAGGTTGCCTTCGGCTTTGCGCTTGGCGAGTTTTTCGGGGCCGCCCATACCGACGGCTTCGGCGGTGCGTTCCTGGAAATCCTGAATCAGTTTTTCAAATGCCACAAGTCATCCTTTATAAATTACTCAATAAAAATAGATAGTTACGTCAATACTTAATCCACGCGCGTACCGGTGGCCTTGACCACCTTTGCCCATTTTTCAAACTCCAAGTTGAACAAATCACCTGCTTCCGCGGGTGTGCCGAACTTGAGCGTTGCGCCGTGCGACAGCAAGCGCTTCTTCACGCCGCCGTCTTCGAGCGATTTATTCAGCTCGGTGTTGAGCCGCGCAATGATCGCCGCCGGGGTACGCGCAGGCGCAAGAATTCCCCACCACGTACTCGCTTCAAAACCGGGATAGCCCGATTCGGCGAACGTTGCAAGCCCCGGCGCGCCTTCGGAACGTTGCGCGCTGCCGATGGCAATGCCGCGAACTTTTCCGCTATCGATGTGCGGCTTGAGCGAGGTGATGGCATCGGCCACCAGCGGAATAAAGCCCGCCATGGCATCAATGGTCGCAGGCCCCGCGCCCTTGTACGGTATGTGCGTGAGATCGGCTTTCGACGCGAGCTTGAACAACTCCACCGCAAAGTGCGAAGACGTGCCGATACCCGCAGTGCCGAAATTAAGCGTGCCCGGCCGCGCCCGCGACAGCGCGGCGAGTTCCTTCGCGTTGCGCGCGGGCAGCGACGGATGCGCGGCCAGCACGATGGGAATCACCGCGATCAAACCCACCGGCGCGAAATCCCTGTTGGTGTTGTAGGCGAGTTTTGAGTACAGGCTTTCGTTAATGGCTTGGGTGGTGAGGGTCTGAATCAGCACGGTGTAGCCGTCGGCGGGCGCGGTGGCGACCAACCCTGCGGCAAGCGTGGTGCCCGCACCGCCGCGAAAATCCACAATGAACTGCTGCCCCATCAACTCGCCCATGCGCGGCGTGATGCTGCGCGACAAGAATTCACCGGTGCCGCCGGGGGCGAAGGGCACGACCATGCGAATGGGTTTGTTGGGGTAGGTTTGGGCTTGTGCTGACATCACGCCTGCCACGAGGGCGCCGATGAGTATCTTCAGTTGTCCAGACATGTGCCTCCTCCGCCGTCATTCCAGCGAAAGCTGGAACCCAGGTTGTTACCCGCGCCACAGGCGCATTATTCGGATGCTTCGCATGATTGAACGTACTGGGTTCCGGGTCAAGCCCGGAACGACGGTGGGGTGCAGTTTAGCGGTCGCGCAACCTGCCGTAGCCTAACGTAACATATGCCGCGCAATCACCAATTGCTGTATTTGCGTCGTGCCCTCGAATATGCGAAACAGCCGCACGTCGCGATACAACCGCTCAGCCGCATACTCCTGCATATACCCCGCGCCGCCATGGATCTGCACCGCGCGATCCGCCACGCGACCCACCATTTCCGAGGCAAATAACTTACAGCACGAAGCTTCCAGTGTGATGTTCGCGCCGGTATCGCGTTTGCGTGCGGCTTCAAGCACCATGCTGCGCGCGGCGTAGATTTCGGTTTTGGAATCGGCGAGCATCGCCTGTATCAACTGGAAATCGGCGATGGGTTTGCCGAATTGTTTGCGCTCTTTAGCATAGGCCAGCGCTTCGTTGAGACAACGTTGCGCGATGCCAGTGCATACCGAGGCAATGTTAAGCCGCGCGCGATCCAGCACCTTCATCGCGGTTTTAAAACCCATGCCCTCCTTGCCGCCGATCACGGCGTCCGCAGGCACGCGCGCGTTGTCAAAAATCACATCGGCGGTGTGCGAACCCCGCTGGCCCATTTTACGATCAGGCTTGCCGACGGTTAAACCCTTTGAGTCGCGCTCGACGATAAACGCCGACACACCGCTGGCGTCCTTGGAGTTCGGATCAGTGCGCGCCATCAGCGTAAAGATGTGCGCTTCGGGCGCGTTGGTGATGTAGCGCTTGGTGCCATTCACGATGTAGTGATCGCCCTGCTTCTCGGCGCGCGTGGTCAGCGACGCTGCATCCGAACCGGAGCCGGGCTCGGTCAACGCAAACGAACCGATGATCTCGCCGGTGGCCAGGCGCGGCAAATACTTTTGTTTCTGCGCCTCGGTACCGTCGATCACAATGCCCATTCCGCCGATGCCGTTGTTGGTACCCATGATCGAACGAAACACCGGCGACGCCTCGCACAGCGCCATGCTGGTCAGCGCTTCTTCCTCGGTGGTCAAACCCAGCCCGCCGTATTCCTCGGGGATGGTCAGCCCGAACAAACCCATGCGCCGCATCTCGGCCATGATGTCAGCGGGGATTTCATCCGTCTCGGTGACTTCACGCTCGCGCGGAATCAGCTTCTCGCGCACCAGGCGCGCGATGGTGTCGAGGAGGATTTGGAAGGAGGCGGGGTCGCGGATCATGCGGTACTCTGGTTTGTAATAGAAACAAAACTGCCAAAGACCGCCCGCCCTGCTGTGAACGATGGTGGCAGGCAGTGTTCAATCGCGGAAATTGCCGGTCAGCTTGGGAGGCTGTTAATTGCCTGGGGCGGCTGTGGTGCGCCAGGAGTTTGCCTCTCGCTCGTCTCGGACGAGTCAACCACTACGAGACGTGTGCCCGTGCTCTGCGCAATGCGCGCGGCCGAGGTACACGCCCGCTGCAGGGCGGCCCAGGAGCCGCGAATATCGGCGTCTTTGGCAAGTTCTATCGGCTTCGGATTCATTTTTCGCTCCAGTCCACAAGAATAGCCGGACGCGTGGAATTGTCAAACAACACCCAACTGTCCACCAAGGGCTTATACATGGCTTCGAAATGGTTCAGCCCCGAGGCGAAACGGCGCCGGATGACATCGGCGGGGACGTCATGTCCCCCCTGCCGCACGCGCTGGGCCACGCGCTCTATCGCCAGCTCGGCATGCGGCAGCCGTAAAAAAAACAGCTTGGCGTGATAGCCCAGCGCCTGCCATTGGGGAAATGTGTTGCGCGTAGGCGCGGCCCGACAATGTCGTCTCAAACGCAAAACTTTTGCGCAGGCGTATGTGCTCGTCCATCGCTTCCAGCATGATCCGCGCCGCCTTGCGCGCGGCAAGTTCAGGGGCAAAGGGCGACAAGCCCGCGGCGATCAGGTCGGCATTGACGAACACGGGGCAATCCGCTTCCGCAGTCAGGAATTCCCGCGCAAACGTGGTTTTGCCGGCCCCGTTGGGCCCGGCCACGATCAGGATACGTGGCGCAGCCGCCGGGGTCACGCCGCCTGCTCCACAGCGTCATCCGCCGGCGTAAGGACACTTTCGCCCCACACCCGTGCCAGCGTGGCCTGGATTTTTCTCTCGATGCGGGCGATCAGTTCGCGGTTAGCGGCGACCAGCCGCTGCTCGGCTTCGATCTCGGCGACGATGGCTTGCTGGGTGGCGAGGGGTGGGAGGGGAAATTTTCGCACCTCCATACCTCCCTTGGTCGCATGCATCATCGCAATTCCATGCCCCTCAGATTTGATCTTCTCGGAATCTGCCTCAAGAAGATGAAGGAGAAATCGTTTGTCGATTGCGTCGGTCGTTTCAATCTTCCAAATATGGTAGTGGTAGATCGCGCGCGGACCTTCCCAGATTCTCGGCCCGAATGACGCGGACCATGCATACAGAAGATCGCCTTCGTTGCAGTATTTGTCTTCTTCCAATTTCAAGTCGGAGTAATACCAACCCCGATTCGAGAAAAAGTTTCCGACTCGCAGCACTGGCGTCGGTCCTTCGGTGAGCAGTTCCTCTTGTTTATACGCGCGCCCGTTGATGAGGCGAGCAATCGTACCGAGTTCCACCATCGGCCAGTCGGGATGAATGGGGATGTGGGGGCGGTAGTGATCGAGGACGGCGCGGGCGCCGTTGATGACTTTCTGGTAGCCCTCGATC
>CAWUUY010000136.1:0-5290 GCA_963924885.1 uncultured Burkholderiales bacterium | reverse complement strand
CAATTCCACCGCTGACTTCAACATGGCGCAATGCGGTCATGACGGCAAACGCGCCGTAGGTGCCGGCGGTGCAGTCGGCGAGTTGATTCGGCGGCAGCACCGGCTCGCGGTCGGCAAAGCCGTTTAACGCGGCAAAACCCGACATACCCTCGGCCAGCGTTCCGAAGCCGGGCTTGTGTTTATATGGCCCGGTTTGGCCCCAACCGGTGACGCGCACGATCACCAGCTTGGGATTGCGCGCGTGCAGCACCTCGGGGCCGATCCCCATTTTTTCGAGCGTGCCGGGGCGGAAGTTTTCGATCAACACCTGCGCGCTGTCCACCAGCCTTAACAACAAGTCTTTTGCTTCGGGTTTGCGCAGGTTGAGACACACGCTTTTTTTGTTACGCGCGTAGACCTTCCAGTTGACCGCAACCCCACCCACCAGCCAATCGCGCAGCGCATCGCCTTCGGGGGTTTCGATCTTGATGACGTCGGCGCCGAAGTCGGCGAGCAACAGGCTGACCATATTGCCCGCCACCACGCGCGACAGATCGAGCACACGCACGCCGTCGAGCGGGCACTTCGCGTCGCGTACAAATTGTTTTTGCGGGATTCCGGGCAGTTCGATCACGTGACGAGCGCCGCGTGGGTTGTTGTACGGCGCGCCTGCGTCACATGGCGGTGCTAAGCTGCTTTTCGATCAGGCGCACTTCGTTCTTGAGCAGCGCCGCGATTTCAATCACGCGTTTTTCGGTCATGCGGCTGGAGATACTGGACACAGACAGCGCGGCGAAGCCGGTAGCGGATTGATTACGTATGGCGTGGCCCACCGAGCGCACACCGGCGAGCGTGGGCGCTTCGCGCATCGAGTAGCCGAGTTTTTGCGCCTTTTTTGCCTGCGTCAGCAAGGTGGCGCCGGAAACGCCGTATTCCTCATACCGCGTCTGGTTATTGGCGATGATGGTCTGGATTTCTTCCTCGGGCAGTACGGCGACGATGGCGAGGCTGCCCGTGCCCACGCCGAGCGGGCGGCGCATGCCGATATCAAGCGTAAATGTCTTGATCGGAAACGTGCCTTCGTGACGGTCGATGCACACCGCGTCCAGCCCGCTGCGCTGGGTGAGAAACACCGTGTCGCCGGTAGCTTCGGCGATACGCGCCATGCCGGGATGCGCGATCTCGCGCAGATTAAAGCGCGGCGCGGCGGTGAGGCCCAGCTCGAACGCCATGGAGCCGAGGTAATAGCGATACGTGTCGGCATCCTGTTGCACCATGCCCTCGTGTGCCAGGCATTTGAGCATGCGGTGTACGGTGGGCCGTTGCAGGCTGGTGCGCGTGGCGAGATCCAGCAGGCGCGAGCCGGTGCGGTTGTGCGCGGCAATCTCGCGCAGCAGCAGCAGCGCGCGTTCGATACTTTGCGTGCCGGTCAGGCGGCCCGGCTCGTCGGAGGATTTTCTGGGCATGATGGTATGAATTCCTTGGCTATCGGGGTCGTCGGCTGTTCGTGGGATTCAACGCGTCCGGCAGACGCAGCGACTAGTCCGTATTGTGCGTTTATATTTTGGAGTCCACGATTATAACGCTAACTGATAAAATAACGCTATTTGGCCTGTTTGTGGGCCGTATTTCATATTGAAATTCCCTAAGTCCGTTAATTGGACGGGCACTCTCATTACGGCAGATAGATTTTCAGGCATCCCCATCAACCCTTCGGAGTAACCACATAATGACAGACTTATCCACTGGCGCTCGTGCGCAACCGACCTCGGCGGGCGCGCGTTTTCGCGCCGCTGTGGCGGCCGAGAAGCCGCTGCAAATCGCCGGCACCATCAACGCTTACGCCGCGCGCATGGCCGAGCGCACCGGTTTCAAGGCGATTTATCTGTCCGGCGGCGGCGTGGCGGCGGGTTCGCTGGGCTTGCCCGATCTGGGCATCAGCTCGCTGGACGACGTGCTGACCGATATCCGTCGCATCACCGATGTGTGTTCGCTGCCGCTGCTGGTGGACGTGGATACCGGCTGGGGCGGCGCGTTCAACATCGCGCGCACGGTCAAGGCACTGATTAAATTCGGCGCCGGCGCCATGCACATTGAAGATCAGGTGCAGCAAAAGCGCTGCGGCCATCGTCCAAATAAAGAGATCGTCAGCAAGGCCGAAATGGTCGATCGCATCAAGGCCGCGGTCGATGCCAAGACCGACAGCAACTTCGTGGTGATGGCGCGCACCGACTCGCTGGCGATCGAAGGCCTGCAGGCGGCGGTGGATCGCGCCTGCGCTTGCGTGGAAGCGGGCGCGGACATGATTTTCCCGGAGGCGATTACCGAACTGTCGATGTACAAACAGTTTGCCGCCGCCGTAAAAGTGCCCATCCTCGCCAACATCACCGAATTCGGCAAAACGCCGTTGTTTTCCACACAGGAACTGAAGAGCGCCGACGTGGCGATGGCGCTGTATCCGCTGTCGGGCTGGCGCGCGGCGAACGCGGCGACGCTGAAAGTATTTCAGGCGCTGCGCCGCGACGGACACCAGAAAAACGTGGTGGATACCATGCAGACGCGCGACGATCTGTACGACTACCTCGACTACCACGCGTTTGAAAGCAAGCTCGACACCCTGTTTGCCTCGGGCAAGAAAAAGTAGCCCCGCGCGAGACACCCATGAACGACAAAAAATGGATGTGCATCCTGTGCGGCTTTATTTACGAGGAGACACTGGGATTACCCGACGAGGGCATCGCGCCGGGCACGCGCTGGGAGGATGTTCCCGACAGTTGGACCTGCCCGCACTGCTCCGCCACCAAGGTGGATTTTGAAATGGTGGTGGTGCAGGGCCAATTATAGGCACTTGTTTTTATTGATATTTTTAGTTTACCAGTTCACCTGCGTCAGATCGATACGGCGCGCGGCGATGTAGTAAGGCACTGTGCTAGGCTCTACCGGCGTATCCATGGATGCGTTCGGCAGCAGCCCTTGGCTGTAGATGTCGCCGGCGATGGCGATCAGCGTGGCGTTGTGTTTTTCCTTTAGCATCACCAGCAGATGTCCGGAGCGTGCCGTCGGTGCATCGTCAGGCAGACGCAGGCTGAAATGATTTTGCCCGCCGACCACCGACAGCAGATCGCGATGCACGCGTGACGAGCCGGGGTCGAGCGCCGCGCGCACCATGACCTCGATGGACAACGACACCATCAACTCCGCGCGCGGGCAATGCGCGGAGAGTATATCCGCAAACGACTGCTGCTCAAAATGCGCGACGATGTGCGCGGTCTTGTTCAGCGATGCCGCCAGCGTGTCGTTATCGTCATGTCCCAACACGATAATCACCGCGGCGCCCGCCGAACCGGCGCGCCGGTGCAGCCCGGCTTCGCTCAGCGCCTTATCTCGTACGAATTTGATCGTATCGGGCATCGGGCTCTCGATGTCCTTGGTGGTACACAGCACGATTTCGCGTCGGGCCGCACTGGTGTCCGCGACAATTTCCTCGATCATGCGCCGCGTGCGCAAGCCCTGCCAGCCAAGGATGACGATATGATTTTCAAGATCGGAATAATCGGCTTCTCCGCGCATGCGTTTTCTCCAACGGTCTGCAAGGAACTGCAAAAATTTGGCGATGGATACGGTAAACAGCATGATGCCGCCGGGCATGATCCAGAGTGTCGTGAATAAACGACCGCCTGGTGTTTTCGGCGCGATATCGCCGCAACCAATCGTCGTCACCGTCGTCACGTAGTAATACCAGAACGCGACACCCTCGGTGATTTCGCCGGTCTCGAACACGCGCAGTACCGCGTAGGCGATCAGCACATGCAGCACGACCAGCATCAGCAGCGCATCCCAGGTCATGCGCGCCAGGTGCGCGTAGAACGTTTTGAAAATGAGGATAGTGGGGAGGGTGTGCATGGCGGATGCATGTCAGCGCGAGTCGCTCATTTTTGCCGTTCTCAGACTTCGGCCAGGTAGGGCGTAACTCGAAAAAACCCTTGCAAATCCGGTATTTCCGATTGGTTGTCGAGTGTCGGTACGGTAAAATATCCTCCCAGTTCACGCCACCGCCATGCCACTTTACGCCATAGGACTGAATCACCAGACGGCTCCGCTGAACGTGCGCGAGCAGGTGGTGTTTCACGCCGAGCGTCTGGTGGGCGCCTTGAATGACCTGGTGGCGCGGCTCCCGGTGCAGGAGGCGGCGATCGTCTCCACCTGCAACCGCACCGAGATTTATTGCCACGCCGAAGCGCCGCACGCCGCCGTGGAGTGGATGGCGGCGTACCACCAGTTAAAACCGCAGCAAATCGAGCCGTATCTTTACCAGTTGCCGCGGGAGCAGGCGGTCAAACACGCCTTTCGCGTGGCGAGCGGCCTGGACTCGATGGTGGTGGGCGAGCCGCAGATCCTCGGCCAGTTCAAGGGCGCGGTGCGTTCGGCTGAGCAGGCCGGCACGCTGGGCTGGATGCTCAACAAGCTGTTCCAGCGCACCTTCTCAGTTGCCAAAACCGTACGCAGCGAAACCGACATCGGCACCAGCACGGTGTCGATGGCCGCCGTCGCCGTGCGTCTGGCTGAACGCATTTATCCGAGTATCGCCGAGCAGAGCATGCTGTTCATCGGCGCCGGTGAAATGATCGAACTCGCGGCGACGCACTTTGCCGCCCATCATCCGCGAAAGATGACGTTCGCCAACCGCACGCAGGCGCGTGCGCAGCAGTTGGCCGACCGTTTTTTCGGCCATATGATTCCGCTGAATGACATCGGTGCGCAGCTGCCGTTGTACGACATCGTCGTCAGCTGCACGGCGAGCCCGCTGCCGATCATCGGCAAGGGGTTGATGGAAAGTGCGCTGAAAGTGCGCAAGCACCGGCCGATGCTGATGTTTGATCTGGCGGTGCCGCGTGATATCGAAACCGAAGTCGCGTCACTGGATGATGCCTTTCTCTATACCGTCGACGATCTGGGCCAGATCGCCCGCGAGGGCATGGACCAGCGTCAGAACGCGGTGGCGCAGGCGGAAGTGATTATTGAAAACCAGGTGTCGGATTTTCTGCACTGGCTCGACAACCGCGAGCTGGTGCCGACCATCCGTGCGCTGCGCGATACTGCCGAGCGCTCGCGCCGCCATGAACTCGGACGTGCGCAGCGCAGCCTTGCCAAAGGCACCGATCCGCAGCAGGTCATCGATGAACTGTCGCGTGCACTGACCAACAAGTTCATGCATCCGCCGTCGCATGCGCTGAACCACGCCGGTGAAGACGAGCGCGACGAGCTGTCGGCGCTGATCTCGCGTCTCTACCAGATCCAGCGGCCCGAGTAG
>CAWUUY010000135.1:0-11234 GCA_963924885.1 uncultured Burkholderiales bacterium | reverse complement strand
CGTGCGCTGTGCGCACGACAAACCGTATGGCCGCACGCGAAGCGCAAATCTGTCGTGCGCACGGCGCACGCTACAGTACCGTGACTGACGTGGCGAAACTTTTAGGATAAGCAACATGGGACAACCCATAGAGTCGCTCGCCAAATTTGTAGCCGAATCCCACTGGGAAGACATCCCCGCGCTGGTGCAAAAGCAAACCAGGCTGGTGCTGCTCGATACCATCGGCGTGATTCTCGCCGGCTCGGTGCGGCCCGAAGTGACGCAGGTGCGCGAACGCATGACCGCCACGGCGGGGACGGGCGCCACCGTGTATGCGCGCGGCTGGCCCACCCACGATCCGCGCACGGCGGCGTTGTTGAACGGCATCGCGGGCCGCGCGATTGAATTGTGCGAGGGGTTGCGGCTTGTCACCGGACAGGCCGCGATGCAGATACTGCCCGGCATCCTTGCCGTTGGCGAACATGCAAACGCCAGTGGCAAGGAGCTGCTCGCCGCACTGGTGCTGGGCTACGATGTCGCCGCGCGACTCGGCATGGGGTTCACACCGCGTCCGCTGGCGCATCAAAATGGTCAGGCCATGTTGCTCGCTGCGGCGGCTGCGGGCGCGCGCATGCGCGGGCTGGATGCCGCCGGTATCAGCCGCGCGATGCGTATTTCAGCGGTGCTGATGATGACGCCGAGTTACATGAACACCGGTGCGGGCGCGACCGCGCTGAACATCGCCGGTGGCATGAGCGGCTTCGCGGGGGTGCTGGCGCCCGATCTCGCGCTGGCCGGCATCGAGGCACAGGAGAACGCGATTGAAGAAGCATTAAGCCAGTTGGTAGGAGATGGGTTCCAGACAGACGACCTGCTCGACGAACTCGGCACGCGCTGGGAAATCACGCGCAATTATTTTCGCCTGTATGCGTGCTGCAATCCGATCCACCCGGCGCTGGATGTGCTGAAAGCCGCACTCGCGGCATTAAAGCCTCGCGCCGAAGATATCGAGCGCATCGAGTTCGCCACCTATCGCTTCGCCTCGGTGATGCGCGGCGCGAATCCGCCAAACTATTTTGCCTCGAAGTATTCGCTGCCGCATGCGGCGGCGGTGATGGTGGTACGTGGGCGCGCACAGCACGCTGATATCGACGACAGCGCGTTGCTCGATCCCGCCATCACCACGCTGCGTCAGCGCGTGAGTGTGGTTGAAGATACAGCGATGAGCGCCGTTGCGCCACGCCTGCGTCCAGCGCGCGTGACAGTGACGTTAAAAGATGGCCGCAGCAGCACGCACGTCTGCGAGAGCCATGAAGGCGATTTTAATCAGCCGTATTCTGAAGCCGTGCTGCGCGGCAAGTTTCGTGAACTGGCGGGGTATGTGTTGACGCCTGATGGGGTTGCGCAAGTCGAGCAGGCAATTGATTGCTGTGAAGAATGGAAGAGCGTCAGTGAATTCACTGCGCTTCTGCGCCGGCTATAAGTATGCTGTACCCCCGTCATTCCCGCCAGGCGGATATCCCCTTCCCTTGGGGGAAGGTAGGTTGGGGGAACTGCGTCTCAAGTGGCGCTGGGTTATGGGTTCCCGCCTGCGCGGGAGCGACAACGGTGGTTTATTATCTGCGCAATGAAATGATGTTAGTTATTTAAAAACATGGAGTTACCTATGTTTGATCTAGTGATTCGCAGCGACAAGGTAGTCACGCCCGCTGGCGTTACCGCATGCGATCTGGCGATACAGGGTGAGAAAATTGTCGCGGTAGGCGCTGCTGGTTCGTTCGGTGCCGACACCACAAAACGCCTGATCGATGCCGCCGGAAAAATCGTCATGCCCGGCGGCATTGATCCGCATGTGCATCTGAAATGGTATTCACCGCATCCCGACGGCAGCGTGACGTATACCGATCCGCCGTCGGTGGTGGGCCGTGCTGCGTTGTTTGGCGGCACCACCACCATGATCGACTTCGTGCGCTGGACGCATGGCAAAACCATCCAGCAGGCCATCGACGATCGTCACCGCGACTGGACCGGCCAGTGCCAATGTGATTACAGCTTTCATGTGATGGTCGAAGGTGCGCTGCCGCCGGAAATTTTTGGTCAACTGGCCGACGTGTTGCGCGCGGGTTATCCGACCATAAAAATGTTCACCACCGACATCACCCCCAGCCGGCGCGGGCGCATGGTCGATTTCGGTGACATCTGGGAAGTGTTCAAGGTGGTGGCCGACGCACGAGGACTGTGCGTGATTCACGGTGAAGACAACGATATCGTGATGCATATGTACGACAAACTGATCCGCGAAAACCGCGCGGAGTTTGCCAACATGGCCGAGGTGCACAACGCCATGTCGGAGGATTTGTCGTTCCGCCGCGTGCTGGGGCTGGCGAAAAACGTGCCGGGTATCGCGCTTTACTTCATGCATGTCAGCGCGGCGTTCGGCGTCGAGGCGATACGCGAAGCGCGCGGGCGCGGCCTGCCGGTGTATGGCGAGACGCTGCACCAATATCTGATGTATACGTCCGAGGATTACAAGCGCCCGAACGGCCAGATCTATCACACCTATCCGTCGATCAAGGCGCAGGCGGATCAGGATGCGCTGTGGGCTGGCACGCTCGACAACACCCTACACACCATCGCCACCGATGAAGTGTGCTGCTCGCTGAAAGACAAGATACAGGGAAAGCGCGTGGACGACGCCACCGGCGGCAATGTCGGTGTCGAGCCGCGCGTGTCGCTGATGTATTCCGAGATGGTGGGCCGTCGCGGCTACTCGCTCGAACGCTTCGTCGATCTGGTGTCGAGCAACGCGGCGAAAATCATGGGCCTGTATCCGCGCAAGGGCGCGCTGGCGGCGGGTTCCGACGCCGACATTACCGTGCTTGATCCTTCCCGGCACTTTGTGCTCACCAAGGAAATGCTGCACGAATCGGATTACTCGCCGTGGGAAGGCCACGAAATGCTGGCGTGGCCTTCGACCACGGTGCTGCGCGGCAAGGTGGTGGTCGATGGCGGGCAGTACTTCGGCGATGTGAAAGACGGCAAGTTTCTGCCGCGCAAAATTTCCGAAGAAATCCGCAGCGGCGCGATGCTGTGAGCGCGCAACCCATCACCACCGAGGCAGCGCAGCTACACGCCTTTCTCGATGAGAGTCTGGCGTTGTGGCAGATCGCGGGCGCGGTGCATCCGGGCGTTGCGCCGGTGATGGCGGAGATACGCGCGGCCAGCGGTGCGGTGGCGTGGGTGGAGCGCGCGGGTGAAGACACGCCGTTTCGCTGGTTCGTACGCTGGCGCGCGGCAGGCGATGCGCCCGGCGGCGTGCGCGAAGTGCGGCCTCGCGCGTGCGGCTCGCTGGTGGGCTTGCTCGCGGCGGTGCGAGAGGCGTTGGGTGTGAAGCGCGGCAACGCGGTGCGGGTGGTGGCGCCGGAATACAGATGATCCCCGTATCGGTCATCACCGGCTTTCTCGGCAGCGGCAAGACCACCCTGCTCGCGCGCCTTATCCGCGATCCAGCGATGAGCCGCACCGCGGTCATCATCAATGAGTTTGGCGCGGTTGGGCTGGATCATGATCTGATCGAGACCAGCGAGGAAAGTTTTGTGCAGCTTTCCAACGGTTGCCTGTGCTGCAACGTGCGCAGCGATCTCACGCAGACACTCGCCGAGCTGGCGGCGCGGCGCGCACAAGGCACGGCGCCGCCGTTCGAGCGCGTGGTGATCGAAACCAGCGGCCTGGCCGACCCCGCGCCGATATTGCATGCGCTGATGACGGAGCGCGATCTTATCGGCGTCTACGCGCTTGATGGCGTGATTACCACGGTCGATGCGCTGCTCGGCGTCGCCACGCTCGACCAGCACGAAGAGTCACGGCGGCAGGCCGCTGTCGCGGATCGTATTGTCATTACCAAAACCGATCTTGATGGCGCGGATGCGGTTGCCGTCAGGCGGCGACTCTCGGCCCTCAACCCCAGCGCGCAAATAATGGAGGCTATGTGCGGCGCCATTTTGCCCGCCGTGCTGTTTGATTGCGGATTTTATGATGTGGCGGGAAAACATCCCGACGTCGGCACGTGGCTCGCTTATGAAGGCGGCGCGACTTACAAAGTACATGAATCCCACAAGCACTCCAGCGGTATGTCAAGCTTTTGCATCGTGCGTGAAGCGCCGCTGCGCGCAGTGACGCTGCCGTTGCTGCTCTCCGCGCTGGCGGAAAACTGCGGCGCAGACCTGTTGCGCATGAAGGGCATCATCAACGTGCTGGAAAACCCGCAACGCCCCGCCGTGATTCACGGCGTGCAGCATGTGTATCACGCCCCGGTATGGCTGCCGCGCTGGCCGTCGGAGGATCGGCGCACGCGTTTGGTGTTCATCGGGCGCAACCTGCGCGAGTCCTGGGTGCGCTCGTTGATCGATTTGCTGGACGCAGAGGTGGCCGAACAAGCGGCGAAGCAGGCCTCCGCGGCGTAACCCCGCCGCGTCTCCTTCCCCTACCCTTCCCCTACCGCAGCGTCGCCAGGAACTCCCGCGCCGACAGCGATTCAATGCCCAGTATCGCGTCACGCACCTGCTCGATACGCCGCGACGGTAGCGCTGTTGCCGCGTTGTCGCGGTATTTCTTGGAAATCTCGTCGCCGGTCAGCGCGCGGTTACCGGCGCCGCGGTTCACCGGCTCGTGGTGGCGCAGCGTCTTGCCGTCGCGTGTTTTGATCACCACGCCGCCGGAGAAATATCTCGGATAGGTAGTGTCGGGGTCGGCGGCGTAACTCACGCGCGCGGCCAGGTCGAGTATGGTGCTGTCGGTGAGCGTGCCCTGCTCCAGTTCCGCCAGACCAAAACGACCCAGCACCAGACACGCCGCCGTGACAAACTGCACACTGAACTTCGCGTCGTAGTCGTTGGCGGGTTTGATCTTGTTGGCGTCGGGCTGCGCGATGATGTGAATGGTCGGCTCGGGGATCAGCGCCAGCACGGATACGATGTCCTCAGGCTTCAAGTTGTGCTTCTCGCGCAGCACCAGCGCCGCGTCAGCGCAGGCGTGGATCAGATGGCAAATCGGATACGGCTTTATCGCGACTTCGCTGGTTTCCCATTGCTCGCCCAGCCCGGCGGTGATGGCGTCGTAATCCACCTCATCCTTCAACGTTTGCAGATGGCTCTGGTACAAGCCGAAGCGGCCTTCGTAGGTTTTGCTCGGCCCCACATAGCCGTTGCGCGCAAGGTGCGCGGCGGTGATGCCCGCGACACCGGCCCAGCCCGGATGCAGACGCTTGTTCCACGCGCCTTCTTCGAGAAACTCCTGACTCGCGGCGGCGGTGCTGCCGACGAACCCTTGCGCCATGGTCAACTGCTGGGCGTTCAGGCCATACAGCCAGCCGGCTTGGAGCGCACACGAAAAATGCGCGGTAATACCCGTCGGATGAAAACCAAAATGATGAAACCCGCCTTTGGCGGCGCCGCACACCCGCACCACGGTCTCCACGCCGAGGATGTAGGCGGCGAGCAGATCGCGGCCGCTGGCGTCGATGGCTTCAGCGACACCCATCGCGCACGGCAGCGCGCTCGCCGTCGGATGCACAATCGCGCCCACGTGCGTGTCGTCGTAGTCGAGGCCATGCACCAGCGCGCCGTTCATCAGCACGGCATCGCGCAAAGGCAGTTTGTCCGTCAGGCCGATCAGGCTGCTGCCGCCATTGCCTGCGAGACTGCGGATGCCCGACAGGATGTGATGCGCGAACGCATATTGCGTGGAGGCGTAGGCGATGCCGATGGCGTCGAGCATCAAAAACTTGGCGCGCTCGCGCACCGCCGGCGGTATGGCTTCATAACGATACGATGCAACGTAATCGCTGAGTTTTTGCGATACGGTGGGTTGTTTGGCCGATTGCGCAGCAACGAGGGTTTGCTTATCCGGTGCGTTCATGGCGTTTCCTTTTATCGATAACGGTGAATTCTAACCATCGTAGCGTGCGCTGTGCGCACGCTACGTGTGGCGCACGTTTGTTGTTTGATGCTCACCTCAATTGCCGCGTATACCGGCCTCTTGTATCAGCTTGCGCCAGCGCGCAATTTCTTCGGACAAAAATCGTCCCAAATCCTGCGATGTGCCGCCGCCCGGAATCAGGCCGTGACCTGACAAGCGCTCGCGGGTTTCCGGCGCTTTGAGTGTCTTGACGATTTCGGTATTGAGTTTCTGGATTACGGCGTTCGGTGTGCCCGCCGGGGCGAATAAACCAAACCAGCCGATCACCTGAAAGCCCGGCAAGCCCGCTTCGGCCACCGTCGGGTACTCGGGAATTTCGGCCACGCGCGTGGTGCTGGTCACCGCCAGTGCGCGCAGCTTGCCGGCCTTGACCTGCTGCAACGCCGCCGGAATCGTCGAAAAATAAATCTGCACATTGCCCGCGATGAGATCGATGATCGCCGGCCCGCCGCCTTTGTAGGCAATGCCGACGATATCCACACCCGCCATGCGCTTGAACAACTCGCCCGCAAGATGCGCGGTGGTGCCGCTGCCGGAGTTGGCGTAATTGAGCTGGCCGGCCCGCGACTTGGTGAGATTAATCAACTCGCCGACGGATTTTGCCGGCACCGACGGGTTCACCACCAGCAGCAGCGGCGCCGAGGCCACCAGCGCAATCGGCGCGAAATCTTTTTCGGTGTTGAACGGCAGCTTGGCAAACAGACTCGGGTTCACCGGAAACGAGGTGATGGGCATCACCAGCGTGTGACCGTCGGGCACGGCGCGTGCGGCCAGCTCGACGCCGATGTTACCCGATGCACCGCTGCGGTTGTCGATGACCACGGTTTGCCCCCACGCCTCGGCGAGTTTCGTGCCGATCAGCCGCGCGGAAAAATCCGTACCGCCACCGGGTGTGGTGGGCACGATCAGACGTATGGGTTTCGACGGGTACGGTTGCGTCTGCGCAAAACACGGCATGACCGTCAATAGCGCGGCGGGAGTCATCAGTCGGGCAAACCACTTCAATCGGTCACCTCTTCCAGAACGTGCAGAGCGTGTCGTGTGCGGTACGGCAGTTTGCCATACTGATTCGACCGCACGGAATGCATTAAAAATATTGTTTTAAAACAAATAGTTATAATAGTTTCGCCTTGCGCGCCGACTTCACGGCCGTCGGCCTCGCGGCGTTTACGGCTTTTCGAGACTGACGCGTTGCCAGAATAAAGTCGGGAATAACGCCCAGCCGCCGGTAGTGTTCAACCGCCGCCGCCGGCAGGGCGCCGATATGGCGCACCACGCGGCGGCAGTGCGCCGCGCCGCAATTGCAACGCATCGTCCACACGTCATCTGCGCCCAGCAACGTGGAGTAATCATGTGTGACCTCATCGCCGCGCGCTATCAGAGAAATTGCCTTGAACCACAGTTGGCGGCCCTGCTTGACGATGCCGGCATTGGGATCGCACGCGTGATTGGCGTACTGGCCGATCTCGCCGTCCGGATCAAGATAGCGTTCGGCGCTGCAACGAAAGCAATTTTCGCCGAGGCGCGGATCGGTTTTCCAATAGCGCCAGACCGTTTCGCCGGAGACGATCTTGCCCTGAATCTCGCAGATCAGCGCACCCGGCTGAAAACCTTTCAGTGCGACGATGCCGCACCCGTTGCGCACCGGTTTTACCGTGAGTCCCTTTGGATATTTTGGATATTTTGGATATTTGGAAGGTCGCATCGCTTACCCCGTTGCGCGAACGATCAGCGCGTCCACCGCGACCACGCGCCCGCCGGCGCAAATCAACGGATTGACATCCAGTTCAGTGATCAGATGCTGTTGATCCGCGGCGAATTCGGACAGACGCACGATCACCTCGGCCAACGCCGCCTCGTTGACCGCTGCGCTGCCGCGATAGCCCTTGAGCAAGGCACGGCCTTTGAGTTTATGCAGCATCGCAGTGGCTTCGTGCCGCGTCACGGGCGCGAGTTCCAGCGCCGTGTCTTTCAGCAACTCCACCAAAATGCCGCCCAAGCCCGCCACGATCAGCGGCCCGAATTGCGGATCGATGCGCGCGCCGATCATGATTTCCAGTCCGGCCGGCGCCATCGGCTGCACCAGTACGCCATGGATCTTCGGCGCGGGCGACACCTTTGCGGCATTGCCCATCACCGCGTCATAAGCGATCTTCACCTCGCCGGCGGTATTGACGTTCAGGCGGATGACGCCCGCTTCGGTTTTGTGCGGGAGGTCGGGCGACTCCACTTTCAACGCCACCGGGAAGCCAAGCCGCTGCGCGGCACGCACGGCTTCATCGGCTGATTGCACCAGTTGTTCTTCGATCACCGGCACGCCGTAAACCGCCAGTGCCTGTTTGGCCTCGCGCTCGGTGATTGTTGCGTGCGCGGAAGCGGCAATGAACCGCGCCGCCGTGTCGGCCGCACCGGAGTCGGACACGCGCTCCCGCCGGCGTGGCCCTTGTGTTTGCCCGGCGGTCAGCCGATCGTCGCGCCGATGCCATGCGGCCAGCGTCGCAAAGCAGCGATCTATGGATTGAAAACAGCGCAAATGCGGATCGCTCTCGGCGTCCATGACACTGGGGCCGCCGATCCAGCCGCCGGAGTAGGTAAAGCACACCGGCTTGCCCAAACGCCGCGCGGCCGCGCTCATGCCCTTGGCGCGCTCCACGTTGCCCTGACTTAAACTGGTGTGCGGCACCACCACGGCGCCATAGGTATCGCCCGTCAACAGGGCCTCCACGGCGTTGCCGGCGATGGCGTTGTCCTTGGTGAACATCGCAGTCAGATCGCAGGGGTTGCGCAGCGCGCCGAACTCGGGGACATAAGGGCGCAGCCTTTGCTTCATGTCCTCCGGCGGCTGCGGCATCGGCACGCCGTGGGTTTCGGCGGCATCGGTGGCGGCGATCAGCGCTCCGCCGGAAGCGCCCATGGCCGCCACGCCCCGCGAAGCCGGCCGCCCCGTCTTGGCAAAGAACGCCGCCGTTTCCAGCACATGCTCGATGGCGGGCACGACAATAAAACCCGCGCGCTCGAACAGCGCCAGATACGCCTGGTGTGAACCCGCGAGCGACCCGGTGTGCGACAGCGCCGCCTCTGCCGCCGCGTTGCCGACGCCCAGTTTGCAAATCACCACGGGTTTGCCGGCTTTCCATGCCAGTTCGCCGGCCTCCAGCAACTGCATCGGATGCGGCATGCCTTCAAACAGGCAGGCAATCGCCGCGCACGCCGGGTCGTCCGCGAGAAACGCGATTTCATCGGCGATGTTTACATCGGCGCCGTTGCCGAAGGTGAGCACGTGGCTCACGTTCATGCCGCGGCGCTCGGCTTGTCCGAGCGCAAACCCGAGCGCGCCCGACTGGCTGACAATGCCGACGCCGGGGCCGCGCGGTTTGTCCACGCGCATCTCGCCCGAGGCAAACGACACCATGGCGCTGGACGTGAAGTTAATGAAACCCAGGCAGTTCGGGCCGATAATCCGTATACCGGTGTCGCGCGCGATCGCCGTCAATCGCGCCTGCTCGACCGCGCGTTGAGGGTCGCCGATCTCGGCATAGCCGGACGCAAACACCACCGCGCCGCCGACGCCATGCGTTGCGCAATCGAGAAGCGCGGCTTCGATGCCTTCGCGCGGCATCACGAACACCACGCAGTCGGGTTTATCCGGCAGCGCCGCCACCGACGGATAGCAGGGGGCGTCGCCGATTTTTTCGTAACGCGGGTTGACGCGCAGTATCCTGCCTTGATAACGCACCATATTGGCAATGGTGCGCGCGCCGATCGATTGCGGATTCGGCGACGCGCCATAGACGGCGATGCTGCCGGGGTTGAACAACCGCGCAAGCTCGTGATGCCGGTAGACGCCGCGGGCGCTCTTCTCCCTGTTCACGACCGTCACCTCTAGCGCCCCTTGAACACCGGCTTGCGCTTCTCGGCAAAAGCGCGCTGCGCTTCCCGCGCGTCTTCGGTGTGCGACAACTGCTCGGTGATGTTCTGTTCAAAGCGATAGCCGTCGCGCTGCGGCATGTTCTCCACCACGTTGTAGGCCTCCTTGGCCAGCTTGATGGCGAGCGGACTCTTGGCGGCAATGCTGCGCGCGATCTTCATCGCCTCCTCCATCAACTGCTCGCGCGGCCCGCACCATTCGATCACACCCAGGCGATACAACTCCTGCGCGCCAAAACGTTCGCCGGTGAACACGATACGCCGCCCGCGTGATTTGCTGAACAGCCGCGAGATAAACGCACAGCCGCCCGCGAGACCCACATCGATTTCCGGCATGCCGAATACCACGTTGTCGGAGGCCAGCATGATGTCGCACGCGGACATCAGGCCGAAGCCCGCGCCGAGCGCCGCGCCGTTGACCGCCGCGATCACCGGCTTCTTGCATTCGCGGATCGCGTTGGCGTACTCGCGCGCGCCGCGATTGTGCCGCCAGTAGTCGCCCGGCTGTTTGACCAGGCCGATGCGCTCCTTAATATCCGCACCCGCGCAGAACACCTTGCCCGCACCGGTGAGGATCGCCACGCGTACGTCGTCGCGGTCGGTGAACGCATCGAATGTGTCGATGATTTCATTGCGGAACTGCGCGTTTTGCGCATTGACCGGCGGCCGGTCCATGGTGACTACGGCAATGAAATCGCTGACGTCCACCTTGATGAACTGATGCGACAGTTGCGGCATAAGGCTCTCCAAAAAACCAATTGGGCGATTATGCCGGACAATGATTGAATCCTTCCACGGCGCGTCCAAAGCTTTTGGTCTATATTTACCTCGACTGGACAAAGGAGCTGCCATGCCCCGGACAAGAATTGCGCTCGTACTGCTGCCGCTGCTGTTGATTTCCCTGACGGCAGGCGCGCAGAACTATCCCAACCGCCCGGTGAGACTCGTGATGCCCTTCCCGGCTGGCACCAGCGTGAACGACGTGCTGGGCCGCGCGCTGGCGCAGCGCCTGTCCGAGCCGCTCGGCCAGCAGGTCATTTTCGATAATCGCTCCGGTGCAGCCGGCACCATCGGCTCGGAGATGGTGGCGAAGTCGCCGCCCGACGGCTACACCCTGCTGCTGGCCGCGACAGGCCCGATGACTATCGCGCCCTTCGTCTACCCCAAGCTCGGCTACGACACGATGCGCGATTTTGCGCCCGTGGCACTGGTGGCGCTGGCGCCCTACATCATCGTCGCGCATCCGTCGGTGCCGGCGAAAAACATGAAGGAGTTGATCGCGCTGGCGAAGGCGCGCCCCGGCCAACTGCGCTTCGCCTCGGCGGGCGTGGGCGGCACGCCGCATTTATGCA
>CAWUUY010000134.1:0-9411 GCA_963924885.1 uncultured Burkholderiales bacterium | reverse complement strand
GCGGGATCAAGTGGCACAGTGTTATGGATTCCCGCCTGCGCGGGAATGACTCGTTGGGGTTTCAATCTGTGTAAATCCGCGGTCATCTGTGGCAAAAAGCTTTTGACCTTCACTGCATCTTAACGCCGGATGCTTTCACCGCGCGCCCCCACTTCGCCAGTTCCACGCGGATCAACTGCTGAAATTCTTCCGGCGTGCTGGTGGTGGCGTCCGCGCCGAACGCGGCGAGGCGATCTTTCACGTCCTGCGTTTTCAGCACCGCGCCCAGCGTTTCGTTCAAGCGCTTCACCACGGGGGCAGGCGTGCCCGCCGGCGCGAGAAAACCAAAAAATCCGGTGACTTCGTACTCCGGCACGGCGGCTTCGCGCACGGTGGGGATCTCCGGCATGCTCGAATAGCGCTGGTCGCCGGTGATGGCGAGCATGCGGATTTTGCCCGCGCAGGTGAACGTAATCGCCGATGACAGGCTGGCGAACATCACCTGCACGCGGCCCGCCATCAGATCGGTGAGCGCTTCGGTGGCGCCTTTGTACGACACAGGCACGGTCTTGATGCCGGTTATGTTGTGAAACAACTCGCCGGACAAATGCACGGCGGTGCCCATGCCCGAAGTCGCCACGTTCAGCTCGCCCGGCCGCGCGCGCGCATAGGCGACGTAATCCTTCAGCGTTTTTACCGGCAGTGAGGGTGAAACCACGATCGCGTATTGACTGGTGGCGGTGAGCATCACCGGGGTGAAATCCTTGATCGGATCGTAGCCGAGCTTGGCATACAGATACGGGTTGATCGCCAGCACGCCGGTGGTGCCGAAGAGCAGCGTGTGGCCATCGGGCGCGGCGCGCGCCACCAGCTCGGCGGCGATGCTGCCCGCCGCGCCGGGGCGGTTATCGATAATCATGTTTTGTTTCAGCGCGTCGCTGGCGTTGGGCGCGATGGCGCGCGGGATGATGTCACCGGCACTGCCGGGCGGAAACGGCGCGATCACGCGGATCGGGCGCGCGGCGGTGGTTTGAGCCGGGTTGTTTTGCGCCGGCGCGGCACTCGCATACACACACAGCAGCAACGGTAATTTCCAGATCACGGACATGAGGGCATTCCGAAAAATATTTTCAAGGCGGCAGGCTTCCTTGCAATGAAAAGCGATAGTAGGCGAGGATGCACAAGCGGACAACATCGTTGTAAACTCATTTTGTCACACCACGGAGGGAGCGAACTTGCGAATCCTAATAGTCCTCGTTTTCCTGGTTACGAGCGCAGCCGCTGCGCAAGGCGCGTATCCCGCGCGCCCGGTGCGGCTGATCGTGCCGGTGGCGCCGGGCGGCGCGGCGGACTTCGCGGCGCGTTTTGTCGGGCAGCGCCTGGGAGACGCGTGGGGCCAGCCGGTCATCATCGACAACCGGCCCGGCGGCGCCGGCAATGTGGTTGTTGATCTCACCGCCAAGGCCGTGCCGGATGGTCGCACCATGGTGCTGCCGATCACCTCGTTTCCGGTGAATCCGAGTCTCTACAAAACGCTGCCGTTCCATACCGAAAAAGATCTCATCGCGGTGGTGCTGGTGGGATCGGGCGCGCTGGTGCTGGTGGTCAATCCATCGGTGGCGGCGACCAACGTGGAGCATTTAATCGCGCTGGCCAAGGCCAAACCCGGCTCGCTCAACTATGCTAATTCCGGCAACGGCACCACCGCGCATCTGGCCGGCGAATTATTCAAGCGCATGGCGGGTGTCAACGTGGTGGGCGTGCCGTATCGCGGCGGCGGGCCTTCGATCATTGATCTGATCGCGGGGCAGGATCAAATTTATTTTTCGACGCTGCCCGCCGCGATGACACAGGTGAAGGCCGGCCGGCTGCGCGCGCTGGGCGTCACCATCCTCGCGCGTGTGGCGGAGTTTCCCGACATCGCCACGGTGCATGAATCCGGACTGGCGGGTTTTGACGTGACATAATGGGTGGGGTTCTTCATGCCCGCCGGTTCGCCCACCGCCGCGATACGTCGCGTCAATGCCGACACCAATCAAGTGATGAAGCTCGCCGAGACCCGCGAGAAATTTTCCGCACAGGGTCTGGCAGTGGGCGGCGGCGCTCCTGCTGAACTGGCGCAGTTGTTGAAAGCCGATATCGCGAAGTGGGTCAAGGTGGTGAAAGACGCCGGTATACGCAGCGAGTGAAGTCGCGGATAATCTGCCGGACGCATGCGCGCGATAGTTCCCGGCGTGCAATCGCGTTTATTTTATAAAGACCTGTTTTTAAAAGGATTTTTATATGTCTTCCCACGACGAAACCAAAGTCGCCAAATCGCCGGTGCTGCCCGCCGATCACAAATGGACGTTTACCAAGCGCAAAGGCGTCTACGAATCCGATGTCACCGCGCTGGTGCGGCGCATGGTCGAAGACGACGCCATCCGCGAAGATCAGCGCGCGGCGTGGGAGCGCTGGCGCAATGATCCGACGAGCCTGAAGTAAGCCCATGGGAAGCACGCGCAACCTCTGCAACGTCCTGGCGGCCACGGGCCTTGCACTGCTGATCGCTCCTTGCGCCGCACAGCAATATCCCAGCAAGCCGGTGCGCTGGGTGATCCCCTTCGCGCCCGGCGGCAATGCCGACACGCTGTCGCGCACCGTCGCGCAAAAAATCACCGACACACTCGGCCAGCAGGTGGTGGTGGATAACCGCTCCGGCGCCAATGGCGTGATCGGCATGGAAATCGGCGCGCGCGCCGCACCCGACGGGCACACCGTGCTGCTCGGCTACATCGCCAACGTGGCGATCATGCCGAGCCTGGTGCCCAAGCTGTCGTACGACATCAACAAGGATTACACGCACATCACGCAGTTGGCGAGTTCGCCGAATATTTTTGTCGCGCATCCATCGGTCAACGCGCGCAACTTCAAAGAGCTGGTCGCGCTGGCCAAGGCCAAGCCTAAAAGTCTGAGCTTCGCCAGCGCGGGTGTTGCCAGCATCGGCCACCTCACTGGCGAACTCATCAACACCATGGCCGGCATCGACTTGCAGCACGTGCCGTACAAAGGCAGCGGGCAGAGCGTGATTGATCTGTTGGCCGGGCAAATACAACTGATGGTCGGCGGCATGTCGTCGGTGATGCCGCATATCAAGGCGAGCCGCCTGCGCTCGCTCGCGGTCACCGGCGTGCAACGATCAAACGCCATGCCCGACGTGCCCACGTTGTCCGAATCCGGTTTCCCCGGACTCGAAGCCACCGCATGGTACGGCCTGCACGCGCCGGCGAACACGCCCCGGCCCATCGTCAATCGCCTGCATGCGGATATCGCCCGCGCGCTGACGCTGCCCGATGTCAAACAGCGGCTCGAGGGTTTGGGCTTTGATCTGGTGGGCAGTCCGCCCGATGTGTACGCGACCTACATCAAAACGGAACTGGTGAAATGGGCGAAGGTGGTGAAGGCTTCGGGCGCGAAGGCGGAGTGATGCGCGCGGCCCCAATCGCCCTATTCGCCCTGGGCGGATGGATGCTATTGGCCGCGTTGCCGGCTGCCGCGCAAACCGCTTCGACAAGCTCAGGACAGGTCTATCCCGCCAAACCCATACGTTTGATCGCGCCATCCTCGCCCGGCAGCGGTGTCGATATCGTCGCGCGTTTTCTCGCGCAAAAACTCGGCGAGCAAGTGAAGCAACAAGTCATCGTCGAAAACCGCGCCGGCGCGGGTGCGAATCTTGGCGCGGAGTTGGCGGCGAAAGCGCCCGCCGATGGCTACACCCTCTTCATGGGTACGCCCGCGCACACCATCAACCCCAGCCTCTACCGACGCTTGAGCTACGACATCGTGAAGGATTTCGCGCCGATTACGCAGGTGACCAGCGGACAATACGTCGCGCTGACGCACCCCTTGCTGCCCGTGAAAAGCATGCCGCAGTTGATCGTGCTGGCGCGCGCGCGACCGGGGCAGCTTAACTACGGTTCGGCGGGCACCGGCAATGCCACGCATCTGGCGGGCGAACTGTTTCGCGTGATGGCCAAGGTGGACATCGTGCATGTGCCGTACAAAGGCGGCACGCCCGCGCTGATCGATCTTGCGGGCGGACAGATGCAGTTCATGTTCTCCAACTTGACGGCGGCGCTGCCGCACGTGAAAACCGGCAAGGTGCGCGCGCTTGCCGTCACTGGCGAAAAGCGCACACCCATCGTACCTGATTTACCCACCGTCGCCGAATCCGGCCTCGCGGGCTATGCCGTCACTTCGTGGTTCGGCCTGCTCGCGCCCGCCGGTACGCCGCCGGAAGTGCTTGCACGATTGAATACCGAAACCGTGCGCGCCATGCGCGCCCCCGACATGAAAGACCGCCTCGCCGCCGAGGGCGCGGACCCCATGCCCGGCACGGCGGCGGAGTTCGCCGCGCTGCTGAAAAGTGAAATCGCCAAGTGGGCAGCGGTGGTGAAGCAGGCGGGGCTGGCGGCGTCGGAGTAAGCGAAGGCAATGGCCAGCGAAGTAAACTACGGCTTGATCGTGTAGCTGATCGTTATTGCGATCGTAGCGATGCCCTTCGTGCCGGACTTCAAGGAAGTGCCCGATCATCAGCGTTTCATCACCTGGCCGAGCGCGATATCGTGGCGACGATTACGCGCAAGCGGTATGGGACAGAGGTAGCGTAAATTGCAGGCGGTAGCGCCAATCTGCCGCCGATGGAGATATTCACATAACTATCAGTTTTTATTGATTATTTTATTCCAAGTCGCGCATAAGCCTCGCGTAATTCCCTGCGTATCGCCGCCTGCCGCGTCACCAGCGCCACCGCCCCCAGGGCGCAACAAATCCCGGAAATTGTCAGGGTGGCGCCAACGCCGATCACATCCGCCAGCGCCCCCGCCGCCAGCGCGCCGAACGGCGCCATACCCATGAAGCTGGCGGTGTAGAGCGCCATCACGCGGCCGCGTTTGTCGTCGTCGACGATGGTTTGCACGATCATGTTCACCGACACCGATGTAACGAGGATGCCGAAGCCGGTGACGGCGAGCAGTGGTATGGCGAGCCAGACGATTTTGACGTGTGCGACCAGTGCGAGAGATACACCCGCCGCGAGTGCGGCGTAAGTGAGCAGGCGCACCAGTCCGCGCACGCTGGCGCGCGTGGCGAGGTACAGCGTGCCGCCGACCGCGCCGAGACCCGCCGCGCCAATCATGAAACCCATTTCGCGCGCGGTGGCGGCGAACACTTCGCGCGTCAGTACTGGCATCAGATTGATGTAGGGCGTGCCGAGAAAGCCGACCACTGTCAGTAGCAACAGCAGCGAGCGTATCGGCAGCGAGTTTTTCACGTAGACAAACCCTTCGCGCATGCCTTGCAGCATCGGCGCAGTGTTCAGCGCGCGTACGGTGGGCGTCACCTTAATCATCAGGAACGAAATCATCACCGCGATATAGGTGCAGGCGTTGATGACAAAACACGCCGATTCGCCCCACGCGGCGATCACCAGTCCGGCGAGCGCGGGGCCAACCAGCCGTCCGCAGTTGGCCATCAGCGAGGTCATGGCGATGGCGTTGGGCAGATCGGTTTTGTTGCCGATGAGTTCGAGCATGTAGGCGTGGCGCACCGGCAGTTCAATCGCAACGAGCATACCGAGAATCATCGCCAGTGTGATGATGTGCCACGGCGCGAGGATGCCCGCCACCGCGAGTGCAGCGACGGTGATGGCTTGCAGCATCTCCAGAATTTGCGTGGCGAACATCGCGCGATGCAGGTTGACGCGATCCGACCACATGCCCGCGAACGGTGACAGCAGCAGTATCGGCAGGCTGCTGGCAAAGCCGAGTATGCCAAGCAGCGTGGCCGAGCCAGTGAGGTTATACAGCAGCCAGCCTTGCGCGATGCTCTGCATCCAGTAGCCGATCAGCGCGCACACCTGCCCCGACAGAAACAGGCGGAAGTTGCGATGGCGTAAAGCCCGTAATACGGGCAAGCGGATGGACATGGGCGAAACCGCCGGCGGCGGGCGTTATCAAAGAGCGATTGTACGCCCCTCGTGCGGTAAAATCGCATGCTTCCATGTCCTCCGACGCCGACCCTTCCACATCAAGCAACGCAGACGCCACACCCGCGCGCACCATCAGCATCTACCAGATTATCGGGTTTGTGTTGCCGTGGAACACCGCTTACAAGGCGTCGCGAGTACTGAACACGCTCTACGCGCTGGAGTTGGGCGCGACACCGCTGGAAACCGGATTTTTGCTCGCCACCTACGGCTTGTTTCCGATGCTGTTTGCGGTGCATGCGGGCAAGGTAGCGGATCGCCACGGCGTGCGCGTGCCGCTGTATCTGGGGCTGGTGTTTCTGGGCGTGGGCATCGCGCTGCCGTTTGTGTGGCCCACGTTCATCGCGTTGTTTGCCTCTGCGCTGATCGGTGGCGCGGGCTTTATTCTTTCGCAGGTGGCGATGCAAACCTTGACCGGCTCTCTCGGCACAGGCGAAGCGCGCACCAAAAATTTCAGTCTGTATGTGCTGGCGGTGGCGGTGGCGGATTTTCTCGGGCCGGTGCTGGCGGGTTTGTCGATTGATGCCTTCGGCCACAACCCCACCTTTGCCATCAGCGCATCGCTTACGCTGGTGTCGGTGGCGGGATTTATCGCGATTGACCGCTTGATTCCGCGGGCACTCCCCGCCGCGCGCGACGCCCCCGTGCGCCGTGCCGCAGATCTGCTGCGCATGCCCGAACTGCGCCGCGTGTTTATCGCCAGCGCGGTGACCATGAGCGCGGGCGATCTGTTTCAACTCTACGTGCCGCTCTACGGGCATTCGATAGGCCTGTCCGCCACTGCCATCGGGCTGGTGATGGGTGCCGCGGCGGTGGCGGTGTTTGTTACGCGCGTGCTGATTCCGCCGATGTCGCGCCGCTTTGGCGAAGAGCGCCTGCTGTTGTATTCGATTTTGCTCACCGCCGCAATGCTGGCGATGATCCCCCTGTTCCAGACCGCCATCGCCATCGGCGCCGTGTGTTTTGTGCTGGGGCTGGGCTTGGGTCTCGGGCAGCCGTTGACGGTCATCATCGCCTACAACCATTCGCCGCCGAGGCGTGCGGGCGAGGTGGTGGGCTTACGCATCGCGGTGAATAATTTCGCGCATGTGTTTGTGCCGCCGCTGTTTGGCGCGCTGGGATCGTTGATCGGTTTGGGGCCGGTGTTCTGGGGCAGCGCCGCCGTGCTGTCGGCGGGCGCGATTGTCAGCCGCCTGCCGCCGCGCGAGAGGGGGGCATGATGCGCGCACCAGCACTGATGTGGATCGTGATGGGCGTGGTGTTGTGCAATATGACCGCGTTTCGCGGCAGCAAGGTGCTGATTACGTTGTTTTCCATCGAACTCGGCGCGCCCAAGATCGCGATTGGTTTGTTGGTGGCGCTGTATTCGCTGTTTCCGATGTTCCTCGCGCTCTACGCCGGCAAGCTGACGGATCGGCTGGGCGTGTGCTGGCCGGTGATATTCGGTTCGGGCGGCATCGCGCTGGCGTTGACCGTGCCGTTCTGGTTTCCCACCTTGCCCGCGCTGTATGTGCAGGCGGCGGGCGTGGGTGCGGCGCATGTGTTTTACAACGTCGCGATTCAAAATCTCATCGGCGGCTTCGGCGGCGCGGGCGACCGCACGCGCAACTACGCCAATTTTGCGCTAGCGATGTCGGTGGGCGCCTTTATTGGCCCGCTGGTGGCGGGCTTTGCGATTGACCACATCGGTTATGCGCGTGGCTATCTGGTGGTAGCGGCGTTTCCGCTGATACCGGTGGTGGTGATGCTGACGGTGCGCGCGCTGCGCGAGATACGGCTGACCGACGGCAAAAAGGAAAGGCACGGCGCGGCGGAGGCGGCAGCTCTGGGCGCATCCAGAACCATGGAGTTGCTGGCCAACCGCCCGCTGCGGCAAACGCTGATTACCAGCGCGGTGATCTTGACGGCGATTGATCTGTTTTATTTTTACATGCCGATCTACGGCCACTCGCTCGGCATGTCGGCGTCGTTGATCGGCATCGTGCTGAGCATGTTCTCGGCGGCCTCGTTCGTGGTGCGCGTCGGCATGACGGCCATCGTCAAGCGCCTGGGCGAAGAAAAAGTGCTGCGCATCGCCATCTATTCATCGGCGGTGACGTATTGCCTGATGCCCTTTGTCAGCCAGCCGGTGTTGTTGATGGCGGCGGCGTTCGCGCTGGGTCTGGGTACGGGCTGCGGCCAGCCGCTGTCGTTATCGATGATCTACAGCCGCGCGCCGCAGGGCCGCTCCGGCGAGGCGCTGGGGCTGCGGCTCACCATCAACAACTTCACGCACATGGTGACGCCGCTGTTGTTCGGCGCGGTTGGCACGGCGTTTGGCGTGACGCCCGTGTTCCTGCTCAATGCGGGTATGCTGGCGTTTGGCGGCATCCTCACGGGAAGGAAGTAAGTACCTGTTTTTATTGAATAATTTATCCAGGAGTTCATTATGAAAATCGCAGTGCTCGACGACTACCAGAATGCATTTCGCCAAACAAAATGTTTCGCCAAATTGCAGGGCCATGAGTTCGTGGTCTACACCGATTCTGAAAAAGACCCAGTCAAACTCGGCAAACGCCTCGAAGGCTGCGAGGCGGTGGTGCTGACCCAGCAACGCTCATTCATGCCGCGCGCGGTGATTGAAAAACTTCCCGCGTCGGTCCAGTTGCTGGCGCAGACCGGACGCAACGTGCCGCACATCGACACCGCGGCCTGCACCGAGCGCGGCATCGTCGTCAGCGCCAGCGGCGGCGGCAACTCCAGCCCGACGGTGGAACTGACGTGGGCGCTGATCCTCGCCTCCGTGCGCAACCTGCCCACCGAAGTGAATAACATGCAGGCGGGCCGCTGGCAAACCACCGCAGGCATTGGCCTGCAAGGCAAAACCCTCGGCGTTTACGCCTACGGCAAAATCGGCGGCGGCGTTGCCAAAGTCGGCAAAGCCTTCGGCATGAAAGTCATCTGCTGGGGCCGCGACGGCTCCACCGCCAAGGCGCGCGCCGACTGCTTTGATGTCGCCGCCAGCCGCGAGGCGTTTTTTGCGGAAAGCGATATCGTCACCATCCACCTGCCACTGAACAAAGAAACCCGCGGCCTCATCACCGCCGCCGACCTGGCGCACATGAAACCCACCGCACGCATCGTCAACAGCAGCCGCGCGCCGATCATCGCCGAAGGCGCGCTGGTGGAGGCGCTGAAAAAGGGCCGCCCCGGTTTTGCCGCGATAGACGTGTATGAAAGCGAGCCGGTGGTCAACCGCGAGCATCCGCTGGTGAGCATGCCCAACGTCGTATGCACGCCGCATCTGGGGTATGTGACTTGGGAGACTTACGAGTTGTACTACGATGCGGTGGTGGGGAATATTTTGGCTTATCTGGCGGGGGCGCCTGCGAATGTGGCTAATCCTGAGGTGTTGCAGAAGAAGTGAT
>CAWUUY010000133.1:0-9714 GCA_963924885.1 uncultured Burkholderiales bacterium | reverse complement strand
GTTCAGCGCCGCTGAACAACCGGTCGAACTCGAAACCCGCATCATCTCGGCTGCGGGCGAGATACGCAGTTCGCTGTTCGCCGCCACCGACAAGCTGCACGTGCCGGATGCGATCACGCTGCAAATGGTTGATGTGTTTTCGACCGACATTGATTTCCACAAAGACCTGCGCAAAAACGACCGCTTCTCGCTGGTCTACGAAATGCTCTACGATCGCGGCGAGCCGGTGCGTTCGGGCCGTTTGCTGTCGGCGGAATTCGTCAATCAGGGCAAGACGCTCAACGTGGTGTGGTTCGCGCCCGCGGACGCCGGCAATGCGGGCGAAGGCGGGGCGGGATCGTATTACACGCTCGACGGCAAGAATATCCGCAAGGCGTTTTTGCGTTCACCGCTGGAGTTTTCACGCATTACCTCCGGCTTTACTGCCGCGCGCTTTCACCCGATTCTGCAAGCCTGGCGCGCGCACAGCGGCGTCGATTTCGCCGCGCCCATCGGCGCGCGCATCAAGGCTACCGCCGACGGCGTGGTGGATTTCGCCGGCGTGCAGGGCGGCTATGGCAACGTGGTGATCCTGCGCCACCCCAAAAAAATCACCACGCTCTACGCGCACATGGCGGGCTTCGCGCCGGGCATCAGCAAGGGCGCACGCGTGCAGCAAGGCGACTTCATCGGGTCAGTCGGCATGACCGGGCTGACCACCGGGCCGCATGTGCATTACGAGTTTCGCGTTGATAACGTACATCAGGATCCGCTGTCGGTGGCGGTGCCGGTCGCTTTCCCGATCTCGCCCGAATACAAGCAGAAATTCCTGCAAGCCGCGGCGCCGCATGCACGCACCATGGCCACCCTGCGCGGCGCGACGCTATCCACGTTCGAGTAGCTTCATCCATGCCCGATAGCACCATCGGGTTGATGTCCGGCACCAGCCTCGACGGCATTGATGCCGTGATCTCGCGTTTTGATTCTACCGACGGCTCGCCGTCGCTGGTGCATAGCCACTATCAGCCGTTTCAGCCCGAGTTGCGCGATGCTCTGCTCGCGCTCAACGAACCCGGTCATGACGAACTACATCGCGCCGCCACCTGTGCCAACCAGCTTGCGCACGCCTATGCCGCCGCGATACTTACACTGCTGGCGCAAACGGGTGTGGCCGCACGTGACATCGCGGCCATCGGCTGTCACGGCCAGACCGTGCGCCACCGGCCCGATGCCGGTTACACCACGCAACTCGTCAATGCCGCGCTGCTGGCGGAACTGACCGGCATCACCACGATAGTCGATTTTCGCAGCCGCGATATCGCTGCTGGCGGACAAGGCGCGCCGCTGGTGCCCGCTTTTCATTTGCATGCCTTCGGCTCGGCCACCGAACATCGCGCGGTGGTGAACATCGGCGGCATCGCCAACATCACCGATCTGCCGCCGGGCGGCATCGGCGCCGGATTTGATTGCGGGCCAGGCAACGCGCTGATGGACGAATGGATTACGGCGAACCTGAACCGCACGTTTGATGGCAAGGGGAAATGGGCGGCATCGGGCGCGGTGAACCCCAAGTTGCTGAACACGCTGCTCGTACACGAATTTTTTGCGCGCCCACCGCCCAAGAGCACGGGCCGCGACGCCTTCCATTTAGCGTGGGTGCGGCGCGCACTGTTGGGCAATGAGCGCCCGGAAGACGTGCAGGCGACACTGCTGGAGCTGACGGCCGAGGGAATCGCACAAGGTGTGGAGCGGCACTGCGCTGGCGTGCAATCGCTGTTCGTGTGCGGCGGCGGCGCGCATAACGACGCCTTGATGTCGCGCCTCACGGCGCGGCTACCTCGGTTTCGCGTGGCGAACACCTCAGCAATCGGCGTGGATGCGGACTGGGTGGAAGCATTGGCGTTCGCGTGGCTGGCGCGGCAGACGCTGCTGCGCGAGCCGGGCAACGTGCCCGGCGTTACCGGCGCACGGGGACCGCGCGTGCTGGGCGCCATCTATCCGGCCTGATCGCGGTGAAAACCTGACGTAAAAAAAGCGGCTGAAGCCGCTTTTTTTACGTCAGCAAACAAGAACTACGCCGAGAACGACGAGCCGCAACCGCAGGTGGAGGTGGCGTTGGGATTCTTGATAACAAACTGCGCGCCTTCGACGTTTTCCTGATAGTCGATTTCGGCGCCGAGCAGGTATTGCAGGCTCATCGGATCAACCAGCAAGGTGACGCCGGCCTTGTTCAGCGCGGTGTCGTCGTCGCTGACGGTTTCTTCAAACGTGAATCCATACTGAAAACCCGAGCAGCCGCCGCCGGATACAAATACCCGCAGCTTGAGATCAGGATTACCCTCTTCCTCGATCAGGCTTTTTACCTTGTTGGCCGCATTGTCGGTAAAGACCAGCGGATTGGGCATTTGTTCGGCAACGGCATTCATACGGTCATCCTGTGTTGTTACATCTGCTTGCTAAGATTGGGCCACTGTAGTTCAAATACAAGCGCGTGTCACTCGGATGACAGGGATTTCAGCTTAACCACCTTGTCGGATTGCTCTTCGACACCATACACCAGTCGGCCCTGCACCACCGCGCCCATCTGCATTTCCAGCTTTTGATAGTGTACATCGCCGGTAACGCT
Organism: uncultured Burkholderiales bacterium; assembly: GCA_963924885.1. Classification (GTDB taxonomy): domain Bacteria; phylum Pseudomonadota; class Gammaproteobacteria; order Burkholderiales; family SG8-41; genus UBA5216. The sequence continues at coordinate 7,109 of CAWUUY010000133.1, read as the reverse complement.
GGCTTTTGGCTGCAATTCCAGCGTTTGATCGGCGTAAATCGGGCCTTTCACCTGCCCGTTGACCATGACGTGATGAACGCGAATCTCGCCTTCGACCACGGCCTGCTCCGAAATCACCAGCATGCCGGGCTGGTCGCCGGAGGACGTGAGATTCCCATGCACCTGACCATCGATGCGCAAGCCGCCGGTAAAACGAATGCTTCCTTCGATGACAGTACCCACGCCGATCAAGGTGTCGATACGGCTCTGCGGTTTTTTGCTGTCTTTTCCAAACATGGCCACCTCCTCTGAAACGCTATGAAATGTTCACGGATTGCGTAAGTTTAGGCGTACGCGCGCCATTTTGGTATACCCGCACCTGGATGTTCTTCACCACGGTGCCCGCTTCCACCCTGAAAGTGCCCTCGACACGCTGAAACGACTTGAAATTGAGCTGATATTGCGGTGATTTTGCATCGTTTTCTGGAGGCAGCGTCAGCACCACTTTTTGTGCGCCCTGCTGGGCTGAAATGACCAGTTGAATGTATCCCTGAAAATCACCCGGCCGCTGCCCGCCTTGCACCAGCAGCATGCGGTAACGGTACTCGCCTGGCATGGCATCCGGCTCCAGCTTAAAGCGGTTAATCACGACGGCATCATCTTTTCCCGGCACAGGCAACAAGGACTGAAAAAACGCGAGGTCATCCTTGAGCGCGGCACTCTCGGCGACCAGCGACTTGACCTGCTTGGCTAGATCGCCGTAGGTGGCGCTCTCGATTTTGCGCTGGCTATCGGAAATGGCGAGCGTCTTGCGCACCTCGGCAAGCTCGGCTTCCTGTTTCGCCGTGAGTTCGTTCAGGCGTTTCATCTCGACTTCGACTTCGCTTTTGCGAAACCCGGCGAATTCAATGCCGAAATGATAGGTCGCCCAACTCGCGCCGATGATCGCCGCGCCGACACCCAGCATCACCATCCAGCGCATGTACCACGGCACGTGCGTCGTCACCACCACGCGCCTTGCGCCGAAGCGATTCTTAAGCGATCTCAGCCAGGATTTCACCGCGCCGCCTCTCGGTACAAAGGGCTAGGGCAGCAGCGCGACTTGCCGCAGCCCCGTGGTTTCGGGCAAGCCGAACATGATGTTCATGTTTTGCACGGCCTGGCCCGCCGCGCCCTTCACCAGATTGTCGATCACCGACAGCACCACCGCGGTATCCCCGCCTTGTGGTTGATGCACGGCGATGCGGCACAGGTTCGCGCCGCGTACCGAGCGCGTATCCGGATGCGATCCTGCGGGCATCACATCCACAAACGGTTCGTTGGCGTAGCGTTTTTCATACAGCGACTGCAAATCAATATCCTTGGTAAGTCTTGCATACAACGTGGCGTGAATGCCGCGGATCATCGGCGTGAGGTGCGGCGTAAAAATCAGCTTCACCGCCTTTCCGGCCATCTGGGTAAGCCCCTGCGTAATCTCCGGCAGATGCCGGTGCCCCTGCACGCCATACGCCTTGAAGTTATCGGCGGCCTCGGCCAGCAGCGTATGCACTTCGGCCTTGCGGCCCGCACCCGACACGCCGGATTTGGCGTCCGCGATCAAGTGTTCGATATCCACCACGCCGGATTCGACCAGCGGCAGGAAGCCAAGTTGCACCGACGTGGGATAACAACCGGGATTGGCAACCACCCGCGCTCCGGCGATGTGCGCGCGGTTCACTTCCGGCAGGCCATACACCGCTTCGGCCACCAGCTCCGGACAAGCATGTTTCATTTTGTACCAGTGTTCCCACACCGCGATGTCCTTGATGCGGAAATCGGCGGCGACATCGATCACGCGCACACCAGCCTTGACCAGCGCGGGGGTGTCTTTCATGGCGATGCCGTTGGGCGTGGCGAAAAAGACCAGATCGCATTGATCCAGTTTTGCCGCAACCGGCTCCACAAACTTGAGATCCACCCAGCCGCGCAAATTGTGAAACATGTCGGCCACTGGCATGCCGGCTTCCGAGCGCGACGTGATCGCGGTAAGTTTGGCGTTGGGATGCTGGGCCAGCAGCCGCAGCAACTCCACGCCGGTGTAGCCGGTGCCGCCGACAATGCCAATACTGATGGTCTTCTGCGTCATGGTTGTCTCCGCCCTCCGCTACTTCTGCTACTTCTGCTGTTTTTTCGGGAACAAAAACCACAAAGCCGCCCGTGGGGCGGCTTTGTCGCATGGAACGTAGTGTTGCGAGTTACCGCTTGGAGAACTGCTTGCGGCGGCGCGCTTTGCGCAGGCCGACTTTTTTACGCTCGACTTCACGCGCATCGCGCGTGACGAGGCCGGCTTTTTTCAGCGGCGGCTTCAACGCCGCGTCGAAATCAATCAGGGCGCGGGTAATTCCATGACGCACGGCGCCGGCTTGGCCGGATTCGCCACCGCCGATGACGTTGACACGAATGTCGAAGCGCTCAAGGTTTTCGGTCAGCACCAGCGGCTGGCGCACGATCATGCGCCCGGTTTCACGCGAAAAAAACTGGTCCACCGGTTTGCCGTTGACGACGATATCGCCCTTGCCCGGCTTGAGAAACACGCGCGCAACCGCGCTTTTGCGGCGGCCGGTTCCATAGTTGTTTTGCACTGCCATGTGATATCGCCTCGACTATTAATCAGAACTGCAATTGTTTGGGTTGCTGCGCCGTATGCGGATGCGCTTCGCCGACATAGGCCTTCATTTTTTTCAGCATCGCGTAACCCAGCGGGCCCTTAGGCAGCATGCCCTTGACGGCTTTTTCAAGCACGCGGCCCGGATGATCGGCGTGAAAGGTCTCGAAGGTACGGGTGCGGATACCGCCCGGATAACCGGTGTGGCGGTGATACAGCTTGCCCTTGGCCTTGTTGCCGGTGACGCGCAACTTGTCGACGTTGACCACGACGATATAATCGCCGGTATCAACGTGCGGGGTGAATTCGGGCTTGTGCTTGCCGCGCAGGCGATGCGCGATTTCCGAGGCCAGCCGCCCCAGTACTTTGCCGGCGGCATCCACCACGAACCAGTCGTGCTGAACGGTTTCTGCCTTGGCGTTATAAGTCTTCATCGTAATTCCTGTTTGATTCTGTTTTGGTCTGACTTGGCCGAGCCAAGGGAACCGCGAATTCTATTTGAAATCAGTACCCTGTGTCAAACTAAGCTGGTACTCACTTCGCCACGGAACTTATCGACCCGCCACAACAATAGTTGTTTAAAAACCGATAGTTAATGTCATCCTGGGTAATTACGAACGCCATCGCCTCCTGGCTGATACCGCCGGGCTGCCTGCTGCTGCTGGCTGCCTGGGGCTGGCTGCGCCTGCGTCGGCACCCGCGTTCCGGCAAGGTGCTGATCGTGCTGGCCTTGTTGAGTCTGTGGGTTCTTTCGGCGCCTTGGACAGCGCGCACGTTGATGGGACTGCTGGAACCGGCGCCTGCCGACCCGTTGCAGGCGCCACCAGCGCAAGCGATCGTGGTGCTAGGCGGCGGAAAATACCATCACGCGCCCGAATACGGCGGCGATACCAGCGGCGGCGCGACGCTGGTGCGGCTGCGTTATGCCGCGCATCTGCACCGTCTGACCGGTAAGCCTATATTGGTTGGTGGCGGCAGCCCCGAAGGCAGCGCTGTCAGCGAAGCGCAGACCATGAAATCCGCGCTGGAAAACGAATTCAACGTGCCGGTCAAGTGGATGGAAAGCGCCTCGAACAACACATTGGAAAACGCGCGCACGAGCTTCGATGTGCTCAAGGCGCAAGGCATCACCCGCATTTATCTGGTGACCCACGCCTGGCACATGCCGCGCTCGCAGCGCGCGTTTGCCGACGCGGGCTTTACCGTCGTGCCAGCTCCGACGGTCTACGTAACACGACACCAATTCACACTGCTGGATTGCCTGCCGCAGGCCGAAGCGCTGCATCAAAGCAGCCGGTTTTTTCACGAAATCATAGGGCTGGTCTGGTATCGGCTAAAATCTTTGATGAATTGACAGGAATCGATCATGAAAGCACGCATCAAATGGCTTGAAAACGTCGCCTTCGTCGCTGAATCCGAAAGCGGCCACGCGATGGTGATGGACGGCGCGCCCGAGGGCGGCGGTCGTAATTTAGGCCCGCGGCCGATGGAAACCCTGCTGATGGGCGCCGGCGGCTGCACCGCTTATGACGTGGTGCACATCCTGAAAAAATCCCGCGCGGACATCACCGACTGCGTGGTGGAAATCGACGCCGAACGCGCCGCAGAAGATCCGAAAGTGTTCACCAAAATTCACTTTCATTTTGTGGTGACGGGCAAGGCACTCAAGCCTGCCCAAGTCGAACGCGCGGTGCATTTGTCGGCGGAAAAATATTGCTCGGCGTCGATCATGCTCGCAAAATCCGTGGCGATCACCCACGATTTTGAAGTCCGCGAAGCCTCGTAGAGCACCCGCTATAACCAGTACGCAGTCTCCGTCATCACCTTCGACGACGCTTTCATTGCGGCTTTCACCGGCGCGGGCAGTTCCGCGCCGCCGTGACGGATCGCACTGGTGGCGTGCCGCGCTTCGTCATCGCACATCTGCTCGATAATCGCGCGGCTTTTTTGATCTTCGGCGGGCAGGCGTTCGAGGTGGCCTTCGAGATGGCGCACCACTTGCCGTTCGGTTTCGGCGAGAAAACCCAGATTCCATTTGTCGCCCAGCAAGCCTGACGCCGCACCGATCGCAAACGAACCCGCATAGAACAACGGATTGAGCGCGCTTTTGCTGCCACCCAACTCGGCGATACGTCGCTCGGTCCATGCCAGATGTTCGGTTTCTTCGCGCGACGCCTGCTCCAACGCTTCTTTTGCGGAGGGATTACGCGCGGTCAGCGCCTGCCCCTGATACAGCGCCTGCGCGCAGACTTCTCCGCTGTGATTGACGCGCATCAGCGATGCCGAGGTTTTGCGCTGGGTTTCGTCGAGTTGCGCGTCCGGCAAGGCCTCGCCCGGCACGTCGCGCAGCGTCTGCGCGTGGGCAAACAGGGTGCGCAAGCCTTTGTCGAAACCGACGATGAATTGATCGATGTTGATCACGCCGCAGCTCCAAATAACCGCTCCAGTTCCGCGCCCGGCTCCGGCGCGCGCATAAACGCCTCGCCCACCAGAAAACAATTGACCTTGCGCGCGCGCATCAGTTCCACGTCGTCCCGCTTGAGAATGCCGCTTTCGGTGACAACGATGCGACCCGCAGGCACGCGATCCAGCAACCCCAGCGTGGTGCCCAGTTTGGTTTCAAACGTGCGCAGATTGCGATTGTTGATGCCGATCAGCGGCGTATTGAGCTTCAGCGCCACATCGAGTTCGTCGCCGTCGTGTACTTCCACCAGCACCGAGAGGCCAAGGCTCATCGCCACCGACTCCAGCTCGCGCATGCGCGGCAAGTCCAGTGCGGCAACGATCAACAGGATGCAATCAGCGCCCGCCGCGCGCGCCTCGTACACCTGATACGGATCGATCATGAAATCCTTGCGCAGCACCGGCAGTTGGCACGCGGCGCGCGCGGCTTTCAGGTGCGCCATGTCGCCTTGAAAAAACTGCTTGTCGGTCAGCACCGACAAACACGCGGCGCCATGCTGCTCATAGCTTTTGGCGATCAGCGCGGGTTCAAAGTGTTCGCGCAACACGCCCTTGCTCGGGCTGGCTTTTTTGATTTCGGAAATCACCGCGGATTTTCCGGAGGCGATTTTTGCGCGTAGCGCACCCACAAAATCACGCGGCGGCGATGCGCTGTTGGCCTGACGTTCGATCTCGGCGGGCGACACGGCAAGCTTGGCGGCGGCGACTTCGGTTTCTTTCACCGCCACGATACGCCGCAGAATATCATCCATGATATTGTTTAAAAACAAATACTTACGATATTTACGGCTTGGCCGCAATGGCGCTGGTGTGCGCCACAAACTGATTGAGTTTCTGGCGCGCCGCGCCGCTGGCGAGGGTCGCCAACGCTTTTTTCACACCATCCGCCAGCGTATCGGCCAGACCCGCGACGTAGATGCTCGCGCCCGCGTTGAACGCCACGATGTCGCGCGGCGCGCCATCTTTGTTATCCAGCGCGCCGAGCAGCATCGCCTTGGAAGCCTCGATGCCATCGACCCGCAATGCGGCCGCATCGCAGGCTTTGAGGCCTACATCCGACGGCTGCACCTCGTATTCGCGCACGTCGTTGTTTTTCAGTTCGCCGATCATCGTCGGGCCGCAGAGCGAAATTTCATCCAGCCCTTCACGACCATGCACGATCATCACGCGGCGGCTGCCGAGGCGCTGCAACACGCGCGCCTGGGTGCCCACCAGATCGGGGTGAAACACGCCCATCACCTGCTGCTTCGCGCCAGCCGGATTGGTGAGCGGGCCCAAGATGTTAAATATGGTTTTGACGCCGAGTTCGCGGCGCACGGGCGCGGCGTATTTCATCGCGCTGTGGTGATTGGGCGCGAACATGAAGCCTACGCCCACGTCGTTGATCGATTTCGCCACCTGATCGGGCGTGAGATTGATGTTGGCGCCCAGCGCCTCCAGCACGTCGGCGCTGCCGGATTTGCTGGATACCGAGCGGCCGCCGTGCTTGGCGACTTTCGCCCCCGCCGCCGCCGCGACAAACATCGCCGCCGTGGAAATATTAAACGTATGCGCCGCATCACCGCCGGTGCCGCAGGTGTCGATCAGGTTCGGCGCATCCGCCACCGGCACGTGCGTGGCGAATTCGCGCATCACCGTGGCGGCGGCGGTGATTTCGCCGATGGTTTCTTTTTTCACGCGCAAGCTCGCGATGATGGCGGAGATCAAGGTGGCGGACACTTCGCCGCCCATAATCTGGCGCATCAGCGACAGCATTTCCTCGTGGAAAATTTCGCGGTGCTCAATGATGCGCGCGAGCGCTTCCTGCGGGGTCATCATGGGTCTCCTTGCAGAAAATTTTTCAGCATGGCGTGGCCGTGTTCAGTGAGTATCGATTCCGGGTGAAACTGCACGCCCTCGATCGGCAACGTCTTGTGGCGTACGCCCATGATCTCGCCGTCGTCCGTCCATGCGGTGATTTCAAGACAATCGGGCAGGCTGTCGCGCTCGATCACCAACGAGTGATAACGCGTTGCCTGAAACC
>CAWUUY010000132.1:0-2735 GCA_963924885.1 uncultured Burkholderiales bacterium | reverse complement strand
CAAGCACCCAAGGTTGCTGACGAGGATACCACGGTGATGCCGGCGTTATAGTGCAACCAGATCCCGGAGCATGGACGTCTGGGCCTGACGCGCGCTTGCAAAAAAGCAAAGATGGCGGTATCAACAACATTTCTCCTTTTGTACAAACGGGCACGAACTCATGAATCCGGGTGAATGATGTCGGCGATGATAGACCGCAAGCTCCAGCAGGCACGCGCGCGACTGCATACCGGAGATATCACGAGCGCCGATGCGCTGGTCGCGGAGGTACTGGGTCAGGCACCCCGGCATCCGGAAGCACTCTGTTTGCTGGGCATTTCACGCCTGATGAGCGGGCGCGCGGGGGACGCCGTTACCCCATTGCAGCAGGTGCTGATGGCGGACCCGCGCCATGGCATGGCGGCGGAACATCTGGGCTTTGCGTATTTGCAGTTAGGGCAGTTCGCGGAGGCCGAGCGCGTGCTGCGTCAGGCGTCGTGCTTGCCTCGTGCGCCGGCTTCGGTGTTCATGCGGCTGGGTGCCGCGATTTTGAATCAACAAAGGCCGGCCGACGCTCTGCCGATTTTAAATCGGGCACTGGAGATGGCGCCGAATGACGCGGATTGCCTGCTAAATCTGGGCCAGGCTTATGCCCAGACAGGTGAGGCGGCTATTGCGGAAGCCCGGTTTCAGGGAGTCCTGCGAATGGTTCCGCGGCACGCGGACGCACTGTTCAATCTGGGCGTACTGGCGCTGGACGGCGGTCGTCTCGATGATGCGCGGCGGTGGTTTGAACAGGCTCTCGCCGGCGATCCACGGCATACCGACGCCCTGGTGAATCTCGGCATAGTCTTAAAGCGCTTGGGCCAGATGGAAGAGGCAAGCGCGCAATTCCAGCGTGCACTGGCGATAACTCCTGGCCACGCTGCCGCGCTGACCAATCTTGCCCAGCTTATGGCGCAGCAAGGCCGGCGTGAAGAAGCCCGCCAGCACTACGAACAGGCATTACAGGTGGCGCCAGGCATGATCGCGGCGCGTGAGGGCTTGGGCGTGTTGTACCTGTCGCTGGGGCGCGTGCGGGAAGCTGCCGCGCACTTGCGTATCGTGTTGCGCGCCGAACCCGGCAATGCGGTGGCGCACGCGCGGCTCGCCGAAGCGCTGTTTCATTTGCAGGAGTTGGACGAAGCGCAGTCCGTTGCAGAACAAGCGATCGTGCTCGATAAAGGCATGGTGGACGCGTACGTTACGCTGGTTGAAATTCACTTTGTGCGCAATGATGTGGAACGCGCGCTGGCGGCTGTCCGCGCGGGGGTTGAACAAACCGGCTCACCACTATTGCGTGGCATTCTGGCGCGCGATCTGAAACGCACCTGCGACTGGGACGAATGGGCGACAGTGTGGCGGCAACTCAGCACGGAAATGGCGGCAGGCGGTGCGGCTGCATCGCCGTTTTCGCTGCTGTATCAACCCACGACGCCGCGCGAGCAGCTTGAATACACGCGGCGATGGTGTGCGGCGCGGTATGGTGCTACTCGAGCCGAACCGCTGCAAAGCAGGCAATCCGGGGCGCTGCGTGCGAGACCCCGCATTGGTTATCTCTCATCCGATTTTCACAAACACGCGGTCGGCTATCTGATAGTCGATGTGCTTGAATTGCATGATCGCGACAAGTACGAGGTATTCGCATTTTCGTTTGGCCCCGAGGACGGCAGCCCCATGCGCGCGCGGCTGCGCAATGCGTGCGAGCACTTCATCGACATCGGATGGGAAGCGGATGATGCCGCCGCCCGGCGCATCCGCGACGCCGAATTGGATATCGTCGTCGATCTGAAAGGCCACACACTGGGCTCGCGTACCGCGTTACTGGCAGGCCGGCTGGCGCCGGTGCAATTGAACTGGCTTGGCTACCCGGGCACCATGGGCGCCGGATTCATCGACGGCATCATCGCCGACGGCTTTCTTATTCCGCCCGAATTCGATCCCTTCTATTCCGAACGGGTATACCGCCTGCCGCATTGTTATCAACCTAACGACCGCAAGCGTGCCACCGCCGAACCGCTGTCGCGTGCGCACTACGGCCTGCCCGATGACGCGTTTGTTTTTTGTTGTTTCAATCAGGCGTTCAAGATTTCGCCGGAAGTCTTTGCCTGTTGGATACGGCTACTGCACCAGGCGCCGCATAGCATACTGTGGCTGCTGGAAGACAATCCGCGTGCCACGCGCAACCTGCGAAACGCACTGGTGGCCGGCGGTTTGGCGCCTGAACGCATGGTCATTGCGCCGCGACTGCCGCAGGCGCAGCATCTGGCGCGCTACCGGGTTGCGGATCTCGCGCTTGACACGTTTCCTTATACCTCGCACACCACGGCCAGCGATGCCTTGTGGAACGAATGTCCGCTGGTGGGGCTGTGCGGTGAGACATTTGCCGCACGCGTCTCCGGCAGCATCCTCACCGCTTGCGGCCTACCCGACCTGATTACCCATACGCTCGACGACTACGAAGCCCTTGCGTTTCGCTTGGCGACCGATCACACCGCGCTCGACGCAGCGCGCTATCGTATTGGCCTCGCGAAACAAAGCGCACCTCTATTCGATAGTAAAAGATTTGCCCACGATCTGGAGCGCATTTACGCAAGCCTGCTCGACGAGCATGGGCAAAATTAACCCTCCACTCAACCGGTACATTTACCAACCACATCATCAAAGTACCGACAGTCATGTCCAAACGAAAACCACCCGCCGCCGGTAACAAGCCT
>CAWUUY010000131.1:0-4095 GCA_963924885.1 uncultured Burkholderiales bacterium | reverse complement strand
CCGCTCGCGCGCGAGGCGCGCCAAATCCTGAACGTCCTTCACCGGCAACGTCGCCAGCACGGTAATCACATGCGGCACGCGCACCACCTGCGACACCGCAGTGAAATCCTTCAGCGAGTCGTAACGCAGCTTCGGGTACAGCCCCGGTGTGAACGAAAACGACGCCGAGGTCATCAGCAGCGTATAGCCATCCGCCGGTGCGCGCGCGACAAATTCCGTGCCGATGGTGGAACCCGCGCCGGGCCGGTTATCGACAATGAATTGCTGGCTGTAGACCTCCGACAGTCGCTGCGCGAGGATGCGCGCGAACACATCGGTGCCGCCGCCCGGCGTAAACGGCACAACGATACGCACGGTTTTTTCAGGAAATTTTTGCGCGGCGGCGTTGGGTGTGGCCACGAATCCTGATCCTAATCCGAGCACGGCCATGGCCGCGCCAAAACGAAATACCTTCATGATGTTCACCCTTAATTGAGTCTCACGAATACCGCGCAAGTCATAGCGCCTCACCCCTTCACAACACCATCTCATCAGCCAAGGCGCGAAAATCGCTGATGCCTTCGATTTTCATCAACCGGTCAAAAAGTTTCTGCGTCACCGGCTTGCCCCAGATCGGTTCGCCCAGTTCAAAAAACTTGCCGGTCAGGTCCGCCGGCGTATGCGGATTCGCCGGCTCGCCCTTGGTGACGAGGCAGTTGCCTTCATGCACCGTACCGTTTTTCAGAGTGATGCGCACGTTGACCGGCTGCTCCCTGGGATACCGCGCGGTGTAGGAAGGATCTTCGCAAACGTATACCTGCTGCACCAGCGCCTGCACCGTCGGATTAGCCACGGCTGCGTCATCGAAGCTCTTTAACCCCGAACGCCCATGATACAAAATGCTCGCCAGCGCGAACGGCACGGAAAAGCGCGCACCGAAACTCGACACAATATTTTTGCCGGCGAGGCTTGCTGCCAGCATGTAGGCTTTGACGTCAATGCGTTCGATCTCACTCACCGTCAGCTTGCCGCCCGGCACTTTGGCGAGCAAGTCTTCCAGCGCATCGATGGCTGAGTGCGCATAGCGTCCGATCGGGTGCAGCTTGAAATAACTTTGCGCGATCAGCCACTCGGAACCCAGCCCCGCGACCGCCAGCGCCGGATCGAAATGATCCGAGTAAATGCCGCGCCCGTATACCGTGCCCACGCCGTCGATTTCTCCGGTGAAGCCGCACTCGACTAGCCGTGCCGCCGTCAGCCCCATGAACCCCGAATGCCCGGTAAAAATGTTGCGTACGGTCGCGCCATCAAGCAGCGTCTGGCGGCTGCTCGCCATGCCCATGGTCGCCGCGCAGTTGATGAGTTCGAGCATTTGCGTGGTGTTAAAGCGCTTCAACACGCCCGCCGCGATGGCCGCGCCGATGACGCCGTACGTGCCGTGCGGATGAAAGATCAACCGCATCTGCGCCGCGCGGCTGATGCGCGCCGACAGTTCATAGCCGAGCGCCACCGCGCGCAGCACCTCGGCGCCACCGCAACCCAGCTCCTGCGACAGCGCCACTGCCGCCGGCACCACCTGTATCCCCGGATGCCCTTTCGCGAACAGATTACCTTCGTCGAGTTCCAGCCAAGTACCCGCGGTGCCGTTGAGCAGCGCGGCATCCATCGCGCGCGCGCGTTTGCCCGCGCCGATCACCCACGCCTCGCCCGGCGCGGCGCTGGCCAGATGGCCCGCGACGTACTTCTGCATTTCCGGCTGCTGCATGCCGGCTGCAATCACCGGAATGCAGTCCGCGATAATCCAGCGCGCGCGTTCGCGTGCGGCGGCGCTGATGGCATTGAGCGGCGTATTCGCGGCGAATGCCGCGAGCGTGGTCAGATACTGCGGTGTGGTACGCTCGGACACGGGGCCTCCTCCTTGCATTGCGCGGGCAAAACAAACACCGTTTCGCCCACCCGGTAATAATACCCGCTTGGCTACCCACTTAGCTGTAGAATTCCCGCACAGTATCTCTCATTGCGAGGATTCCCATGGTTGCCGTATTGCGTCTCCTGTCATGGACAGCCGCGCTATTCGCCTGCGTTAATGCAAGCGCCCTCGCGCAAAGCGGCACTTCAAATTTTCCGAATAAGCCGATACGCCTCATCGTGCCGTTCGCCCCGGGCGGCTCGAATGACATCATGGCGCGCATCATCGGGCAAAAAATCGGCGAGAGCGTGGGTCAAACGGTGATCATCGACAATCGCGGCGGCGCCAGCGGCATCATCGGCACCGACCTCGCAGCCAAGGCCGCGCCCGACGGCTACACGCTGCTGATGATGAGCCTGACGCTGGCGGTGAACCCCAGTCTGTTTAAAAAACTGCCGTACGATACCGGGAAGGATCTATTGCCGGTAAGCCTCGTTGCCTCGGCGCCGCTGATACTGGTAGTGCATCCGTCGCTGCCGGTGAAAACGCTGAAGGATTTCATCGCGCACGCGAAAGCCAATCCGGGCAAACTCAATTTTGGTTCCGGCGGCCCCGGCACCACGCCGCATCTGGCGGGCGAGATGTTGAAATCGATGGCCGGTTTGCAAATGACGCACGTGCCGTACAAAGGTGGCGGGCCGGCGCTGGCCGATCTGGTCGGCGGGCAATTGCAACTGATGCTGGAAAATATTCCGAGCACGTTGCCGTTTGTTAAATCGGGCAAGCTGCGCGTGTTGGCGTTGAGCGGTCTGAAACGCTCACCACTGGTGCCCGAGGTGCCCACGCTCGACGAAGCGGGATTGAAGGGTTATGAAATCGTCGGCTGGAACGGCTTGTTCCTGCCTGCCGGTACGCCGAATGCCATCATCACGCGGCTGCATGCCGAGACAGTAAAGGCGTTGGCGCTGCCCGATATAAAGGAACGTTTGTCGGGCATGGGCGCGGAAGGCGTGGGTAACACACCGGCGCAGTTCAGCGCTTTTGTGAAATCTGAAATCAGGAAATGGGCGCAAGTAGCGCGCGATGCCGGATTGCGTATTGAGTAAAATAACTCTTAAAAACAGATAGTTAAGTATTTTACCCCTTCACAGCACCACGATTACCATGAACGAAACTCAAACCCTCGCGCGCTTCGTCGCGGAATCACGCTGGGGCGACATTCCGCCGGTGATGCGCCACGAGGCGAAGCGCGCCCTGCTCAACTGGATGGGCTGCGCCATCGGCGGCTGCCGCGATGACACGGTGGAGCGGGCGCTCGCCGCGCTCAACGAATTCTCCGGGCCGCGCACCGCGTCACTGATCGGCCGCAGAGAAAAACTCGATGCGCTGCACGCCGCGCTCATCAACGGCATCGCATCGAACATTCTCGATTACGACGACACGCATTTGCGCACGGTGATGCATCCGACGGTGCCGGTGGCCGCCGCGTTGTGCGCGCTGGCCGAGCATCGCCCTGTGACCGGCGCGCAATTCATCGAGGCGTTTGTGCTCGGCGTCGAAGTGGAATGCCGTGTCGGCAACGCGGTGTCGCCGGGGCACTACGCGCATGGCTGGCATATCTCGTCGAGCTGCGGCGTATTCGGCGCAGCGGCGAGCGCGGCAAAGTTGCTGAATCTCAATACGCAGCAAACGGCGTGGGCGTTTGGGCTTGCCGCCACGCAGGCGAGCGGTCTGCGCGAAATGATGGGCGGCATGGGCAAGAGTTTCAACCTAGGCCACGCCGCGCGCTGTGGTTTGCTCGCAGCGCTGCTGGCGGAACGCAATTTCACCAGCTCGGAGCGCGCGCTCGAAGCGCCGCGCGGCTTTGCGCACGTGCTGGGCCATGAGCCGCAACTCGACGAACTCACGCGCGGGTTGGGCGACACCTGGGAACTCGCCGCGAATGCCTATAAGCCGTATCCGTGCGGCATCGTGCTGCACGCGGCAATCGATGCCTGTCTGGAACTGCACGCGCAGCCGGGCTTTGCTGTGGGCGATATTGCCGGCGTGGTGGTGCGCATGAATCCGCTCGCGCTGGAACTGACCGGTCGCGCGGCGCCCGCGAGCGGCCTTGAAGGCAAGCTGTCGGTGGCGCACGCGGTTGCGGCGGCGCTGGTGCAAGGTGCGGCGGGCGTGGCGCAGTTCACCGATGCGTGCGTCAGCGACGC
>CAWUUY010000130.1:0-4768 GCA_963924885.1 uncultured Burkholderiales bacterium | reverse complement strand
GCGCCGAAAAAGCGCTTGGGGCGTTGCAGTGCGTTGGCGTCCACGCCGCCGGTGAGCACCTTGCCCGACGCGGGCACCACGGTGTTGTAGGCGCGCGCGAGACGCGTGATCGAATCGAGCAGAATCACCACGTCTTTTTTGTGTTCGACCAGGCGCTTGGCTTTTTCGATCACCATTTCGGCGACCTGCACATGGCGCGAGGCGGGTTCGTCAAAGGTGGATGACAGCACTTCGCCTTTGACCGAGCGTTGCATCTCAGTCACTTCTTCGGGGCGCTCGTCAATCAGCAGCACAATCAGCACCACTTCGGGATGGTTCGCGGTGATCGCATGTGCGATGTGCTGCATCAGCACTGTTTTACCGGCCTTGGGCGGTGACACGATCAGGCCGCGCTGGCCTTTGCCGATGGGCGCGATGATGTCGATAATGCGCCCGGTGATGTTTTCTTCCGCCTTGATTTCACGCTCGAGCTTCAAATGCTCGGTCGGGTGATACGGCGTCAGGTTTTCAAACAGTATCTTGTGCTTGGAGGCTTCGGGCGGCTCGCCGTTGACGTTATCCACTTTGACCAGCGCGAAGTAACGCTCGCCATCCTTGGGCGTGCGGATCTCGCCATCGATGGTGTCGCCGGTGTGCAGATTAAAACGGCGGATCTGCGAGGGCGATACGTAAATATCGTCGGTGCCCGCAAGATACGAGGTATCGGGTGAGCGCAAAAAACCGAAGCCGTCAGGCAGCACTTCAAGCGTGCCCGCGCCGGAAATCGATTCGCCTTTCTTGGCCTGATTTTTCAGCAGGGCGAAGATCAGCTCTTGTTTCCGCAGCCGGTTGGCACCCTCCACTTCGTTAGTCACGGCCATCTCGACCAGTTCGCCGATGGGGAGGTTCTTGAGATCGGATAAATGCATGGATTTTGGGTACGGCTCTTGGTTGTTACAGGAGGACTGCTGAATAAATGCGGGAGAACGGGGAAGGGGTGCGGGCGGGAAGGAATCCTCGCCCGCGCCGGAACCGCGGAAATGACGTGTTGCCCTGATTACAGTGGGCGCGGTTCAAGCGCTAAGAGATAGGGTATAGCGATCAGCAAACCCTGTCAAATATGACTGTCTATGAAGGCTTTGAGTTGTGATTTGGACATGGCGCCGACTTTGGTGGCCTCGACCACACCGTTCTTGAAGATCATCAGCGTGGGAATGCCACGCACACCGAATTTTGTCGGCGTGGCCTGATTGTCGTCGATATTGATTTTGGCGACCTTCAGTTTACCGGCGTAATCCTTTGCCACTTCGTCCAGGATCGGCGCGATCATCTTGCAGGGGCCGCACCATTCGGCCCAGTAGTCCAGCAGCACCGGCGTGGTGGATTTCAGTACGTCGGCTTCGAAGGTGTCGTCTTTAACGTGTTGAATATGCTCGCTCATGGCTGCTGGAACCTCTCACTAGTGATGGGGGGGGGAATCGGGAATACCTGCGGGATTCGCACGGTAACAGGTGTGGTGGAATCCATGCTAACCAAAAATTCCGCATTTGCAAAGCCGAGAGCGTGCTTCAACCTCGGCCCACATCCGGTAAGCACCTGTTTCTGTTAAAATAAGGGTGTTTTCAGCGATTTCAAGACGGCTTTATTTTTATTACTTTTTGCCATCAGTTCGCCATCAAGGCGAGGACTCCCATGACCTACGTAGTGACCGAAACCTGCATCAAGTGCAAGTACACCGATTGCGTTGATGTGTGCCCCGTGGATTGTTTCCGCGAAGGCCCCAATATGCTGGTGATCGACCCCGATGAGTGCATCGACTGCACCTTGTGCGTCGCCGAATGCCCGGTGGAGGCGATTTTTGCAGAAGACGATGTGCCGGACGACCAGAAATCCTACACCGCGCTGAACGCCGAACTGGCGAAAGCGTGGAAGCCCATCATCGAGAAAAAACCCGCGCCGGCGGACGCCGACGAGTGGGCGAAAGAGAAAAAGAAGTCCCACCTGCTCGAAAAGTAATCCCTGGCGCCGCGATTTTGATTCATTGATCAAGGAGTTTCAAATGAACAAGACTCTGGCCATCGCATTACTGGCTATTCCCGCGGAGGCGTTCGCTCAGCAAAAGCCGCCCGTCGCGCAATACTGGATGGATGTCGAAACCTCGTCAGGCATGAGCATTCCCGGCGCAAGCGGCGGCATGTCCGGCATGATGGCGGGCATGATGGGCGGCGGCGGGCAGCAAAGCGGTCGCAAGTTGTCGTTGCATCTGGGATCGCAGCGTCCGGCGGATGCACCCAACGCGGCGCACGACATTCCGCAGGGCATGAGCATGGGGCCGTCGTTGCTGTTGCTCACCCCGCGTGGCGAGGCGCGCCAGCCCACCGAACGTGAACGCCACGACAACATGGAACGCCCCAAGGGCCGCATGCTGATTTTCTGGGGCTGCGGCGAAGCCACGCGCGCGGGTCAGCCGGTGGCGATTGATTTCGCGCGCGGCGGGCAGATGCCCAACATGGTTGGGCGCAACGTCGCCAGCGGCGGGCCGGTGTCCAATCGCACCAATGGCCTGTGGCCGAATCAGCAGGACAGCAAGAACGTGCCGGATTCCGCTTCGCTGATCGGCGAGCACGCCATTCGCGGCAACTACACGCCCGACATCCGTTTCGCGCTGGGCGCGGGACAGGATTTCATGGAGCGCGTGAATCTCAATACCTCCGCGCGCGTCACTGGCGCGGTGGCGGTACGCTGGAACGCGCCGTCGACCGCAACCGGTTATTTCGCCACCGCGATGGGCGGCGACGGCAACGACATGGTGATGTGGAGTTCCAGCGACGTGCAGGAAATGGGCGGCAGCCTGATGGATTACATTCCGCCCGGCGAAGCGGCGCGCTTGATCCGTGAAAAAGTGGTGATGCCCGCGCAAACGACGGAGTGTGTGGTGCCGGCCGAAGTATCCAAGCGCGCGCAGATGTTCAACTTCATCGCCTATGGCCCGGAAGCGAATTTCGGTTTCCCGCCGCGCCCGCAAGACCTGCAGTGGTATGCCAAAGTGCGTTTCAAATCGACCGCATCCA
The DNA here is from genome assembly GCA_963924885.1 of uncultured Burkholderiales bacterium. GTDB lineage: Bacteria > Pseudomonadota > Gammaproteobacteria > Burkholderiales > SG8-41 > UBA5216. The sequence continues at coordinate 1,718 of CAWUUY010000130.1, read as the reverse complement.
CCTTTTTGGGCGAGACCGGAGGCTCGGGCCGTCAGCAACGCGCGTCGCCGTCCGCGCCGTCAGGAGATCAGACGGCGCAACCCAGTGCGCCCGCCGCGCCGGATCCGATCAAGGATGGCGTCAATATTCTGCGAGGCATCTTCGGGCGGTAGTCGCGCGAAGGAGGGGAATGGCGCCACATCGTCCCCTCCGCTCAAGGTGTTTTCATGACGATTGATCCGCTGCAGGCGCTTGCCGCCGGCGCGGTGGCCGTCACCCCGAACCGCCGCCTCGCGCTGCATCTGAAAAGCGAGTACGACGCAGCCCAAGCCAACAGCGGCAAATCCGTCTGGCCCAGCGCCGACGCGCTGCCGTATGGCGCGTTTCTGGAACGCACCTGGCAAGAGCTTGCGCTGGCGGAAAACGGCGCGATGCTGCTTTCCGTGCAGCAGGAAATCGCCTTGTGGGAAACCGTGATCGAGTCATCACGGCTGGCGGAGTCGCTGCTGAATCCGGCGCTGGCGGCACGCGCCGCGCGCGAGGCGTGGATTACCTTGCACGCGTTTCATCTCGATCATCCGCGCCATCGCGCCGCGCTGGACAACGCGGGCGACGACAGCGCCGCGTTCAGCGAGTGGCGCCGTGCCTACGACGAAAAATTACGCACGCTTGGCTGGATCGACAGCGCGCAACTGCCGGATCTCATCGCACAGGCACTGGCAAACGGCACGCAGCCTCGCGCGCGGCAAATCTTGCGCGCGGGCTATGATATTTACACGCCGCAGCAACAGCAGTTGTTCGACGCGTTTGCACAGGCGGGTTGCGGGATCTACGATGTGCCGTTGCGTGATGCGCCGTCGGGCAAACCCACGCGCCACGCGTGCGACGACGCCGAAGTTGAATTCATGCACATAGCCGCGCGCGTGCGGGCCTTGCTTACCGCGCATGGTGACGCGCATCCGCGTTTGCGTATCGGCGTGGTGGTGCCCGATCTCGCGGCACGCCGTGCCGCCGTGCTGCGCGTGTTCGATGACGTGCTGGAGCCGCTGCGCGTGACCGTGCCACATGAGGCCGCGCCGCGGTTATTCAACTGCTCGCTGGGTTTGTCACTTACATCGTATCCTGTTGTTTTTAAAGCGCTTTTTGTATTGGGGCTGGCGGGCGGCGACGTGGCTCTGGAAGAGGCGGGTGTGTTGTTGCGCAGTCCGTATTTGGGCGGGGCCGATGCCGAACTTGCGCAACGCGCGCGGGTGGATGCGGCCTTGCGCGCGCGTGGGCGCCAACGTGTGACGCCCGGCGCCCTGCGCACCGCCGCGCACGAACTCGCGCCACGCCTCGCTACGCTGCTCGAACCCTGGCTCGCGTTGGCGCGCGATGCACGCGGCTTGCGCCAACCGCCGTCGGCATGGAGCGCCACCTTTCTTGCACTGCTCAAGGTGCTGGGCTGGCCGGGCGAGCGCACGCTTGATTCGGCGGAATACCAGACCTTTGAAAAATTTCGCGACGTGTTGTCGGGTCTGTCGGCGCTCGATCCACTGCGCCCGCGCATCACCTACGCCGAGGCCTTGAGCGTGTTGCGGCGCTTGGCGTCCGACACCGTGTTTCAACCCGAGACAGTGAACGCGCCGGTGCAAATACTCGGCACGCTCGAATCCATCGGCCTGTCGTTCGACGCGCTGTTTGTCACGGGGATGGCGGGCGAGAGCTGGCCCGCCGCGCCGCGCCCCAATCCGTTCTTG
>CAWUUY010000129.1:0-2827 GCA_963924885.1 uncultured Burkholderiales bacterium | reverse complement strand
CGTACCGCGCAGCGGGAGGGCTGTGAGATGAATTTTGAACTGACGCCGGAATTGACGCAGATGCGCGATGCGCTGCGCAAATTCGTCAAAGCCGAATTGGAGCCGCTGGAAAACACCATCGACAAAACAGGCGAACTACCGCCACACCTGTTGCCCTTGCTCGGCAAACACGGTTACCTGTCAATGCGCTTGCCGGTGGATGTCGGCGGCGCGGGCATGGGTTTGTTTCCCTATGGCCTGATGCTCGAAGAGTTCAGCCGCTCGCATCGCATCTTTGGCTTGCTGGCGAGCGGCGGCGGCGGATTGACGCCGATTGCGATTGCGCGTCACGGCACGCCGGCACAGCGCGGCAAGTACCTGACCGGCCTGATGAGCGGCGCGATGCGCACCGCCTTCGCGATGACCGAGCCCGCGGGCGGCTCGGATAACTCTGCCATGACCACGCGCGCGGATAAAACCGAAGGCGGCTGGGTCATCAACGGGCGCAAGCATTACATCAATGGCGCGCACGAGGCGGATTTTCTGACCGTGATTGCGATCACTGATCCGGTGAAGCGCACGCGCGGCGGCGTCACCGCGTTTCTGGTGGATAAGGGCACGCCAGGCTTTAACATCACGCGCGTCGATACCACCATGGGTTCGGACGTGATCAAACTCGCCGAGATCGAATTCCACAACTGCCGGGTGCCAGACAGCGCCGTGCTGGGCCTGCCGGGACAAGGCTTCGATCTGGCGAAGGAATCGCTGCGCGACGGGCGCATGGCGGTGTCGTGCTCGTGCATCGGCACGGCGGATCGGCTGCTGGAAATGTCGGCGGCGTACGCGAAAACGCGTATCACCTTCGGCAAGCCGCTGGCGGAGCGGCAGGCGATCCAGTGGATGCTGGCGGATTCGGAGGTGGACTTGGCCGCTGCGCGCGCGATGGTGTATCAGACGCTGGCGCAAGTCGACGACGGCAAAGCGGTCGGCACGGCGCCCAGCGTGTGCAAGCTGTATTGCTCCGAGATGGTGGGCCGAGTGGCCGATCGCGCGGTGCAGATCCACGGCGGTATGGGCATCGTGCAGGGTTATCCGATTGAGCGCATGTACCGCGACGTGCGCCATTACCGCATCGGCGAAGGCTCGTCGGAGATACAACGCATGCTGATTGCGCGCGATGTGTTGAAGCGTACGCCATGAATGTGGCGGAAGCCCGCATCGTCGGCATCGGCGAAAGCCGCTGCGGCAAAGTGCCGGATCGCAGCGCGCTGCAACTGCAAAGCGATGCGGCGCGCGCGGCGCTGGATGATGCAGGCCTCACGCTGGCTGATATCGACGGCCTGATAACCACGCCGGTGCGGGTGGAACCGTGGAACATGCCGTGCGGCGTGGTGGCGAGTTTTCTGGGCGTGCAGCCCGCGTATTTGTCCACGCTTGATCTCGCGGGGGCATCGGGCGCGGCGATGATTCACCACGCGGCGATGGCGGTGGCTTCGGGGCAGTGCTACACGGTGCTCTGCGTGGCGGGGCAAAATCTGCTCAGCAACAAAACGCGCGCCTCGGCGGTGCAAACCATGGCAGAGTCGGGCGCGGCGCATGCGCAGTTTGAATCGCCGTATGGCCCGCTGGTGGCGTCGAACTACGCGTTGATAGCGCAGCGGCACATGCACGAATACGGCACCACTGCCGAACAACTGGCGGAAGTGGCGGTGGCGATACGCGGGCATGCGTTGCTGAACCCGAATGCGCACATGGTGAAGCCGCTCACGGTGCAGGACGTGCTGGCCTCGCCGATGATTACCTCGCCGCTGAAGCGTTTTGATTGCGCGCTGGTGTCGGATGGCGCTGCGGCGGTGATCGTCACCAGCGCGGAGCGCGCGCGCGATCTGAAGCAAAAACCGGTGCGGGTGCTGGGGCAGGGCTACGGTTTGCGCCACAGTTATATTGGCGAGGCGATGAACTTGCCGGTGAGCGGTGCGGTGGAGTCGGGCAGCAAGGCGTTTGCGATGGCGGGGGTGACGCCCACCGATATCGACGTGGCCGAGCTGTACGATTGCTTCACCATCACGGTGATTATCGAACTGGAAGATTTGGGTTTTTGCAAAAAAGGCGAAGGCGGCGCGTTTGTGCAAAACAGGCGCATCGCGCTGGGCGGCGAATTGCCGGTGACCACGCACGGCGGCTTGCTGTCGGCTTGCCACCCGGGACTGGGCGGCGGATTGTTTCATGTGCTCGAAGGCGTGCGCCAGGTGCGCGGCACGGCGGGTGCGCGGCAGGTTCGTGACGCGAAGCTTGCGCTTGTACACGGCAACGGCGGCACCATTGCAATACATTGCACTTTGATTCTGGGATTATAAAAAAGTTTTTTAAAAAATATAGTTAAATATGATCATCCTCAGGCCGCTACCGTCATCCAATCCACTCACCGCGCCCTACTGGCAGGCCGCGCATCAGGGTGAACTGAAATTGCCGCGTTGCGACGCCTGCGCGAAATTTCATTTTTATCCGCGCGCTGCTTGCCCGCATTGCGGCTCGGCGCAACTTAGTTGGCAGCGTGTCAGTGGCAATGGGGAGGTGTACAGTTTTACGGTGGTGCATCGCGCGCCAAGCAAGGGCTTCGAGACACTCGTGCCGTACGTGGTCGCGGTGGTGGCGCTGGACGAAGGGTCGCACCTGATGACGCGGCTTGCCAACGTGCATGCGGAGGCTGTGCGCATTGGTCTGCGCGTGCAGGTTGCATTTGAGAAGCAGGATGATGAAACGACGTTGCCGGTGTTCCGGCCCAAGACGGAATCATGAATAAAAAACAGCGATCATCCGGCTTTGATGTGGAGTCATCAAACTCCGA
>CAWUUY010000128.1:0-7787 GCA_963924885.1 uncultured Burkholderiales bacterium | reverse complement strand
AGCCCAGCGGATTATCAGCGTCATGCACAGCGGATGCGGGGGAAGCGCGCCTTAGCAGGCGCTTTAAACGATGGGTAGAAATTCGCTTGGACACTTTTCCTGAAACAAATAAGGGGTGCATTTTATTTAAAAAAATTATGGAAAAAATAAATATCTATCATTAAATCATGCACTTAGGTATATACAGCCGCTCAACCAAAGAGCAAGCGTTGCGAATGCCGCACTTTTTAAAGTAAACTTTTATTTCCTTACTTTTACGGCTTACAATAATCCCATGAAAGCAACGCTTACCAGCAAAGGGCAAATCACCATACCCATCGATGTCCGCAACCGTCTGCATCTAAAACCGGGCGACATCCTCGAATTCGATGAAGAAGCTCCCTTTCTCAAAGCCACCAAAACCATCCCGCCCCAAGCTTGGGAGCGCTTTGGCAGTGACGCCACCGATCCGTGGGGCAGCCTGGATATTCTTCAAGTCATGGAAGAATTGCGCGGGCCGGTCGAACTGCCTGCCACCAAAAAACGCTGAGTAAAACCGCATGCGCACTGCCCTTGATAGTTCCATACTCATCCTGCTCTACCGCAAACAAGCCGGCTGGGAGCGCTGGCGCGATCAACTGCAAAGCGCCGCAGCCGCAGGCGAACTCATCATCTCTCCAGCGGCTTTCGCCGAATACTCCATCGCCTACCCCAACGTGGAATCGGCGCTTGCCGATTTAGATCGCCTGCACATTTTCTATGAGCCGATCACGCCCGCCTCGGCGTACTTCGCCGGCCAGATATTCCTGCGTTACCGGCGCGAAGGCGGGCCACGGCAAAATCTGATCCCGGATTTTCTCATCGCCGCCCACGCCAGCGAGCAGGCCGACCAACTGGCCGGCATTGATCGCGGCTACCTTCGCACCTACTTCCCTGATCTCACCTTGCTCGCACCTGCGGCGTAAACACTGTATAAAACCACTGACCGCCACCGACCCCGAAACCCACGCACGCAAACCGCCAACATAAATTTTCACCTACCATCAGATCATCCGGCAACACAAAACAAAAAACCATGGCTAAAGCAAAAACTGCAAAGTCTGCTGACTCCTCCGCCAACCTCGGCTTTGAAGCCAAGCTCTGGCTCGCCGCCGACAAGCTGCGCAACAAAATGGATGCGGCCTCCTAGACATCGCCATCTGCAGTTAGTAGATATCTCCACCGCCACTCAGTGAACCTCTCACTCAAGTTAATCAAATGCCCGAAGAAATAAAACCACTTCGCGAAAAAGGAAAAATCTGGAGCCACATTCGTAAGAATGTGGCTAGACGAGACGCCAGAAGAAACCTTCGTAAGTTTCATACGGCCCAAGAAACCCGGCTTGCGCCAGCGTCGCCGCAGTTATACCCGACACCGCGGCCCAGCCCGGCTGAATGCGCTTGGTGCCCGGCCCGCGCTGATCCTGCGCAAACTGTATGCTGCCAGCGGCCATAGATAAGGCAACACCTTGTGCGTTGATCAGTTGCTCCCGATCCAGCCCCAGCAACTTGCCGGCAGCCAGCTCGCAGGCAAACGCGCCCAGCGTGTCGCTGGGTTGAAAGCCCATGGCGATCAGCGCGCCCTGCGCCACCGCGCCGAGACGCGCGGAAATCTCCATCGCCAGCGTGCACGACGTGAGCATGTCGCGCCCGCTCATCCGCCGCCATGCCGCAACGCCCAGCGCACACAGCAGGCTGAAAGATGTGAAATGCATGTTGCCGGGCATGTACGTATCATCGTAATCAAGGCCGTGGATCAGCGTGCCGTTCATCATCACGGCATCCCGCATCTGCAGGCGCGCAGGCATGCCGATCACCTCGGCGTCGCCCGCCGCCAGCGTCGTCAGCCCGGTGTAAACCGAGCGCGCAAAATCGTGACGGGTAGCCACCAGCGCAACGCCGGTGCCATCCAGAATGAAATACTTGACGCGTTCCCGGCTGGCCGCGGTAATAGTGTCAAACGTGGTCTGTGACGTAAAGTCCGCCAGGGTCTCTGCCAGATGGCTCATGGGTGTTTATGCCTGATAGGTTCGCTGGATGGGATGGTCAGCAGTATTGCGAGTTGTCCGATCACCGTCAATAAGCATATGTTTTTAAACGATTTACTGATATGCCATCAATGCATTTCGACACCATAGGATTGATGGCTTGTAAAATCAGCGCTTCAACCATACAACGGCTTCGCCCTTTGGCGAATCAACCGCCAATCAACAGTTTGAGGAGATGCCGGTGAAACAACTCAATTCAACATACGTGCGATGGCTGGCGTTGGCGCTGGCGTGCCTTGGCGGCAATGTCGCGGCGCAGACTTACCCTGCCAAACAGGTGCGCATCGTGGTGCCGTTCGCCCCCGGCGGCGGCACCGATATTGCGGCGCGCGTGCTCGCGCAGAAGCTCACCGAGCGCACCGGACAAACTTTCATGGTCGACAATCGTCCCGGCGCCAGCGGCATCATTGGCACGGAGCTGGTGGCGAAATCGGCGCCCGATGGCTACACACTGCTGGTGGGTTCGCAAACGGTTATGGCCGTCGTGCCGGCGATGTATGGCAAGCTCAATTACGATACTGCGCGTGATTTGGCGCCGGTAATACACATTATCGATACACCCACGCTGATTGCCATACACCCATCGCTGCCGGTGAAATCGATCAAGGATTTGATCGCGCTCGCCAAGGCACGCCCGGGGCAGCTTTCGTATGGTGGCGCCTCAGGCGGCACGCCGCATTTGTCCGGCGTGTTGTTTAACCTGATGGCCAATGTAGACATGCTGTTTGTGCCCTACAAGGGCGAAGGGCCCGCCATCGTGGATGCCATGGGCGGACAGATTTCGATGGTGTTTTCCAACCTGGCAACGGTGTTGCCAATGGCGCAAAGCGGCAAGCTGCGTCCGCTCGCGGTCACCAGCGCAAAGCGTGTTTCCAGCGCGCCAGAAATTCCCACCGTGGCGGAATCGGGCTTGCCGGAATATGTGGTGAATACCTGGTTTGGCCTTTTTACGCCGTCTGCCACCCCGCGTGCGGTAATCAACAAACTCAATGCCGACGCTGCCAGCGCGCTGAACACGCCGGATGCAAAAGAAAAGCTGTTATCGCAGGGTATGTATGTCATAGCGAATTCTCCGGAAGATCTCGCGGCTTTACTCAAGACCGAAGTGCCACGCTGGGCCAAGGTGGTTAAGGAATCGGGGGTTAAGCCGCAGTGATGGCACGCTAGCGGCCCCTTCACCTCCAAACGTAATTTCTGCTGCGTGTTTGGCGTAGCATGAGAAGTCAAACCCGTCATTCCCGCGCAGGCGGGAATCCACAGGGTGATTGAGATGCCGCTGCGTCATGGGTTCCCGCCTTCGCGGGAACGACGCGATGGATATAAAACTTTCTCGATGCCTTGAGCATATAGACAGCTCACATAATTCTCGTCTGAAGAGCGCGATCAAAAATGAACACCCATCAAGAACTCGCAGATGTTGTCGTGGTCGGCGGAGGTGGCACAGGTTTGGCCGCTGCGATTGAAGCCCGCTCGCTGGGCCGCAGTGTGATCCTGCTCGAAAAAAATCCCAAAGTCGGCGGCACCACGGCTTGGTCGGTCGGATCGATCACTGCAACCAACACACCGCATCAACTGGCGGCGGGCATACAGGATTCGCCTGCACATCACTCGGAAGACATGGGCCGCTTTGTGGGCCACGACCCGCGCTTTGCCAATGGCGTGCCTGCGCCAACCGAAATTGAAGAACTACGCCGCCTGCTTGCGGATAACAGCCCCGACACCATCCGCTGGCTGATGGAAAAAGGCGTGGTATTTTTCGGGCCCATGCCGGAGCTGCCGCACCGAAAGCCGCGCATGCACAACATCGTGCCGAATTCGCGGGCCTATATTTACCATCTGGAGCGGCGCGCACGAAAAATCGGTGTCGATATTCGCGTCAACGCGCGGGCACAGCGCTTTGTACGCGAGGGCAAACGCGTCACCGGCGTGGAATGTGCGGGCGCAGACGGCGCGCTGACTCAGTATTTGACACGCGGCGCCGTGGTGTTGGCCAGCGGCGACTACAGCGCCAATCCTGAAATGAAAGCGCAGTACATTTCCGAACAGGCCGCGCGGATCGGCCCCATTAACCCCACCAGCACCGGCGATGGCCAGCGCATGGCCACCGAGATCGGCGCGCGCGTGCTGAATGGCCATTTGAGCTTTTACAGTTTGCGCTTTCCGGCGCCCGTGCAACGGCCGCTGGTGCAACGCATTCCGCCTTGGCCCGTGGTGACGAAATCGATTGTGTGGGCATTGAAGAATCTGCCGCAATGGCTGTTGCGGCCCGTGGTGCTTGGCTACGTCACCACCTTTCTGGTGCCCGAAACCAAGATGTTCAACGAAGGCGCGATCTTCGTGAACCAATCCGGTCAGCGCTTTGTGGACGAGCTGGATAAGCCCGATATGGCGCTGCTGGATCAGCCCGGTCAATGCGCCTGGGCCATCATGGATGACGCCGTCGCGCGCAAATTCTCGCATTGGCCCTATTACATTTCGACAGCACCCGGCGTGGCGTTTGCCTACCTGAACGACTACCGCCGCAACCGGCCAGATGTCTACAAATGCGCCGATTCGCTGCCTGCGTTGGCTGCCGCTCTGGGCATGCCCGCAGACGCGCTGACTGCCACCTTTGAAACCTATAACCGCGACGTCGCCGGAAAATCAGGCAGCAGCCGCCCCGCGATCGGCGCAGGGCCTTACCACGCGCTGGGGCCGATCATGAACCTGATGGGCTTCACAGATGGCGGGTTGGCGATCAACACGAAGCTTGAAGTGTTGGACGCAAACAACCAGCCTATTCCCGGCCTGCTGGCAGCAGGCAGCGCGGGCCAGGGCGGCTTGCTGTTGTTGGGCCATGGCCATCACCTGGGCTGGGGTTTTACCTCGGGCCGCCTGGCCGGCCGTAATGCGGCATACAGAGTAACCAATGCGGATTTGCAGTAGACGGCGAAGTCCTGTGCTTAGATGCCACGCCAAGAGTTAAATAACCAATTGTTTTAAACACTATTTTTCTACTGTGTTAATACGGTCATCGGCTATCTGTCCATCCACCAACTCAATAATCCGGTCGCACCGCGCCGCCAGCCGCGAATCGTGCGTCACCACCAGAAACGCGGTGCCCTGCTCGCGATTAAATTGCCGCATCAGTTCAAAAATGCTGTCGCTGCTGTGCGTGTCCAGATTGCCGGTGGGCTCGTCCGCCAACACCAGTTGCGGCGATCGCACCAGCGCGCGAGCGATGGCAACACGCTGCTGCATGCCGCCGGAGAGTTCCGCCGGCTTTTTGCGGTGCGCATCTTTCAGGCCCACGGCGTCGAGCAGCCAGGCGGCGCGCTTACGCGATGTTTTCTCCTTTGCATCGCCACCGATTAGCCCCGGCAGCAGCACATTTTCAAGCGCGTTGAACGCCGGCAGCAAATGATGAAACTGAAAAATAAATCCCAGCGTGGCGTGCCGCGCACGCGTGCGCGCGTCGTCGTCCAGCGTGGTGACATCTTGGCCAGCGCCTTACTGCCGGTTTGCAGCAGCGGCAGGTTCTTTTCATCCACCTGCGCGATCAGCCGCGCCGCACCATCGAGCGCCAGCACCAGCATGCGGCGCGAGGCCTGGGCGATGTCGCCGGGCTCGACCAGCCGTTCAAGCACCACGGCGGCGGCGGACGCGCGAATTTCAGTTTGCGCCAGGCGCGCCTGCGCCAGTTGCAGCGCGGCTTCGGCTTCGGCCAGTTGCTCGCGCGCCTGCTGCGCTTTCGCGCCCTGCGTGTCTTCTGCACTGACTTGCGATTTGGCCGACGCCAACTGGCTGCGCACCACCTGCAACTGGCGTTCGGCTTCGTCCACGCGCGACTGGCTGATAAAGCCCTTGGCGAGCAGTTCCTGCGCGCGTTTGTATTCGCGCTCGGCCAGCGTGACATTCGATTCGGCCTGCGATTGCGATTCGCGCGCATTCACGCACCGCGCGCGCCTGCGACACCGCCGCGGCAAGTTCGGCTTGTTCCAGTTGCACCAGCAACTGCCCTTCGGCAACGCGCGCGCCTTAGCGCACCGCGATTTTTTGCACGCGTCCGGTAATCGTCGCACTGATATCCACGCGCGCCAGCGCCAGCACGCGCCCGCTCGCCACCACGCTGGTCTGCACGTCTTCGCGTTTGGCGATCATCACGTCAACGGCCACTGGCTTCGGACGCGTGACCGCATAGGCCACCGCACCTATCGCCAGCACCACCATGATCAACACCAGCCAACGCATTTTGCTTCGCATGAATTACTTTTCTTGTTTCAAAACAATAACCTACCTGTTTATCATCTTGCCGTCATGACATAGATCAAGCGCTGTGCCGCGCTACAATCCCTCGCCCTGTTCAACCCACGTCAATCGCCATCATAAAAAAACCCGCGCAAACCGTATCACCGCTCACCAGAACACTCATCGACTATATCGCATCCGCCACGCGCAAAGCGCCGCCACGTGCGGTGACCGAACGTGCCAAGCTGCATCTGGTCGATACCTTCTCCGCGATGATTTCCAGCTCGCGGCTGCTGCCCGGTCAGGTGGCGACAAAATACGTGCGCATCCTCGGCGGCACACCGGTGGCCGGCGTGATCGGCTCGCGCATTGTCACCTCGCTCGCCAACGCAGCGATGGCCAACGGCACCTTCGGCCACGCCGATGAAACCGACGACACGCACCCGCCGTCACTCACGCATCCGGGTACCAGCGTGGTGCGCGCCGCACTCGCCATCGGCGAACGCGATCGGCTGCCGTGCAGCACCGTGCTGCGCGCGATCATCCCCGGCTTTTCAAGCGCATGAAAGACCCGCGCGTACTGGCGTTACGCCGCCGCATCAAGGCGGTCAGCGATGAAAAATTAACCGATCCGAACGCCACTGGTGGCACTGTGGAATTTTGAGAATCTGAAGGATGTACGGGTGTTGCGGAAGTTGTATTCGGTGTGAGGTATGTAAGGTGGGATAACTCCCTCCCATCTGAACGTAATTCCGTGAGGCGAGGCCTGCCGCAATCTTCGTTTAAGCGAAAAACCATCCTCGTCATTCCCGCGAAGGCGTTCCGTCAATCCAGCTTCGCCCCGCTCGCTTTAATCACCTTCGCCCATTTGTCCACTTCGCTCTTCACGTAGGCGGTGAATTCTTCCTGCGTGGTACCCACCGGATCGATGCCACTGGCGATCAGGCGTTCGCGCACGTCCTGCCGTTTCACGAGCTTGACGGATTCGCTGTAGAGCCGGTTGATCGCCTCTGGCGGCGAGCCCACCGGTAGCATCGGCCCAAACCACGAGATCGCGTCGAATCCCGTCAGCCCCGATTCATGCACCGTCGGATAATCCGGAGCGGTCGGCGTACGGTTTAGTGAGGTCACCGCCACCATGCGCGCCTTGCCGCTGCTTACGTGCGGCAGTATGGATGCGATGGAGGTCATGGTCATCGACACTTCGCCCGACAGCATCGCCACCAGCCCCGGCGCGCCGCCCTTGTAAGCGACGTTGGTCATTTTGATGCCCGCCTGATCGCAAAACAGCGCGCCCGCGAGAAACGTGCCGCTGCTGGACGTGGCATAGAAAATGTCGCCCGGCTTGGTCTTGGCCAGTGCAATCAACTCCTTGATTGATTTCGCCGGCAGCGACGGATGCAGCGCCACACCATAAGGGCTTAAAGCCAGCAGCGACACCGGCACGAAATCCTTGATGAAATCGTAGCCCGGCCTGCTGTATAAATTGACGCCC
>CAWUUY010000127.1:0-4254 GCA_963924885.1 uncultured Burkholderiales bacterium | reverse complement strand
GACAGTAACGGCAGCGGCACCAGCGGCACCCCTAAAAGCGTGGTAACCAGGTTCATTCGATACGACAGGCACCCATCATGAGCACTCAAAGCGATACACCGGCAAAAACCATCCCTTCCGACATCGGCGGCGAACCCGCGGGCGCGGTCGATACCCACGATCACGGCATGCGGCACTGGGAGCGCCAGGCCAACGCGCTGCGCTCGGTGGTGCAAATGGCCAAGCTCACCTGCACCGACGAACTGCGCCGCGCCGCCGAAGACCTCGGCCCGCGCTACAAGGACATGCACTACTTTGAGATCACCACCAGCGCGCTGCGCACCGTGCTGCTGGAAAAAGGGGTTATCACCGAGCGGGAACTCAAGGCAAAGATGGCCGAAATCCGCGCGCGTTTTAACGTGCCGGATGAAATGGAGTCACCGATCAAGCAGGGAGCGAAAAAATGAGCGCGACTCACCCTGAGGCGTCCTTAAAAAGCACCTACACGCCGGCGCCGGCGCACCGCTACCACATCGGCGACAAGGTGGTGGTCAAGCACGCCAAGCCGCCCGGCCACCGCCGCACGCCCATGTACATCCGCGGCAAACAAGGCGTGATCGAACGCATCTGCGGCGCGTTTGCCAACCCCGAAGAACTCGCCTACGGCTTCGACGGCAAACCCGAAAAAGTGCTCTACCGCGTGCGCTTCATGCAAACCCACGTGTGGCCGGGCTACGCCGGGCCGGCGAACGATATCATCGAAATGGAAATTTACGAACACTGGCTGGAGCCGGTGAAAATTGACCCGGTAAAAAATTAGAGGAATCGCCATGAGCAACCCAACCCACGACCACTACGCCCACAAAAAAAGTGACCACCACGACCATGACCACGCGCACGATCATGCGCCCGTGAATGAACACGACAACGGCCCGCCCGGCGAGTTTGAAATCATGAGCCGCGCCATGCAGGAGTTGCTCGAACAAAAAGGCATCATCACCGCCGCGCAAGTGACCAAACGCATGGAGCTATTCGACGAGGAGTTCCCGTATCACGGCGCGCAAGTCGTCGCGCGCGCGTGGGTCGATACGGCATTCATGCAACGCCTGCTCGCCGATGGCCGCGCGGCGTGCGCCGAAATGGGCGCGATGCTCGAAGCGGAACGGTTAATTGCAGTAGAGAACACGCCCGAGGTGCATAACGTCATCGTCTGCACACTGTGTTCGTGTTATCCGCGCGCGCTGCTCGGCATGCCGCCGACCTGGTACAAAAGCCGCAACTACCGCTCGCGCGTGGTGTTCGAGCCGCGAGCGGTGCTGAAAGAATTCGGCACCGAGCTGCCCGACCGCGTAGCTGTGCGCGTGCATGACTCCAACGCCGACATGCGTTATCTCGTGGTGCCGATGCGCCCGGCCGGCACGGATGGCTGGAGCGAAGAAAAACTTGCGGGGCTGCTGTCGCGCGACATGCTGGTGGGGGTGACGGTGCCGCGGGTGGCGGCATAGCCCTCCCGTGCGGCGCTGCGATGTCAATGCATCGCGAAATCGCCCTGCCCCGTCGTTCCCGCGCAGGCGGGAACCCATGACACATTCACGCGAACCGGCGCAGCGTCCGTTGAGCGAACGTGTGAGCATGCGGTAATGGAATTCACCCCCGCCTCGGTGGCCCAACTCGTCGCCGCGTTCGACGCCAGCGGCATCCATCGCGTCGGCACACCCGGCGATTTCACCAGCGGGGCGTGGTTTGCAGCCGAAGCGGCAATGTCCGGTGCCGCGGTATCGCGCGTACCGGTGCTAATACAGCGCACGGTGATTGAGGACGCGTACCTTGAATGCGCGGGACTGCGCATCGACGGCCTGCCGATGTTTGATTCGCCGCCCACACCAGTCATCAGCGGCAAACTCTGCGCAACCGATGGCAAGGGTAACATCGCGTTCGCGGAATTTCCACCGAACGCCGCATCAATCAAAGGCCAGCCGCTGGAACAACTGCGGCGCGCCACACGGCATGCTGCGCTGGTCGTCGCCACGCGCGTCACCGGCGACTCGCTCGCGCCGATCAACGCGCAGCACTACCACACGCCCTTCGGCCCGCCGGTGTTGCTGGTAGCGGGCATGCATCATGCGTTTCTTGCGCAGCACGCCTGCAACGGCACTCCTGCGACATTGGTCAGCGCGCATCATCGCGTCGCAGCGGAAAGTTTCAACATCGCCGCGCACATGGCAAGCGACAGCCACGCAGCACCCATCGCCATCGTCACGCCGCGCACCGGCTGGTGGTAAACCACCGCCGAGCGCGCCGGCGGTATGGTGGCGTGGTTGGCGGCGCTGTACGCCGCCGACGCACTGAAGCGATCCGGCACACTCAAGCGCGACGTGCAGGCTTGGGCCACCTGCGGCCACGAGCTGGGCCATCTCGGCTTGCAAACGCTCACGCAACAGCGAGCGCCGCTGATCACGGGCGCAAAGTACTGGCTGCATCTGGGCGCGAACCTCGGCGGCGCGGGCAACCTCACGACGATGATACGCGCCGCCAACACCGCCGATTCGGAAGCGATGCGCGATCTACTCATCAGCGAAGGTTATCCCGCGCAACACATACTCGTTGAACCCATCAGCAAGATTTCCGGTGAAGGCCATGACCTCACGCATCTTGGCGGCAAGGTGCTGTCACTCGCCGGCAGCAACCTGCATTTTCATGCTGCGAGCGACCGCTGGCCTGGCAACGTGAATACGGCGGGAATCGCCAGCATCTCGCGCGCAGTGGCGCGGTGGATCACAATACAGGCAGGGTAACAAACAGCACGGCACGTACCGCAAACGCGGGATGACAACGCAAGCGAGGGATTCATGGAAAAGTCCGCACGCACACTGTTCGTCATGGCCTTTTTGGCGTCGCTCACATCCGGCATTGCCTGCGCGCAGGCCGCTTCGACAGGCTCAGGACAGGCGTACCCCTCCCGCCCAATTCGCCTGATCGTACCCGCCGCACCCGGCGGCGGTATCGATGTGCAAGGCCGCCTCGTCGGACAAAAACTCGGCGAACAGATCGGGCACACCGTGGTGATCGATAACCGTGGCGGCGCCAACGGCATCATCGGCAGCGAGATGGTGGCGCGCTCGACGCCCGACGGCTACACGCTGCTGATTGCATCGCCCTCGCACACCATCAACGCCAGCATCTACCGCAAGCTGCCCTATGACACGCTGCGTGATTTTGCGCCGGTCAGCCAGATCAGCACCACCAGCGGACTGGTGATGGTGATTCATCCGTCGACGCCGGCACGCAATGTTGCGCAGTTCATCGCGCACGCGCGCGCCAACCCGGACAAGCTGGTGTTTGGCTCACCCGGCATCGGTAACGTGACACATCTCGCGCCAGAGTGGTTCGCGGTGATGGCCGGCGTGCGCCTGGTGCATGCGCCCTACAAGGGCGTCGGGCCAGCGATAAACGATCTGCTCGGAGGACAGATCGCGGTGATGTTCCCGCCCGGATCGGTGGGCGTGCCGATGGTGAAATCCGGCCGCTTGATCGCTTTGGCCGTCACCTCGCTCGACCGCTGGGGGCTGTTGCCGGACGTGCCCACGCTCGACGAATCCGGCTTGAAGGGTTTTGAACTGGTGACATGGCAAGGTATTTTCGCCCCCGCGAAAACGCCCGCGCAAAACATCAAGACACTCAACGCGCACATACAGGCCGCGTTGCAATCACCCGGCATGCGTGAACGCATGGCCACCATCGATGCTTCGCCTGCGGGCAACAGCGTAGAAACCTTCACTCAGTTTGTGCGCGACGATATTGCGCGCTGGGCCAAGGTGGTGAAGGCCGCGGGGATTGCGCCGCAGTAGTGGGCTTGCTTGCGGCGGCAGCGGAAACACGCGCTGGCGTAGCATCACAGCCAAAAATAATAATATTGTTTAAAAAGATACTTACGATATATCTCCCGCATATCCCCCTTGCTATCGCCGTGACTCAATCACCAAGGCCAAGAAAACAGCGCCCCTGCTGCCCGAAGTGAACCGTTTGCTCGCGGGCGTCGGCGACAACATCCGCCTTGCACGCCTGCGCCGCCGTCTGACCGCAAAGCTGGTTGCCGAGCGCGCGGGCATGTCGCTGCCGACGTTGCGTGCCGTGGAACGCGGACAAACCGGCGTAACCATCGGCGCCTACGCTGCGGTGTTGCGCGTGCTGGGTTTGTCTAACGACCTTGCGCTGATTGCCGCTGCTGATCCGCTGGGCCGCAAGTTGCAGGATGCACAACTTGAAATCGGTGCC
>CAWUUY010000126.1:0-4292 GCA_963924885.1 uncultured Burkholderiales bacterium | reverse complement strand
CTCTCCAATCGCGGCGAGGTGTCCGGCGCGGCCGTGGCGCAAGAGGCGCTGAACGCCTATCGCGATTTGCCGCCCGGCGCACGCCCGGCCTTTTATACCCAGCTTGCCGTCGAGTTTGGACCCGACAGGGATGCCTTGCGCGCCGCGTGCGAAGCCTACGCCGCCACGCCGTCGCAAGCCAACCTGACGCGCTTGCAGTCCGCCGCCTACCCGCCGCTGCAAAAACTCTGCCAGCGCCTGAATCAAACGCCCGGCGGCACGGCGGCGCTGATCGATGTGCGCAAGCATGTACTGGCGGGACTCAACGATCATCCCGATTGGCAGATGATCGACACCGTGCTCGGGCGCCTGTTTCAATCGTGGTTTAACCGCGGCTTTCTCACGCTGCAACGCATCGACTGGCACACACCCGCTTTCGTGCTCGAAAAACTCATCGAATACGAAGCCGTACATGAAATCTCCGGCTGGCGCGATTTGCGCCGACGTTTGCAGTCCGACCGCCGCTGCTTTGGCTTTTTTCATCCGGCGCTGCCCGACGAGCCGCTGATTTTCATAGAAGTGGCGTTGGTCAAGGGCATCAGCGACGCGATACAACCGCTGCTGGAACTGGAAGCGCCGGTAACGTCGCCTGAAAAGGCCGACACCGCCGTGTTCTATTCGATCACCAATTGCCAGCCCGGACTGCGCGGCGTTTCGTTCGGCAACCTGCTGATCAAGCAGGTGGCGCAAAAACTCGGTGAGGAATTTCCGCGTATCAAAACGTTTTCAACGCTGTCGCCCATCCCCGGTTTCGTCGCCTGGCTTGCGCAGAATGCCGGCGGCGTGACCGCGCCGGAAGCGCGGCAAACCATCGCGTCCCTCGCCACGCCCGATTGGCACCAGCAGCCCGCGCTCGCCGAATCGATGAAAAAAGTACTGCTGCCGCTTTGCGCCCATTACCTCACCACCGCCATGCGTGATGGCGAGCCCGCCGACCCGGTAGCGCGTTTTCACCTGGGCAACGGCGCTCGCGCCGAACGTTTGAACTGGCTGGCGGATACCTCCGCGCGCGGCCTGCGAAACTGCGCGGGGCTGATGGTCAATTACGTCTATCATCTCGATCAGGTCGAAGACAATCACGAAATTTATGTGCGCGAGCACCGCGTCGCCGCCACGCACGAGCTGCGCCGCCTCGCGCGTGAAAGCGCGCTGGCCCATTCGAACAGTGGCCGCGCATAACCTTCAACAAAAAAACTAACGGACTGAAATCATGGAAATGACCGGCGAACAACTCATCCCGCAATCGCAGGATGTCACCTGGAAAGCACTGAACGACACCGAGGTTCTGAAAGCCTGCATCCCCGGCTGCGAATCCATCGAGCAATCGGGCGACAATGAATATCAACTGGTGATGATCGCCAAAGTCGGCCCGGTCAGCGCCAAGTTCAAGGGTAAGATGACACTCTCGGATATAGTCGCGCCCACCTCTTACAAACTCGCGTTCGAGGGCTCGGGCGGGGTCGCCGGATTTGCCAAGGGCGAAGCCAGCGTGCATCTGTCGCCAAAGGACGGTGGCACCCTGCTCGCGTACGCCGCCAACGCTATGATCGGCGGCAAGCTCGCGCAAGTCGGCTCGCGGCTGATCGACG
Organism: uncultured Burkholderiales bacterium; assembly: GCA_963924885.1. Lineage (GTDB taxonomy): Bacteria > Pseudomonadota > Gammaproteobacteria > Burkholderiales > SG8-41 > UBA5216. The sequence goes on along the minus strand of CAWUUY010000126.1, from coordinate 2,664 downwards.
GCGTGGCGAAAAAAATCGCTGGTGAGTTTTTTACGGCGTTTAATAAAAAAGTCAGCGAGCAGTAGGATGCCGGTGGGCGCAGCGAACCGCATCCATCGCACCCACACGACGGGATATTAACGTAGCTATTTGTTTTTAAAGTATTTTTTAGTATTCGCAGGAGGCGCTTCCGGGTGGAAAAAGCACCACGTGCCCACCCTATGCCACGGTTAGGCGTAACGCCCCATTTACTCCGGCAACTTCGTCGATTGCCACGTTATCATCTGCCACTTGCCGCCCTTGTTGGCATACACATCGGTGAAGCGCACACCAAAGCTGTTCGGCTTGCCGTTGGAACTGACGCTGATGCGCGCGATGCCGGTCAGCACCACCGCGTCCCCGCAATCCTGCGCCTTGACTTCCCAGGGCACGACCGAGGTGTAGACAGTCTTGCCGGATAACATCGCGTCAATCAGGCTTTGCTTGGTGTCCTGCCGCGCCGAGGAATGCGTGTAAACCAGATCATCGGATATCAGTTCATTCAGCGTCGCGGCGTCGCGTTGCCCCATCGCGGTCATGCGTTTTTTGTCGAGTTCGATAATCATTTGTGCGTTGCCGGCCATGTTTTTCTCCAAAGTTTTGTGGTCAAGTCAATTACGCTTCCATGTGCAGGCTGCTTTCAGCCATCATGCATCACAATCAATCCGCCTTCGCCCCCGCCGCCCTGACCACCTTGGCCCACTTCGAAATCTCGGCGCGCAAGAACTCGCCGCAGGCTTCCGGCGAGTTGCCCACCGGCTCGGTCCCCAGCGCGGCGAATCGTTCTTTCACCGCCGGGCTATGCACCGCCTTGACGATTTCGCTATTGAGCCGCGTGATGATGTCGCGCGGCACGCCGGCGGGCGCGAGCATCATGTACCAGCCGGTGGCTTCATAGCCCGGCACGCCGGACTCGGACACGGTGGGTATCTCGGGCGTCAACGATAGCCGCTTCAGGCCAGTGACGGCGATCCCGCGCAATCGCCCGGTCTTGATCGGCATGATCGCGGCGGTGGTGCTGCTGATCATCACGTCGGTCTCGCCACTCATCAGCGCAGTGGCGGATTGCGCCGCACTTTTGTACGGCACATGCACCAGCGTGGTTCCGGTCATATGCTGAAACAACACGCCGCCCAGATGATTGGCGCTGCCGTTGCCGGATGAGCCGTAGGTAACGCGTCCGGGTTTTGCCTTGGCCAGCGCGATCAGATCCTTCACCGTTTTGACAGGTACGCTGGGATGCGTGGACAGAAAATACTGACCGGTAGTCAACTGCGATATCGCGACGAAATCCTTCAGCGTGTCATACGGCAGTTTGGCGTGCAGACTCGGATTGATCGATAGCTCGGGCGAGGAGGTCATCAGCATGTAGCCATCCGGCGCAGCCTTGGCGGCGGCCTCGGTACCGATCACCGTGCCCGCGCCGGGACGGTTTTCGACGACCACCGGCACGCTCAATTGCTCGGATAATTTCTGCGACACAATACGCGCGGTCACATCCGTGCCGCCGCCGGGGCCGAGCGCCACGATCATGCGTATCGCGCGGTTGGGGTAGCCTTGCGCCGCGGCGTTACCCGCAATGCCGCTTGCGACCAACAGTAACGCCGTGATCTTTTTCATCACGCACCCGCCTTCGCCGTGGCGATGGACTTCGCCATCGCCAGTGAGGGGCGCTGGTGCATGTCCGCCGGCACCTTGATGCCGTCGGCCAGATGCCACTCCGAAAACCGATTGACCTTGTAGTTGTGCGGTTGCCATTTTTCGGTGACGTAATCCGGATCGCAAAAATATTCCATCATGCCGCCGAGCGGATTACGAAAGTACCAGAAATACGCCGACGAAATCGGATGCCGCCCCGGCCCCACCGCCGTGGGCCAATCCTGTTTTGAAAAATGCATTCCGCCACCGAAGACTTCATGCACGTCGTTCACTTCATAGGCGAAATGATGCAGGTCGATGCCGCCGGTACGGCTTTTCAGCATGAAGAGATTGTGGTGATCGCAGCGCGCCGCGTAACGCATGAACACCGCTGCCCCCCCGGCGTATCGATCCGACAGCCAGAAACCGAGGCGCTTTACATAAAAGCGTTCCGCCACTTTGACATCCGGCACGAAAAACGCGGCGTGGCCGATGCGATGCGGCGTCGCGCGCGTGTAGGCGGTGCCGATGGCATCCACCCGCGCACGAGAACGCGGCTGGTTAAATACGGTGGGTTTGCCTTTTTCAATCGGCGCGGGTTTCCACACGCGAAAGCCGATGTGAATGCCGCTGTCGTCGGTGGTATGCAGCGTGCCGGCCTTGTCGAGCGTCACCACGCGATCACGCGCCAAATCTTCGGCGATACCTGTCAGATTCTTTTGATTCGATACCCCCCAGATGATTTCACGAAAATTGGAGTTCTCACTGATGCGCGGCGGCAAGCCGGGCGCGTCTTCCGCGCACGCGATCACTTCGCCGCCGATGGCCGTCTCGAATACCTGCGCCGACTTGCCGCGCCGGGCGGACTTCAGACCCCAGTCTGCAAACAGTTTGCGCGCCAGCGTGGCGTCGGGTGTGCCGTAGACGACAGTTGCGATGCCGGTGTATACCATGAAGTCTCTGTAGAGTCGTAAAAGTTTCCCTCGTCATTCCCGCGAAAGCGGGAAT
>CAWUUY010000125.1:0-9508 GCA_963924885.1 uncultured Burkholderiales bacterium | reverse complement strand
GCGCCGGCGAAGTGGCCTCACGTCACGCCGGCAAAACACGCTTGCGCGGGTGACGTGTTCGCCGCGAATATGTGCGCACTGCTGAAGCAAATGTGCGCCAATCAGCCTGGCGCGCTGGCCGGGGAGGATCCCGAATACCTGCATCAATTGCGCGTCACGGTGCGCCGGTAGCGCGCGACCCTGTCTCTTTTTTCGGGGCTGCTGCGCCAGCGACAGCCTAAGGCCGTGGTGCGCGAACTCCAGAGGCTGGCGCGTGCGCTGGGCCCGGCGCGCGATGCCGATGTCTTCGTCACGGATATCTGCCGCCCTTGCGCGAGGCGCTGGGTGCAGGCCCGCGCGCCGCGGCGCTGGACAGGGCGTGGCGCCGGCAGCAACGTCGCGCCGCGGCGGCGGCACATCGCGCACTGGCGTCGCAACGTTATCGGCGTCTGACGCTGCAACTCGAACGGTGGATTAAGCAACCCTGCTGGCGCGATGACGCAGGCGGTCAGCGGCGCGCGAACCAGGATCAGCCGGCGCGCGCCTTCGGGCGTATCGAACTGGGGCGGCGCACGGATCGCGTGCGCAAGGTTGGCCGAGCACCCGGCAAGCGGGACGCCGAGGCGTTGCGCCGGCTGCGCATCGATATCAAGAAACTGCGCTACATGATGGAGACGCTGATCCCGTTGTTCAACCGCGCGCACGTGAAAAAAATGCTGGGAAAGTTGTCGCGCTTGCAGGACATGCTTGGCGACCTCAACGACATTGAAGTGGCGGAGCAAAAACTGGGCGCGGCGCTTTCAACGGATGATGCTGTCGATGCAAATTCATTGCGCAAGCGGTTTGCACGGTGGCGGGCCTTGCGCCGCAAAGACCTGAAGCGCAAACTTCAGCAGACGTGGCGCGCGTACCGGCGCGCCGGCACATTCTGGTGAACTCACGATAAAACATGGATCTCATACTCTGGCGCCATGCCGAGGCGGTGGACGCAACCCTTCGCATGCCCGACGATGAACGCGCGCTAACCGCGAAAGGCGAGCGTGACGCCAAACGCATGGCGAAATGGTTGAACGATAGATTGCCGGAGGATGCAGTCATTCTCGTCAGTCCCGCGCTGCGCACGCAACAAACCGCCGGCGCCTTGCAGCGCCAATTCACCACCGTTGCCACCATCGGCACCGGCGCACAGCCGGCGGACCTGCTCAAGGCCGCGCACTGGCCGCGCGCCGCCCACGCCAAGCTGATCGTCGGTCATCAACCCACGCTGGGGTGTACGGTTTCACTGCTGTTGACCGGGGCGGAGGATGACTTGAGCGTCAAAAAAGGCGCGGTCTACTGGATCACGGGCCGCCAACGCGGCGGACGCGTGCAGCCGGTGCTGCGCGCGATGATGGCGCCCGACATGCTTTGAGTTCACGGGAGAACCACGATGTTTGATTCCGCCAATCTCGATCATACGGTCAGCAAGGACGCGTTCAAGCGCGAGGCCGCCAAACTGCGCGAGGCATTGCTCAACGCCCAGTACGACGTCAAGGAAAACGGCAAGTTTCCGGTAGTGATACTCATCGCGGGCGTCGAAGGCGCGGGCAAGGGCGAAACCGTTAATCTGCTCAACGAGTGGATGGACCCGCGCCACATTCAAACCCATGCATTTGGCGACATGTCCGACGAGGAGTGTGAACGCCCGCTGATGTGGCGCTATTGGCGCGCCCTGCCGCCGAAGGGAACCCTCGGCATTTTTTTCGGCGCGTGGCACACCCTGCCCATCGTGCTGCGGGTGCAGGGTGTGCTCTCGCAGCGTGAACTGGGCAAATACACCAGCGAGATTCAGCGCCTGGAGAAAATGCTCTCCGACGAAGGCGTGCTGCTGGTGAAATTCTGGTTTCATTTATCAAAAGACCAGCAGAAAAAGCGCCTGAAGGCGCTGGAAAAAGACCCCAAGACTGCCTGGCGCGTGACCGATATCGAATGGAAGTATTTCAAACTCTACGACAAATTCATCAAAGTGTGCGAGCCGTTTTTACGCGAGACTTCCACCGGCGAGGCGCCGTGGATCGTGGTGCCCGGCATGGATGCGCGCTACCGCTCGCTCACCGTGGGGCGGCATTTGCTTGCGGCGATGCGCGCGCGCTTGGATGCCAAGGTGAAGCCCGGCCTCCGCATGCGGCCACTGGCATTGCCGCCGGCGGACAAACTGAATGTGCTGCGCGCGTTGAAGCTCGATCAGCCGATGACGCGCAAGCAATACGACCGCGAACTCGACAAATGGCAGGGCCGGCTGAATTTGCTGACACGCGACAAGCGCTATAAAAAATTATCCGTGATCGCCGCGTTCGAGGGCAACGACGCCGCCGGCAAGGGCGGCGCGATCCGCCGCATTACCGGCGCGCTGGATGCGCGCGGTTATCAAAACGTCTCGGTGGCCGCGCCCACGCAGGAAGAACGCGCGCAACCCTATCTGTGGCGCTTCTGGCGGCACGTGCCCCGCGCCGGGCGCATCACCATTTTTGACCGCACCTGGTACGGTCGTGTGCTAGTGGAGCGGGTCGAAAAGTTTTGCTCCGACGCCGACTGGACGCGCGCCTACACCGAGATCAACGATTTCGAGCAGCAACTGAACGAACACAACGTGGTGCTGGTGAAATTCTGGCTAGCCATCGGCAAAGAGGAGCAATACAAACGCTTCAAGGCGCGCGAGGAAGTGAGCTTCAAGCGTTTTAAAATCACCGAAGAAGACTGGCGCAACCGCAAAAAGTGGGACGCCTATGAAGCTGCCGTATCCGACATGGTGGATCGCACCTCCACCGTCATTGCGCCGTGGACACTGGTCGAGGCCAACAACAAATACTATGCGCGAATCAAGGTGCTGAAGACGATGGTGGCGGCGATAGAAGGTGGGTTACGGCGTGTGGGCGGCAAGGCTTAGCGTGACACAACGTAATACAACGCAGTGCCGTTACCCGTACGCGCGTTGCGCGGCGAGTGCGCTATCGATGGCGCGTTGCCATTCATCGCGCCCCGGGATGCCGGACGCAAACGCGTCGAGCAGTGCCACCACCAAGGCTCGCGTTTTGGTATCAAAGGCGAATACTTCGGCGCTGCGAAATTCGCCGGCCTGTGACATCAGCGCCGACAGCAGGCGGGTGAGCAGGCGCGATTGTGGAAACGCCGGATTGCGTTCGATGGTTTGCACCACGTCGTTCAGCGGATTCGGAAACGCTGCCGGCGCCGACGCCTGTACGCCGCGGCGCAGTTCTTCCTGAAAGCGCGTCACGGACAAGGTGTCCCAGGCTGCGGCTGCCGTGCGCGCAGGCAGGGGATCAGACAAGGAACCGCCGGAATGTCATGTTTCCTCGCTGGGAAAAACCGCGATGGATCAGCAATGGATCAGGAAAGGGTGATGAAGCGCGCACCTTACTCAGCCAGTCTACGCGCTATGCGTGGCGCGGATAGATATACTTTTCCGCTGTGCCGTTAACAAGGGCGCCTGCGTATAACTAATTTTTTTAAGCAATAAAAAACCCCGCCGAAGCGGGGTTTTTTGTGATGCGTAAAGCGACCGGCCAGGACTACATGCCCATGCCACCCATCCCGCCCATGCCACCCATGCCACCGCCACCACCCATGCCACCACCGCCGGCGGAGTCATCGCTGGCGGATTCGGCCACCATCGCGGCCGTGGTCAGGATCAGGCCCGCCACCGACGCGGCGTTTTGCAACGCAGCGCGGGTGACTTTGGTCGGATCGACGACGCCCATTTCGAGCATATCGCCGTACTTTCCGGTCTGCGCGTTGTAACCGTAGTTGCCTTTGCCCTCGACCACTTGGTTCAACACCACCGACGGCTCTTCGCCGGCGTTGGAGACGATGCAACGCAGCGGCTCTTCAATCGCGCGCAGCACGATCTGGATGCCTGAATCCTGATCGTGGTTGATACCCTTGAGTTTGGCCAGGCCGGCGCGAGCACGCAGCAGGGCCACGCCGCCACCGGCGACAATGCCTTCTTCCACCGCTGCACGCGTTGAATGCAGTGCATCTTCCACGCGCGCTTTTTTCTCTTTCATTTCGACTTCGGTCGCGGCACCCACCTTGATCAGCGCCACGCCGCCGGCTAGTTTTGCAACCCGCTCCTGCAACTTCTCCTTGTCGTAATCGCTGGTGGTGTCTTCAAGCTGCTTGCGCAGGCTCTTGACGCGATCTTCGATGGCATTGGCGGCACCAGCGCCGTCGATGATGGTAGTGTTTTCCTTGCCCGCTTCGATGCGCTTGGCCTGGCCCAGATCTTTCAGCGTGACTTTTTCCAGCGACAAGCCCACTTCTTCGGCAATCACGGTCGCGCCAGTCAGCACGGCGATGTCTTCCAGCATGGCTTTGCGGCGATCACCGAAGCCCGGCGCTTTAACAGCGCAAGTTTTGAGGATGCCACGCAGATTGTTCACCACCAGTGTCGCCAGCGCTTCACCGTCGATATCTTCGGCGATGATCAGCAGCGGCCGGCCGGCTTTTGCGACCAGTTCCAGTATCGGCAGCAAATCGCGGATGTTGGAAACCTTCTTTTCCGACAGCAGCACATACGCGTTTTCCAGTACCGCCAGTTGTTTCTCGGCGGTGTTGATGAAATACGGCGACAGGTAGCCGCGGTCGAACTGCATGCCTTCAACCACTTCCAGTTCCATCTCCAGCGACTTGCCGTCTTCAACGGTAATCACGCCTTCCTTGCCGACTTTATCCATGGCTTCGGCGATTTTGTCGCCGATGGAGGTGTCGGAGTTGGCCGAGATGGACGCGACCTGCGCAATTTCCTTGCTGGTGGTGGTGGCCTTCGACAGCTTTTTCAGCTCTGCCACTACCGATGCCACGGCCAGATCAATGCCACGCTTCAGATCCATCGGGTTCATGCCGGCGGCCACATACTTCATGCCTTCCTTCACGATCGATTGCGCGAGAACGGTGGCGGTGGTGGTGCCATCGCCCGCGATGTCGGAGGTCTTGCTAGCGACTTCTTTCACCATCTGCGCGCCCATGTTTTCGAACTTGTCCTTCAGCTCGATTTCCTTGGCGACCGACACGCCGTCTTTGGTGATGGTCGGCGCGCCGTACGAGCGCTCCAGCACCACGTTGCGGCCCTTGGGGCCGAGCGTCACCTTGACGGCATCGGCGAGTATATTGACGCCCGCGACAATCTTGGTGCGGGCAGAATCATGAAACCTGACGTCTTTTGCAGCCATGTTGGTTCTCCTGGTTTACTTCGGACTTATTCCATTTCTATTTCAACGGTGACGACATGTTTCATGCCTGTCTGGTTGATGGAACGCCAAACTTATTTCGTCAATGAAAGGGGATTACTATTTCTCGATAACACCCATGATGTCTTCTTCGCGCATGACCAGCAGCTCTTCACCGTCTACCTTGACGGTCTGGCCTGAATACTTGCCGAACAACACGCGGTCGCCGACTTTCACATCGATGGGGACAATCGTGCCGTCGTCCTGGCGCTTGCCGGTGCCGACAGCCTTGACTTCACCTTGCTCCGGTTTTTCGGCAGCGGTGTCGGGAATGACGATGCCCGATGCGGTTTTACGTTCTTCTTCCAAACGCTTGACGATGACCCGGTCGTGTATAGGACGGATTTTCATGGGTGATACTCCTCGGTGAACTGCGGTGATATCGAGCTTAATTTTGCTGAAAGCGCGCTACCACGCACTGGCACTCGATGGGGTAGAGTGCCAATGATGCGCTATAAATACTTTAAAATCAATTACTTATTTGAGGTGAGGGGCGCGGCGGGAATCGCCCGCATTTACCTTTTAAATCAAGGGTAAGGCTCGGTGTTCGTGCGTGGAGCCGTGCGCGTTGCGCAGAAATTGCCGCACACAAGGGCAGGCGTGCCCTTCGAGCGTGCCGCAGCGAGCTTTATTTGTAAGTATATGTTTTTAAACAATATTAAAACTACCCCCTTCTGCGTCGATCTCCCCTGAAGCTTGACCAATTGATGCTTTGATGTAAAAATGTTTTTATGCGAACCACACTGGATCTACCCGACGACATCTTTCGCAAGCTGAAAGCCGAGGCTGCGCTGCGTGGCTGCAAGCTCAAAGAACTCGTCGCCGAATTCATCGAGCGCGGGCTGAACGAGGGGCCGCAGCCGCCCGCTGCGCAGTCCCCGCGCCCCGTCTACGCCATACCGATCGCCCGAGAGGCCGACGGCACTGTCACCCCCGCGCTCAGCAACAAGCAGCTTCAGTCCTTCCTCGACGACGAAGACCTCACCCAAGCCCGACCCGCCGCGCCGCGCATGTGACGGATCTCCCCGACATCAACGTCTGGCTTGCACTCGTTGACAAGCGTCACGCGCATCATCAGGCCGCCAGCCGCTACTGGGAAACACAGGCCGCCGAAACGCTGGCGTTTTGTAGCGTCACCGCGCTCGGCTTCTTGCGCCTGAGCACCCACGCCCGCGCGCTTGCCAATCCGTTAAGCACGCAGGAAGCATGGACCATTTACCGCCAGTTCCTCGCTATTCCGATCCTGCGTTTTCTGGCGGAGCCGGCGGGCTTGGATAAACACTTCCACGCGCTGACCAGCACGCCCGCTTTCCCGCATCACCTGTGGACGGACGCCTATCTGGCCGCGTTTTGTCTGGCGGGTAATTACCGGCTGGTTTCGTTTGATGGGGATTTCCAGCGATTTCCTACGCTGAATTTTCTTCAACTTTAGCGTGTCGAATTTTGCGGCGGGCAAACGGCGTGACTGAATGTGGTGCGAACTTTAGATAAGGAAATGCCGTGACAAAGTGCAAATCGGAAACTCGGACACGCCCACTCGGACGCGCGAACGTGCTGACGCCAAATCTACATTTGTGGGAAGTACTCGCCTTGCCGTATTTTTTCGCGCGCTATTGGGAAGCCTTGACGGACTAGTATTAATTTGTTTGGCCGCAATTTTTCTTGTGATCAGCTTCATTCTCTTCACAGTGCAGCAGTTTGCGAGCAACTATTACAAGTTCTCTGATCTTGACACCATGCGAGGCAGCTTTCTTATGATGCCGTTGGTTCTTATCGCTGCATACCTCTCGTTCAGTTTGGGCGGCCCCATGGGAAAAAACAGCGTGCTAGGCGTATTTATATTGTTAGTAGCACCATTTATTCCGTTCTGAAAACCATGTCTAGGGTGATCTTGCAATCTGAGCAAGCGTAGGGTGGGCACGCCCTTTGTGCCCACCCGTTTCGATACGCTCGTCGTGCGCTGGCGTGGGCAAAACAACAACGCTTTGCCCACCCTACAGGAAGTAATTTCGACCGGATTGCCCCTGTAGCGAACTGTCGCGAAGTGGAATTCCTGGCCTGTTCGAACGCCAAAAATCAGATCGCGCCGCGATGACCATGCATTACTTCCCCAGCACCTGCCCGCCAATAATCAGTTTCTGTATCTCGCTCGTGCCTTCGTAAATCCGCAACGGACGTATCTCGCGATACAGCCGCTCGACCGTGCTGCCGACAGTGACGCCCAGGCCGCCGAACAACTGCACCGCTGAATCGATCACGCGTTGCGCGGCTTCGGTGGCGTGCAGTTTGGCCATCGAGGCTTCCAACGTTACGCGGTCGCGCAGGGTGTCCTTGGTCCACGCGGCGCGGTAGACCAGTAGTGCCGCGGTATCCACATCCAGCGCCATGTCGGCGATGCGCATTTGTGTGGCTTGAAATTGCGCCAGTGCCTGGCCGAACACTTGGCGTGATTTCACATGGGCGCGTGCCTCACTCAGCGCGCGGCGCGCGAAGCCGAGCGCCGCCGCCCCAACGGTGGCGCGCATCACGTCCAGTGTTGCCATTGCCACCTTGAAGCCCTCGCCAGGTTTGCCGAGCATCGCGCTTGCGGGCACGCGGCAGTTGCCAAACGCGACGGTGCCGATGACGTGCGGCGCGACCACGTTGATCGATTCGGGCACGCTTAAGCCCAGCGTGTCGGCATCGACCACGAACGCGGACAAGCCTTTCGCGCCTGGCGCCTCACCGGTGCGCGCGAACACGACGTAGGCGTGTGCGACGCCGGCATTGGATATCCATGTCTTGCGGCCATTCAAAATGTACGTGTTGCCGCCCTCATCACGCCGCGCGCTAGTCTGCAAGGCCGATACATCCGAGCCCGCTTCGGACTCGGACAAACAAAAGCCGGTGATGCACAATCCCTCGACGATGCGCGGCAGGTACGCAGCCTGTTGCGTAGGGGTGCCAAACAACACGAGGGGCACCGCGCCCAGCCCCTGCATGGCAAAGGTGCAATCCGCCAGCCCCGAGCAACGCGCGAGCACGTCGCGTATCACGCACAGGCTGCGCACATCCACGCGCGCGCCGTGCGCGGCGGGTTGCATATAACGCAGCCAGCCGCCGTCACCCAACAGGCGCGCGATGGCGCGAACTGCCGTGGCTTCATCCATGCCCTCGGCTTCGAGCGCGTGGCGGTTAACGTTGACCCAAGCCTCTAACTCGCCGGCAAGATGCCGGTGCGATTCATCAAAGAAGGGCCATTCGAGAAATTGATTGTCGTTCATCATGCGGTGACGTTATCACAATTGGAATTTCGCGAGGATAGGCGCTGGCGTAAAATACGCGTTCGCCTATTCACAGATTGAACTTACACGGAAGCACATCGCAATGAATCTCAATGGAAAAACCGCAGTCATCACCGGTGCCGCGTCAGGCATCGGCCTCGCCACGGCGCAGACGCTCGCCGCCGCAGGTGCGTCGGTCATGCTCGGCGACATCAACGTCGCGGGCGGCGAGCAGGCCGCCGGCCAGCTCAAGGCCGCCGGGCATAACGCCACGTTCATGCCGCTGGATATCACCGATGACGCGGCAGTGGCGCGCTTTCGCGATGCGGCGGGCGAGGTGGACGTGCTGGTCAACGTTGCGGGCTGGAGCAAGATCGAGCCGTTCGTCAACACCACGCCCGAGCTGTGGCAAAAGCTGATTGATCTGAATTACACCGGCACCTTGCGCGTGGTGCATGCGTTTTTGCCGAAGATGATCGCGCGCGCCAGCGGCAAAATCGTCAATGTCGCCAGCGACGCCGGACGCGCGGGCAGCGGCGGCGAAGCGGTGTACGCCGGAAGCAAGGGCGCGGTGATCGCGTTCACCAAATCCCTCGCGCGCGAAACCGCCCGCTACAAACTGAACGTCAACTGCGTGTGCCCCGGCCCCACCGACACGCCGCTGCTGGCGTCGATACCCGATAAACAACGCGAGGCGTTAATGCGAGCGATACCGTTCCGCCGCTTCGCGCAGTCGTCCGATGTTGCCGACGCAATTTTGTTTTTTGCTAGCGACCGCGCGTCGTACCTCACCGGGCAGGTGCTCTCCGTAAGCGGCGGATTGACGATGCAAGATTGATGTTATTACTCCGACAACCAAATATGGCGTAATACGTTAATGGTTAGATGGAACTTACGCCGATGAGAAAGATGAATACAAGCGCGCAGGCGCAGTTGCGCCAACGGGTAGTCAGCGCGGTGCTCGGGGGTATAGGCCAAACG
>CAWUUY010000124.1:0-7902 GCA_963924885.1 uncultured Burkholderiales bacterium | reverse complement strand
CCGCCTGCGCGGGAACGACAATGGGGGGTGTTGTTTGCGTTGCTATCAATGGTCGGAATGGGTGGCCTGGTGCAAGCCCAACCCTATCCCACCCGCCCCATCCGCCTCGTCGTCCCGTTCCCGGCAGGCGGCACCGCCGATGTGATAGCGCGCGGCATCGCCAACGAAGCAACCGCGCTACTCGGGCAGCCGTTCGTGATCGACAATCGCGGCGGCGCTAACGCCATCATCGGCATCGACATTGTGGCGAAAGCGCCGCCCGACGGACACACGTTGTTGTATGTCACCGCGTCCATCGTCATCAATCCGCATATTTACCTGAAGCTGCCCTACGACCCGTTTCGTGACTTCGAGCCAGTGACCAATGCCGTGCTCGGCACGGGTTATTTGCTGGCGCTGCATCCGTCGGTGCCGGCGAATTCAGTGAAAGAATTGATTGCGCTCGCGCGCGACACAAACAAGCTGAGCTACAGCTCGCCCGGCGTGGGCAATACGCTGCATCTGGCGGCGGAGTTGTTCGCAGTGCGTGCGGGCGTGAAACTATTGCATGTGCCCTACAAGGGCGTGGCGCCGGCGCTGAACGCCGTGCTGGCGGGCGAAGTGCAAATGACGATGATCCCGCCCACCATTGTGATGCAGCACATCAAGGCCGGGCGCGTGAAGGCGATTGCATTCACCGGCTCGTCGCGTTTTGCCGGATTGCCGCAATTGCCGGTGATGAGCGAAGCCGGTATCGCGAATTTCGAGTTGACCGGCGCATGGCACGGCTGGTTTGCGCCCGCCAAAACGCCTGCCGCCGTGTTGTTGCGGCTGCAACAAGAGATTGCTAGGGCATTGCAGGCGCCGAAGATGCGCGAGGCCATCATTGCCGGCGGCTACGAGCCTGACGGCAGAAGTCCGACCGAGTTTCACAAGTTTCTGCGGCTGGAAAATGATCGCTACGCCGAGATGGTACGCGCGGCAAACCTGACCAAGACGACCTACTAAAGATATGAATAAAAACAAATACTTAGATAACAATTCCAAAGGCGTTATTCTATTCGCGCACGGCTCGCGCAATCCGGCGTGGCGCAAACCGTTTGACCGGGTGCTGAAAGACGTGATGAAACGCAGCGAGGGTCAGGCGATACTGGCGTTCGGTGAATTCATGTCGCCGGGATTGGTGGAGGCCGCGCAGACGCTTGCCGCCAAGGGCGTGAAACGCGCGGTGATCGTGCCGCTGTTTCTGGGCGGCGGCGCGCATGTGCGCAGCGATGTGCCCAAACTGACCGCGCAGGCGCGCGCGGTCAGTGGCCTCAAATTGCGTGTTGCAAAAACCGTCGGCGAAGATGCCGCAGTGCTGAGCGCCATCGCGGATTACAGCGTCGCGGCCGCGCGGCCCCCGCGTACCGCAGTTACCGCAGCTACTTCAGCGCGCCGAAAACCTTCTTGACGATGTCGCTGGTGGCGCCGAGTGGATTAGCGCGCAGCGCTTTTTCCTGTTCGCCGATCATGAAATACAGGCCGTCGAGCGCCTTGGCGGTGACGTAGTTTTCGATTTTGGCGTCGTCCTTTTTAATCAGGCCGAGCTGCGCGCCTTGACCGGCGAGCGAGTTGTATTGCTGCGCCAGCCCGACTTTATCAGTGGTGGTTTTGACGATGGGCAAAAAACGCTGCGTGAGTTGCGCCCTGGTGGTGCGCTTGAAATAATCGGTCACCGAGGTCTGGCCGCCGGCGAGGCGCAGCGCGCTTTCGACTTTTTGCAGCGCCAGCGGCAGCAGAATTTTGAATTGCGGATTACCGAAAAAACCGTTCGCCGCGCCGAGCTTGCCGATGGCGGCGATGGCGCCCTCGTTCAGCGATTGCTTCAGGCCGCTGCTGGCGTCGGCGTTGCTGATGCCGGCCAACTGCGCGGACGCCGATGAGGTAATGACAGTCAGCGCGAAAATACTCAGAATACGCAACATATGTTTTCCCTTTCGAATTCAGTCCCGAACATTTCGTGCAGAGGCCGCCAATCTATGCTCTCGGCGGCACTGCTTGCAACCGTTTTGGCCGCGTGCGGCGGGCAATCTGTAAACAATTTGCAAAAACCAGCGCCGATGGTGACGTTTGTCACCATCAAAGGCGAACAGATCGCGATCAACGACCTGCGCGGCAAAGTGGTGTTGGTGAATTTCTGGGCCACCGACTGCGCGGTGTGCCTGAAGGAAATGCCGCAACTAGTGGCGACACACCAAAAATTCCACGCGCGCGGTTTCGAGACCGTGGCCGTGGCGATGCGCCACGACCCGCCGATACGCATGGTGGATTACGCCGAAAAAAACAGGCTGCCGTTCAAGGTAGCGTTTGATCCGGTGGGCGCGCACGCCAAGGCGTTCGGCGAGGTGGCGCTGACGCCGACGACATTTGTGATTGACCGGCGCGGCAATATCGTTGCCCGCATACTCGGCGAGCCTGATTTTAAGAAGCTGCACGAGTTGCTGGAGAAAAAACTCGCCGAACCGGCATAGGTAGTCGTGGAAGTTGTGTAAGCGCGCTTGAGTTCATGCGCAGAACCAGTCTCGTCATTCCCGCCTTCGCGGGAAGGAGAGCTTAGGGCTTGATGCACTCACACAAAGGTCGGACGAGCCTGTAATAATCATACAGAATCAAGCCACACCCGCCTCATGCGCCTGCTGATCGGCGTGATAGCTGGAGCGCACCAGCGGCCCGCTGGCGGCGTGGATGAATCCCATCTCGCTGGCTTTTGCGGCAAACAAATCAAACACCGCCGGTTCAACATAACGCAGCACCGGCAGATGGTGCAGGCTCGGTTGCAGGTACTGGCCAATGGTGAGCATATCAACGTCGTGAGCTCTGAGGTCGCGCATCACGTGCAGAATCTCGTCGTCGGTTTCGCCCAAGCCCACCATCAAGCCGGATTTGGCGGGGACGTGCGGGAAACGCGCCTTGAATTTTTTCAGCAGCATCAGCGAGTTGTTGTAGTCCGCGCCGGGCCGTGCCTGCTTGTACAAACGCGGCACAGTTTCAAGGTTGTGGTTCATCACGTCGGGCGGGCACTCGCTCAAAATGTCAAGCGCGATGTCTAGCCTGCCGCGAAAATCCGGCACCAGTATTTCAATGCGGGTTTGCGGTGAACGCACGCGCACTTCGCGGATACATTCTTTGAAATGCGCCGCACCGCCGTCGCGCAGATCGTCGCGATCGACGCTGGTGATCACCACGTATTTGAGTTTCAGCGCGGCGATGGTGTCGGCCAGATGCACGGGTTCTTCGGTGTCCGGCGGCAGCGGGCGGCCATGGCCCACGTCGCAGAACGGGCAGCGCCGCGTGCATAAATCGCCTAGGATCATAAAGGTGGCCGTGCCCTTGCCGAAACATTCGCCGATGTTCGGACAACTCGCTTCTTCGCATACGGTGTGCAGCTTTTGCTCGCGCAAAATCTGTTTGATCTCGCGAAAACGCGGACTGTCGGTGAGCCGCACGCGGATCCAGTCGGGCTTTTTCAGCGCCTGACCCGCTTCGAGCGGCACGATTTTGATCGGGATGCGCGCGGTTTTGGCGCGGCCTTTTTGCTTTTCGCCGAGTTCGGCCATGTCAGTTTTCCAGCGCGCGTAAGAGGTGTTGCGTGAGTTGTTCGCTGATCGACGCAAAAGAATCACGCACGCCCAGCTCACGCAGTTGCGTGACTTGCAGCCCCGCATAACCGCAGGGATTAATGGCGTCAAAAGGCGAGAGGTTCATGTCGATATTGAAAGAGAGGCCGTGGTAGCAGCAACCGTGTTTGATGCGCAGGCCGAGCGCCGCGATTTTTGCGCCATCAACGTAGACACCCGGCGCATCGGCGCGGTGGTTCGCGGCGATGCCAAAACCGCTGAGCAAGTTTATCACGGCGCTTTCCATCTTCCGCACCAGCGGACGCACGCTCAAACCGCGCCGCTTCATGTCGAGCAGCAGATAGGCGACAAGCTGGCCGGGGCCGTGATACGTGATTTGTCCGCCGCGGTCGATTTTTACCACGGGGATGCCAGTGTCCGCGCGCAACAGGTGTTCGGGCTTGCCGGCGAGGCCCTGCGTGTAGACCGGCGGGTGTTGCAGCAGCCAGATTTCGTCGGGCGTGGCGGCGGTGCGAGCCGCGGTGAACGCCTGCATCGCGTGCCAGGTCGGGACGTAATCGGCAACACCCAGCTTGCGCAGCGTCGGCGCAAAGGCGGGGGTGTGCGTTGTAGGGTGGACGGTGTCCATGCCGAAGGCTGAAAGTTGTGCGATGCGGATAACGGTAGCACAATGCCGCCTTTCGCGGACCGTGAGCAGATATGAAAATAAATTCGTTTAAGCAATGCGTGGTGTTTGGCGTGATGGTCGCCGTGATGGGCGCGACGGGTGCCGCACGCGCTGCCGAACAATCGTCGTATTCATCCGACCTGGCCACGCTATTCAACGAACATCAGCGCGTACTGGTGATGCGAGATGCCTGCATCGCGGCGCAGCCAGAGAAAAAAGCCGATCTGGGCGGCGCCTATCAGGATTGGCTGCACCGGCATGTGCGTATCGTCGATGACCTCGACAACCGCTTTGCCGCCATCGTCAAGCGCGCATCCAAGGATCAGGCGGATTACACGAAGAACTACGCGAAGTATCAATCCGAAGTATTGCAATTGCGCGAAGACAGCAAAAAAACGTTGCTGGCCAACCGCGAAAAACTCGCGGCGCAATGCGCGGAGTTTCCCGGCTATTTGCGGCATCCCAAATCCGATATTCCGGCGCTGTTCCCGGCGGAGTTCAAGCGGGTTTACCGTGAGCGCTGACGCGGGGGGTTTATTATAAGCATTTGTTTTAATTATGTTTTTTGTGAGATGGCTAGCGGCGGTACTGCTGCTTGCAATGCTGCCAGTCGCGCAGGCCGCCTCGTCCGTCGCCGCTGACGAGGCCGACATCCATCGCTGGATCAAAAGCCACATGCACACCAGCAAGAGCGATGAGTTAAGCGCCGCGCGCTCCAGCGTGGTGGGCGATCTCGATGGCGATGCGCGCAACGACAGGGCCGTGCTCTACACTCTAAAGCCGCGCGAGCAACCGAACGAACGACGGTATCTGGCGGTGTTTATGCGCCGCGATGGTCGGCTGCGTTATCAGGCGCATGTGATGGTGGGCGGCACCGGTGTGGCCGAGGCCAACCGTGCCACTATTCTCAACAAAACCGTAGTGGTGGAGACGCTCACCTTCCGCGCCGGCGATGCCGCATGCTGCCCGACGCGCCCCGCGACGCGGCGTTACCACCTGAGTTCGCGCGGGCTGGTGCTGGTAAAAGAAGCCGCCAAAGCGGCGCCCGGCGCGCCATAGACGCTGCTTTTGGAGAAAGGATCGCGACAGAGTAGAATTCGCCCTCTTTCACGACTTAACCGACTCGGAGCGACAACATGGGCAAAGGCGATAAACGCACCAAACGCGGCAAGATTTTCAAAAGCTCATACGGCAACACCCGCCCGCAAGGCGCCAAAGCCGTAAAATCGGCGGCCGGTGCCAAGGCAAAAACCAAGACCGCGAAGAAAGCCTAATGCAGTAGCACCGCCCTTTGCAATGCCATTTGGCGCGCGCCATGACTTCATCGAACGGCTCCCGGCTTGATAGCGGCAGCCCTTTTCCGCCGATCACCCTGCCGCTGGCCGGCGGCGGAACGCTCACGCTACCCAACGATTGGGCGGGACACGCCGGCGCGGTGCTGTTTTATCGCGGGCACTGGTGACCCTACTGCTGTCAGCAGTTAGCTGACTTTCAGTCGCGCCTCTCCGATTTTGAAAAACTCGATTGCCGGCTGACGGTAGTGTCAGCGGACACCGAAGCCGAGGCGCAAAAAACCATCGCTGAACATTTACTGACCTACCCGGTGGCGTATGGCGCGGACGCCGCGCAACTCGGCGCGCTCACCGGCGCATTCTGGGAAGACAAACGCCAGTGTTTACAAGCTACCGGGTTCATCATCAAGGCGGACGGCGCGGTGGCGCACGCGCTCTACAGCACCGGGCCGATCGGACGCTACACCGCCGCCGAGGCGCTGAAGATTCTGGAAAAAATCGTTTTGGGGTGATCCCCAAAGGACTTCACTGCAGAGGCGCAGAGAAGATCGCGCTTATCCGGCTTTTGTGTGGGTGCATCAAACACTAAGCCTTCATTCCCGCGCAGGCGGGAATCAATGCGTCGTTCGCTATGGCGCCGTGTTATGGATTCCCACCTACGCGGGAATGACGAGGATAGTTTTGCGTTTAAACCGAAGAGCGTGGGAGGCCATGACCCACGCGATTGCCGGATGCGCCGAAAATCGACGCACTTCTCCGCGCCTCTGCGGCGAGGCTTTTCGCCGTCAAAACACCTTCACCACCATCGGGTGATCGCACAGTTCCTGATACAGCGCATCCAACTGCGGTTGAGAGGCGGCGTGGATGGTGCAGGTCAGGCTTAAATATTTGCCCTTGCTGCTGGGGCGCATTTCCATGTTGGCGCCGTCGTAGTCGGGGGCGTGGCGCTGCACCACGGCGAGTATCGACTGCGCATAGCCCGCGCGCTGGTAGCCGATAATCTTGATCGGAAAATCACACGGGAATTCAATTAGGCTAGGTTCCATGTTGGCGCGTCTTACTGGCGTTTTACTTTCGTATCACGTCGCGCTTGAAATCCTGATAGATCGCATGCATGCGGCGGAACAAGGGGCCTGGCGCGCCGTCGCCGACGGGTTTGCCGTCGATCGTGGTCACCGCCAGCACTTCCTTGGTAGACGAGGTGACCCAGATTTCATCGGCGCTGCGGGTCTCGGCCTCGGAGATGTCGCGCACTTCCACTTCAAACTCGCGCGCGCGCGCGATTTCCAGCACCACGTCGTAGGTAATGCCCGGCAGCACCCGGTGATCCTTCGGCGGCGCCAGCAGCACGCCGTTTTTCACCACGAACACATTGCTGGCCGATGCCTCGGTGAGCTTGCCGTCGCGAAACAGAATCGTCTCCACTGCGCTCGCGTCCACCGCCATCTGGCGCAGCAGGCAGTTGCCGAGCAGCGATACCGATTTCACGTCGCATTTCAACCAGCGAAAATCCTCGGCGGTAATCGCCGGCACGCCGTTGCCGATCTGCTCGCGCGAGGGCGTGGTGAGCGGCCCGGTCATCATGAAGATGGTTTGCTTGACGTCCTTTGGGAACGCGTGGTCGCGCTTGGCCACGCCGCGCGTGATTTGCAGGTATACCGATTGATCGTCGCCGGCGTCGGGGTTTTTGGCGATGAGGTCGGTCATTAACTGCGTCCACTGCGCATCGGTCAGCGGATTGGCGAGACGGATGCCGTCGAGGCTGTATTGCAAACGCCGCAGATGCTCCGCCATGCGAAACGGATGCCGCGAGTACACCGGCACCACTTCATACACGCCGTCGCCGAAAATAAAGCCGCGGTCCAGCGGCGAGATGCGCGCCGCTTCCAGCGGCATGAATTCACCATTCAGATAAATGATGTCGCTCATGCGTTTTCCTCGTCTAGGCTCATTGAAAGTACAGCCGCGCCGCGTCCCACGCGCGACTGAATATACCCGCCACCGGCACGTCTTCCAAGGCCGTCACCGGCAGCGATTGATAGGGCTTGCCGTTGAGTTCGAGTTTCAGCATGCCGAGGGTCTGGCCAGTGCGCACGGGCGCGAGTAGCGGTTGCGAGGTTTCAATTTTCGCCTGTAGCTTGCCCGCGTTGCCCTTGGGCACGGTGACAAACAGGCCGCCGGCAAAACCGATTTTCACGTTGTTGAGCGTGCCTTTCCACACCCGCGGCGTGGCGGCGGCCTGATTCGCTTCATACAGGCGCACGGTGTCGAAATTCTGGTAACCGTAATTGAGCAGCTTCTGACTCTCGGCGGCGCGCGCGGCGTCCGACGCAGCGCCCAGCAC
>CAWUUY010000123.1:0-15205 GCA_963924885.1 uncultured Burkholderiales bacterium | reverse complement strand
GCCAGATCGCCGGGCAAAAACCCCAGCCGCTCGCCGGCTTCGACGGCGGGACGCACCAGCACCAGCCGCTTTACCGCGTCGCGCTCAAAGGCATCCACCGCGCAGGCCACCGCCAGATAGGTTTTGCCGGTGCCCGCCGGGCCGATGCCGAAGGTGATGTCGTGGGTCTGAATTTTTTTCAGGTATTCGACCTGATGCGGCGTGCGGCCCTGCAAATCGTTGCGCCGCGTAATCAGCACCGGTTCGCCGGTGGCGCTTTGCGTGCCGGGCGTGTGCGCGGCTTGCACCATACCGAGTTGCAAGTCTTCGGGATGCAGCGCGTGGTTGGCCTTGCCGTAAAAAGACTCCAGCACGCGCGCCGCGACGCGCGCTTTTTCCGGCGTGCCACTGAGCGTGAAATGTTCGCCGCGGCGTGAAATCGCCACCTCGCAGGCGTTTTCGATCTGGCGCAGATTTTCGTCGAGCGCGCCGCACAGATTGGCCAGCCGCTGGTTATTGACTGGCGTAAAGCTAAGTTCCAAGTGATTGTTTTTCAAATGCTTTTCAGACGGTTGTCTGTTTGTCTCCAGAGAGTTCGCCGCGCAGGGAGTAATGCAGCGCTTCGGTAATCGTAACATCAACGAACTGGTTGATCAGCGTATCAGGGCCGGCGAAGTTCACCACGCGATTGTTGTCAGCGCGGCCCGCCAGTTGCTCCGCGCGGCGCGCGGGGCCGGTGACCAGCACGCGCTGGCGCGTACCCAGCATGGCGCGGCTGTAATTTTGTGACAACTCGTCCACGGCGCTTTGCAGGCGTTGCAAACGCGCGAGTTTTTCCTCTTGCGGCGTGTCGTCCGCAAGGTCCGCGGCGGGTGTGCCGGGGCGGCGGCTGTAGACAAAGCTGTACGCGCCGTCGAAGCGGATATCGTCGATCAGCCGCATCGTGGCCTCGAAATCGGCGGCGGTTTCGCCGGGAAAGCCGATGATGAAATCCGATGAAATCGACATATCCGGACGCACGGCGCGCAGGCGGCGCACGATGGATTTGAATTCCAGCGTGGTGTAACCGCGCTTCATCGCGGCCAGTATGCGATCCGACCCAGCCTGCACCGGCAGATGTACGTGGTTGACCAGCGACGGTATCTTCGCATAGGCGTCGATCAGCCGCTGGGTGAATTCCTTCGGGTGCGAGGTGGTGTAACGGATGCGCTCGATGCCGGGTATTTCCGCCACATACTCGAGCAGCAGCGCAAAATCCGCGGTCTCACCCTCTTCGGTTTTGGCGACGTACGCGTTGACGTTTTGCCCCAGTAGCGTGATTTCCTTGACGCCTTGCAGCGCCAGTTCGGCGACTTCCGCGAGCACGCTGTCGAAAGGCCGCGATACTTCCTCGCCGCGCGTGTACGGCACAACGCAGAAAGTGCAGTATTTGCTGCAACCCTCCATGATCGACACAAACGCTGACGCGCCCTCAACGCGCGCGGGCGGCAGATGATCAAACTTTTCGACTTCGGGAAAGGAAATATCGACCTGCGGTTTGCCGGTCCTGCGGCGCGCCTCGATGAGTTGCGGTAGCCGGTGCAGCGTCTGCGGGCCGAACACCATGTCCACGTATGGCGCGCGCTTCACAATGGACGCGCCTTCCTGGCTCGCCACGCAGCCGCCCACGCCGATCAAGACATGGGGATTGTCGCGTTTGAAATCGCGCACGCGGCCCAGATCATGAAACACCTTTTCCTGCGCTTTTTCGCGCACCGAGCAGGTGTTGAACAGGATCACGTCGGCGTCGCCGGGCGTGTCGGTGGGCACCATGCCATGCGATGCACGCAACACGTCCGCCATTTTGTCCGAGTCATACTCGTTCATCTGGCAGCCGAATGTCTTGATATAGACTTTGGCCACGCAACTGCTCTTGGGATTTATTTCCGGGCCTGATCGAGGCGCGCGCGTTCGTCGGGCGTGAGGATGTAGATGCGCTGGATGTCGCCCGTCATATTCAACTGAAACCACACATCCGTGTCGGCAGGCAACTGCTGATGCAGGACGGTGCGGTTGTTGGTGTCGAAGATGATGCCGCCGGGTGCGAGTTTGGCGGCTTGGCCGTTGATCATGACCACCGGCAGCGGGCGTTGCTCGCCGGTCATGCCGCGTTTGCCGTTCGCCGGCAGCATGCGCTGCATCTGGGCATGGCTCGTCTGCACCGCCAGCAGGGCAGCGGCAACCATAAATAATTTCAATAAAAGCAATATCTTACGCATGGTTTACGATAGCACAGACGACGCCCCGCGCGCAATCGCAGGGCGGCGGCTGTGGCTGCAACGCAACACAATCGTGGTGAAAAAGCGGCGACCCGTAACAAATCCTCAACAAATACAGGGTTTGAGGGTGGATGGTGCTGCGTGCCCTGTGACTAGTCCTATGGGACAATTTCCGTATGGAAAAGGTACTGGAGCCGATTGTCGCGGGCCGCCGTTCCACGCTCGCGCCGGGGTCGCATCGCGATAGTGTGCTGGCGGTCCTGTTTGTCGCGCTGTACGTGGCATTGGACTGGTTGACGCATGTGTTTCCGGCGCGTTTCGGCATTACCCCTTTCAATCCGGAAGCGGCGGTGGCGGTGGCTACGCTGATGTATTTCGGCCTGCGCGGCGTGCCGCTGGTTTTTCTCGCGGCGTTGTGGGGCGAATATGCACTGCCCGCGTCGGCGCGACCATGGTTGTTGATCGCCATCAACAGCGCCGTGCTGACCTGCGGCTACGTCGCCGTGGCGCGACTGCTGGCGGGGCGCTATCGCATAGGCATCGATCTGGATACCCGGCGCGACGTGCTGCGGCTGATCGGCGTGACACTGGCGTGCATGCTGGTGGTCGGGGCGATTTATGTGGGCGTGCTGGCGGCGGCGTCAACGTGACAATTGAATCGACCGCGGACGGTGACGTCTTGGTGACGGTCCAAGACAGCGGCGGCGGGGTACGCGAGTCCGATGCACAGCGGCTATTTGAATCCTTTGTAACAACCAAAACCTCCGGCATGGGCATGGGGCTTGCCATCAGTCGCGCCATCGTGGAAGCTCACGGCGGGCGCTTGTGGGCTGTGCCGGGCGACACAGGCGTATTCTGTTTTACATTGCTATTTGACGTGCCACGAGGCGCAGGGAACGGGGTTTGATGGACGATGCATCGGGGATGAACGAGCAAATCGGTATTCAGCGCGCGCAGCTCGCGGTGTACCTGGTGGATGACGATCCGGCGATCCGCGATTCGATTTCATTGTCGTTGAGTTTGCGTGGCTACCATATCGCGCAGTTTTCCAGCGCGGAAGATTTTCTTCGCGCCTATGATGCGGCGTGGACGGGCTGCGTGGCGGCCGATATCCGCATGCCCGGCATGAGCGGCTTGCAGTTGCAGACGGAACTGTCGGCGCGCGGCTCGCGCCTGCCGGTGGTGATCATCACCGGCCATGACGACGTGGCTTCCGCGCGCGCCGCGTTTCGCGGCAACGCCATCGACTTTCTGGAAAAACCGTTTGACGACGAGCAGTTGACCACGGCCATCGACAGCGCCTTTGAGCATGAGTAGGGGCGTATCCAGCGGCTTGCCAGTACCGCAAAACGCGAGGCGATGCAGTCGTCGCTGTCGCCGCGTGAACGCGAGGTGATGCGTTACCTCATCAAGGGCCTGCATGCGCGCGAAATCGGCGAGCAACTCGGCATCAGTCATCGCACGGTGGAAGTACACAAAGCGCACATCATGAAAAAGCTCGGCGTGCGCAGCGTGATCGACATTGTGCGGCTGGGCGAGGGCGCTCCATCGGATAGTGGGGATAAATAATTGTTTTTAAAAGAATTTTTTTAATAATGGCCATAGCGCTGATTGACAAGGCATGGCGAAATCCGGACAATCCCGCCCTCTTCGGTGATATAGCTCAGGTGGTTAGAGCGCAGCACTCATAACGCTGAGGTCGGTGGTTCAAATCCACCTATCACCACCATTTCAAAAATGCACGGCGCGTCAGACAAGAACCAGCTTCGGCTGGTTTTTTGTTTGTTGCGCCGCGATCCGCCGCCCCGGTTAAACTTGTCGCATGACTGAATCTTGTGACATAGCGATCGTCGGTGCGGGTCTGGTGGGCGCGAGCCTGGCGGCGGCGCTGGCGCCGTCGGGGTTGACGGTGGCGTTGATCGAGCCGCGCCCGCCCGCGCCGCCGCCGGCAAACTGGGATAGCCGCGTCTACGCAGTGAGTCCGGGTTCGGCAGCGTTTTTGGCGGACGCGGGTGCGTGGCCGCGGGTGGACGGGGATGTGTCCCGCGTTGCGCGCGTCGAAACCATGCGTATTTTTGGCGACGAGCCGCAGGCAGCGCTGGAATTCAGCGCGTATGACGCAGGCCTGCGCGAACTGGCGTTTATCGCGGAAAGCGGCCGCCTGCAGCAGGCTTTGTGGCAGTGTGTGTCGCGCGCGCCGCATGTGCGGTTGTATTGTCCGGCGGCGTGCGAGTCGCTGACGCAACACGCTGAACATACCGAGATTACGCTGGCTGGCGGCACGGTGTTGCGCGCCAAACTCGTGGTCGGCGCGGACGGCGCGCAATCGTGGGTGCGCGAGCAGGCGGGCATCAAGGCCGCCACGTACGATTACCAACAAAGCGCGGTGGTGGCGAATTTTTCCACCGCGTTGCCGCATCACGATACCGCGTATCAGTGGTTTCGCCCGGATGGCGTGCTCGCCTTGTTGCCGTTACCAGAGCGGCGCGTGTCGATGGTGTGGTCCACCACCGACGCGCATGCGGGTGAGTTACTTGCGCTGGACGCGGGCGCGCTGGCGCAACGCGTGAATGACGCCAGCGCCGACACTCTGGGCGCGCTGGCGGTGATCACGCCGGCGGCTGCCTTTGCCTTGCGCCTGCAACGCGTCGGGCAGTTTGTCAAGCCGCGCCTTGCCCTGGTGGGCGACGCCGCACATAATGTCCACCCGCTGGCGGGTCAGGGCGTTAATCTGGGATTCAGGGATGCGCGCGAGTTGGCGCGGGTGTTGTGTGACCGCGGCGCGCAGAACGATTGCGGTGACCTCACGCTACTGCGCCGGTATGAACGCGCGCGCAAGGAAGACGTGCTGACCATGCAGCTTGCGACCGATGGCTTGCAGAAACTTTTCGCGTCGCGCGCGGTCTGGTTGTCACGCGCGCGCAATCTCGGCGTGCGAACGTTGGAGGAACTGCCGCTGATCAAGCAACTGCTGGTGAAGCATGCGGCGGCGTGAACGTAGTAAATACCAGTAAATACATATAGGAATGCAGATGATTAAGCGATGGATTCTCTTGCTGGTTTCCATGTTGGCGATGGCAGCGTTGTTTTCGACCGGCGCGCGCGCGCAGGACGCGGACGAAGCCAAACTGCGGCAGGCGCTCCAGGCCAAGTTTCCCAAACTGGTGCTGGAGTCGGTGACCCGCATGCCGTTTGGCGGTATTTATGAGGTGGTGTTGGGCGGCGAGGTCGTCTACACCGATATCAAGGCCGAGTTCATGATGGGCGGCACGTTGTACGACATCCGCAACATGCCGGCGCGTAATATCACGCAAGAAACCACGCAAAAACTCGCGGTGAAATTGCTGGCGGGGGCGCACGATATCGCCATCAAGATGGTGCGCGGCAACGGCAAGCGCGTGATCTATACCTTTGAAGACCCGAACTGCGGGTATTGCCGCGAGCTGTACAAAGAATTCGGCAAAATGACCGACATCACGATTTACACGTTCCTGCTGCCGATACTGTCACCGGATTCACGCGAAAAATCGGTGGCGGTGTGGTGCTCGAAAGATCGCGCCAAGGCCTGGGATCAACTCATGACCAAGGCGGCGCTGACCGAGCAAACCAAGCCGTGCGATGCGCCGCTTGAGAAAACCGCGCAGTTGGCGCAGCGTTTCAACATACGCGGCACGCCGGCGATGTTTCTCGCCAGCGGCCAGCAGTTGGGCGGCTATGTTCCCGCCGCGCAGATTGAACAGGCGCTGGGCAAGAAATAACGGTCGCTGTCGTGGTTGATCGTTATCGTTATTTTCACGCACGGCGGCTTGCCGTCGCGTTGGGCCTGTCGCTGTTGCTGCACGCGTGGCTGATGCAAAGCCACTATGGCAAGGGCGTGGCGCGTGGCGGCGAGGGTGCGGCCCTTGTGGTTGCCGCGCGAATGATGCCGGCGGGCGCGGAGACGAGGACGCCGGTTGCCGCAGTGGTCGCGGCGCCGACAACAACCGAATCTGCCGTTGCGCGAGTGAGCGCAACAGACCATGCGCCGCGGACTATTTCAGAGCAGGTTGTCCCTGAAAACGTGGTAGCGGGCGTGGCCAAAGCATCATCAACCGCGCCATCACAGCCCAGCGATCCGACGTACTACGCGGCGGGAGACCTCGACGTGTTTCCCAAGGCGTTGGTGAAGCCGGATCTGAATGCGGCGCTGGCAGCCACGCACGAATCGGCCGCGGGCAAGGTGCGCGCGACGGTGCTGATCGACGAGGCGGGCGCGGTGAACGCCGTGCGCGGCGTGGAGGCCGCGACGCAGGACATTGAAGCAGTGGTGCGCGAGTTGCTGCTGCGCACGCGATTTACCCCGGCGCGTAACAAGGAGGGGCGCATCGTGAAGGCGCAGTTGCTGGTGGCGCTGGACTATGACACTCGCGACACACGCGCGGCACAGGCGGGTCGATAGCGATGGAATAAACGTAAGATGTTGTTTTTAAACATTATTTTATGTTAACGTTTTTCGGCAGCAGCACCCACATGCGCAGCGATTGTTTCATGCGCCCCGCCTCGCGCGCGGCTTCTTCGCCGGCGCCCCAAAAGAAATCCGCGCGCACCGCGCCGCGTATCGCGCCGCCGGTGTCCTGCGCCAGCATCAGGCGTTGCAACGGCTTATCGGTATTCGGCCAGTTGGTGGCGATATGTACCGGCGCACCCAACGGCACAAAGCGCGGATCGATGGCGATACTGCGTTGCGGCGTCAACGGCACGCCGAGCGCGCCAGGCGGTGATGCATCATTGCCCGGCAGCTCGCGAAAAAACACAAAGCGCGGATTCTGGTTTAACAGCTCGGTGAGTTTCGCCGGATTGTCGCGCGCCCAAGCCTTGATACCCTGCATGGATGTGCGTTCCAGCGGCAACTCGCCGCGGTCGATTAGCACCCGGCCAATGGAACGGTACGGCTGGCCGTTATGGTCGGCAAAACCGACGCGCATGGTCGTGCCGTCGTCGAGCGTGATGCGGCCCGAACCTTGTATCTGCAAAAAGAACAGTTCCACCACGTCTTCCACCCACGCGATTTCCTTGCCGCGTACCGGCGCTCGGCCGTTCTCGATTTGCGCGCGGTCGTAGTACGGCACCACGCGCCGGCCCTCCAGCCGCGCGCGCGGCGCCATGGATTTGAGTTCGGGCGCGAGATCGCCGAAGTCCAGCACCAGCAGATCATCGGGCACGCCATAGAGCGGAAAGCGGTTGCGCGCCGACGGCTTGCGGCTGCCGCGCAAGATGGGTTCGTAGTAGCCGGTGATGAGTCCCTCGGCCACGCCGTCGGCGCTGGTGACACGATGGGGCGTGAAGTGGGTTTCAAAAAAAAGCTTGGCCGCGTCACGGCCCTTCACCACGGCGGCGGCGTCGCAAGCCTCTTGCCACGCGGCTAGTCTTGCCAGCGTGCGGCAACTCGCGAGCAGTGCGGGTAACGCCTCGGCGTGATTGTCCTGCTGCCAACCGGGTAGTTCGGCCCACGCCGCCGCCGTGAGCGCGCGCATGATTTCTTCCTTGGCGTCGGGTTTCGCGGTGAGCGCGGGCGCCGAGGGTTGCGCGACGACCGGCGTTGGTGGCGCGGGTTTAACCGTGGCGGTAGGCGGCGCGGCAGGGGGCGCAGGTGGTGGCGGTGACTTCGGCGTCCCGCAGGCGCCAGCCATTAACAGGATCAGCACGGCGAGCAGGCGTTTGCCGCATTGGATTTTCCGCGCCGGATCATTCATCATGAGTCAATAGTGTAAAGGTACCCGCGTTATGGAAATTTTATCGTGGTTTTTGCTGGAAGCGTTTGCCGCCATGGCGCTGCTGGGACTGGTGGTGTGGTGGACGTGGCCGCGCGCGCCGAAAGAAGATGAACAAGAAGGAGAACGGGAAGGCGAGCGGGACCGCGATCCCAAGCAATAGCCGCGCCGGACTAGTGCAGCACGCGCGGCATTGACAGCGTGAACTCCGGAATCGTCACGTCGAACGTCGCGCCATCATCCGCCACCATCTGATAGCTGCCGCGCATGGTGCCCACCGGCGTGGCGATGGCCGAGCCGCTGGTGTATTCAAAACTCTCGCCCGGACGCAAGTGCGGTTGTTCGCCCACCACGCCTTTGCCGCGCACTTCCTGCACTTTGTCGGTGGCGTCGGTGATGACCCAGTGGCGGCTGATTAGCTGTGCCGCGACGCTGCCGGTGTTGATGATCGAGATGGTGTACGCAAACACGTAGCGGTCGTTCGCCGGATCGGATTGATCGGCGATGTAGACCGTGCGTGTCTTGACGGAAATGTCGTGGGCTTTGGCGGACATAAGTGTGGGCGGCTTCGGTGAGCGCGTAGTATACGCGACGATGCACCGCGCGGGCAGCCGAACTGGGAAACCGTTACAATGTCGCTATGAAATATCGTATCGCACCGAGCATTTTGTCCGCTGATTTTGCGCGTCTGGGCGACGAGGTGAAAAACGTCGTTGCCGCCGGCGCCGACATGATTCACTTTGACGTGATGGACAACCATTACGTGCCCAATCTCACCGTCGGCCCGCTGGTGTGCGAGGCGATACGCCCGCACGTGCAAGTGCCGATCGATGTGCATCTGATGGTCAAACCGGTAGATCGTATCGTGCCAGATTTCGCCAAGGCGGGCGCGAATATTATTTCGTTTCACCCCGAAGCTTCCGAGCATATCGACCGCACCATCGGGCTGATTAAAGACAACGGCTGCAAGGCGGGGTTGGTGTTTAACCCCGGCACGCCGTTGCACTATCTCGATCATGTTTTGGATAAGCTGGACCTAGTGCTGATTATGTCGGTGAATCCGGGTTTCGGCGGGCAGACCTTCATTTCCGAAGCGCTGGCCAAGTTACGTGCGGTGCGGCAAAAAATTGATGCCAGCGGGCGGGACATCTGGCTGGAGGTCGATGGCGGTGTGAAGGTCGATAACATCGCCACGATCGCGCGCGCGGGCGCAGATACCTTTGTCGCGGGTTCGGCAATTTTCAGCACCAAGGACTACAAAGCCACCATCGCATCCATGCGCGCCGTGCTGGCCGCGCTGTAATACTCGGAGTTTTCGCATTGAAATTCGTAACGCCGTTGCAAGTCAAAGCCGTGATGATTGATCTCGACGGCACGCTGCTCGACACCATTCCCGATCTTGCTGCCGCCGCCAATGGCATGTTGACGGAACTCAACATGCCGGTGCTGCCGGAAGCGACGATTCGCAATTTTGTCGGCAAGGGCCTCAACAATCTGATCGAGCGCACGCTGACTAACAGCATGGACGGCAAGCCGGATGCCGCTTTGTTTCAGCGCGCGGTACCGGTGTACGAACGCACCTACCGCGAGGTGAACGGCAAATACACGACCATGTACCCGGGCGTGAAAGAAGGCCTCGATGTGCTGCGCGCGCAAGGTTACCCGCTCGCCTGCGTGACGAATAAATCCGAACGCTTTACGCTGCCGCTGCTCGATTACGTCAACTTGTCGAGCTACTTTGTCAGCGTGGTGGCGGGCGACACCCTGCCGCAAAAAAAACCCGACCCCGCGCCCTTGCTGCACGCCTGCAAACAAATGAACGTTGCGCCCAATGAAATGCTGATGATCGGCGACTCCATCAACGACGCGCAAGCCGCGCGCGCGGCGGGTTGCCCGGTGTTTTGCGTGACCTACGGTTACAACGAGGGCCATGATGTGCGCACACTCGATGTGGATGCCATCGTGGCGTCGCTGGTTGAAGCTACTCGGTTGATTTTAAAGAAGATTTAATCATGACCGAAGCCGAATTCAAGCGCCTGGCGCAGGCAGGCTACAACCGCATCCCGCTGGTGCTGGAGACATTGGCCGATCTCGACACGCCGCTGTCGATTTACCTCAAGCTCGCCAACCAGCCGTATACCTATTTGCTTGAATCCGTGGTCGGCGGCGAACGCTTCGGGCGTTATTCGTTCATCGGCCTCGCCGCCCAAACGCGCATCGAAGTGCGCGGCTATCAATGCACGGAGTTTTCCGGCGCGGCGATCACCCAGCAAAGCACGTTGGCCGACCCGCTGGATTACGTTGAAAAATACCTCGCGCAATTCAAGGTGGCCACGGTGGAGGTTGCCGCCAAGCTGCCGCGTTTTTGCGGTGGGCTGGTGGGCTACTTCGGCTACGACACCGTGCGTTATGTCGAGAAAAAACTCGCGCACACGCAAAAGCCCGATCAACTCGGCACTCCCGACATCGCGCTGCTGGTGTCCGAAGAAATCGCCATCGTCGATAACCTGTCGGGCAAACTGTACCTGGTGGTGTACGCGAAACCCGCCGAGCCGGATGCTTTCGAAAAAGCGCGCGCGCGGTTGGCGGCGCTGCTGCAAAAACTGCGCGAACCGGTAGTGATTCCCCCGGCGAGCACGGCGGCGTCCGCGCCGGCGGTGTCGGGCTTTGGGCAAAAGGCGTATCACGAAGCCGTGGCGCGCGCGAAAAAATACATCTTTGAAGGCGACATCATGCAGGTGGTGCCGTCGCAGCGCATGTCCAAACCGCTGCGCGCGACGCCGCTCGCGTTGTATCGCGCACTGCGCACACTGAACCCGTCGCCGTATATGTATTACTTTGATTTCGACGATTATCACGTGGTCGGCGCATCGCCGGAAATTCTCGCGCGGCTCGAAGGCGATACCGTCACGGTTCGCCCCATCGCCGGGACGCGCCGTCGCGGCGCTACCGCCGAGGAAGACAAGGCACTGGCCGAAGAACTCATCGCCGACCCCAAAGAGCGCGCCGAACACATCATGCTCGTCGATCTGGGGCGCAATGATGCAGGCCGTGTGTCGCAAATCGGCACCGTGCAGGTCACCGAGCAAATGGTGATCGAACGTTACTCGCACGTGATGCACATCGTCTCCAACGTTGAAGGCAAAATCAAACCGGGCCTGGGCGCGATCG
Source organism: uncultured Burkholderiales bacterium (assembly GCA_963924885.1). Taxonomy (GTDB): domain Bacteria; phylum Pseudomonadota; class Gammaproteobacteria; order Burkholderiales; family SG8-41; genus UBA5216. The sequence continues at coordinate 4,047 of CAWUUY010000123.1, read as the reverse complement.
ACGTGCTGCGCGCCACGTTTCCGGCGGGCACCGTATCTGGCGCGCCCAAAGTGCGCGCGATGGAAATCATCGACGAACTGGAGTCAGTGAAACGTGGCATCTATGCCGGCGCGGTGGGCTACCTGGGGTTCGACGGCAACATGGATGTGGCGATTGCGCTGCGCACCGGCGTGGTGAAGGGTGGCATGCTCTACGCGCAAGCGGGCGGCGGCGTGGTCGCCGACTCCGAACCCGAAGCCGAATGGCAGGAAACGCAGAACAAGGCGCGCGCCTTGCTGCGCGCGGCGGAAATTGCCGAGGCGGGGCTCGATAGCAAAATTTCACAATAAAAACAATAAGTTATGGTTATTCCGGCACAGGCGCTCTTCAGTCGGCCTTGCAGGCTACTAGACATTTTTAAATAATGACTAGCAACCAAGGTCGCCGATGCGGTGCCTTGATAGAGGGAAGCTATGACCGAACCACGCTATAGCGAATTGTCCCTTTCCGCACAGACGGCGTATGCCGAACTGGCGGAACGTGCGCGTGCGTTCGAGATGGACAACGCTCTGTCGGGGATATCCGGCAGCTTTCACACGCTTCAGCGCAAGGGCAAGGCCTGCTGGTAATTTTCGTATCGCGAGGCTGGTGCGGAGCGGTCGCGCGTAATTTATGTCGTGCCCGACAACGAGCAGGTGCGTGCGCTGGTCGAAAAATTTCGCGGTGCAAGAAACACCAATGCACTGGCCCCGCAGGCGTTGGCCGCGATACATCTGGATTGTGCGCCTAACGCGCCCAAACATTGTCGCGTCATCAAGCGGCTGGCCGAATACGGCTTGTTCCGCGCAGGGGCGGTGTTGGTCGGCACCCACGCTTTTTGGGCGTTCGGCAACCTGCTCGGTGTGCGCTGGCGCGACGCGGTAACCACGCTGGATGTCGATCCCGCGCACGCGGGTAGTAATGTATCTGTGGCACTGCCCGCGGCTATCGAGGTCAACGTGCATGGCGCGCTGCAATCACTCGAAATGGGATTGCTGCCCATCACCGAACTCGACGGCTCCATCGGCGCGCAATACCGCAACCCGAAAGATGCGGAACTGCGGGTGGATTTTCTCACCAGCCGTACGCGTAGCAACAAGCCGGTGATCGTGCCCGCGCTCAACGTGGCATTGGAACCGTTGAAATTCATGGAATTTTCCCTCGAAGGCACCACCCAAGGTTGCGTGTTCGGCCGCACTGGCGCCTGCACGGTGAATCTGCCCGCGCCGGAACGCTACGCGGTGCATAAACTGCTGGTCTACGGCGAGCGGCCCGTCGCGCAGCGTATTAAGTCAGCCAAGGATTTATTACAGGTGGCCGCGCTGGCATCGTATTTTTCGCAGTCCGGGCAGGCAGAGACTTTTAACGCCGCGTGGCGCGATCTGGTTTCGCGCGGGCGCGGCTGGCGCAGCCGCGCGCGGCAAGGTCTGGCGGCGCTGGTGAAAATTGCGCCCGAGCTGGAACTGGATGTTCTGTGGCGGGAGTGAGGCGAGAGTAAGGCGGGACTGCATGACGAGGCGGGGCTCGACAGCAAGTTTTGAATTCGCCCCAAACAGCTCAGCGCGGATTGATTACCTGCGCGCCGAACTCGCTCAAGGTGCGGTCGATGCTCAACAGCCGGTAGCCCAGATGTTTGGCCTGTGCGTACAGCAAGCGGTCAAACGGATCGCCGTGTTTTTGCTGTAACTCGCACGACAGCAAAATCGGTTCGAGAGGCAGCGAACACAGGCGAAAGCCATCGCGCAGTGCTTGTTCGACCACGCGGCGCGGCTGCAGGTTGATCTTGCCTTTGCGCCATTTGAGACCGATTTCCCAAACCGATGCTTCGGAAAATGCCACTTCGTCGGCGCGCGCCATCGCCGCGCGCGCCGCCGCGCTCAATGCGGGAGCATCGGCCAGCGCCCAGATCAGGCAATGGGTATCGAGCAGCAGTTTCATTCGCCGGAGTCAATTTCCGAGTAGATCGTCGTCGGTCATCGGCGCATGAAAATCCTCCGCAAGCGCGAGCTTGGCGTGTTTCAACCCGCCCAGACGCACCCCGCTTTTGGACGCGACTGTTGTCACTGGCATCAGACGCGCCAGCGGCTTGCCTGCTCGCGCGATGATGATCTCCTCGCCAGCCACGGCTTTGTCCAGCAGTGCCGAGAGCTGGGTTTTGGCATCGTAGATGTTGACCTGCATGGTTGCCCCCGTAGCCGTGATTTACCCAAGTTGGTCATATATTAACATTATTGACTAACTAAGGGCGTTTCACACGCAGAGGATGGCTGCAGCTTGAAGGCCGAATGCAGGGTGTCCCCGCTAACAAATATAAATAAAAACAATAAGTTATGGAATTTACAACGTCGCACTCTTGAATTCCCCGCCCAGCGATACCTGCGCCCATGGCGCTAACTGCGCATCGGTGCTGAAGCTAAAGTGGCCCGCCGCCGCGTGTTGATCGCGGTAGATGCGCTGCATGGCGCTGGAATCATAGATGCCGTTCGCGCCGAGCATTTCAAACAACGAATCGACGGCTTCGGTTAAAAGCTTCATGCCCACGGCGCAATTGCGTTTGTAGCGCAGCTTGGTTTCCATATCGAGCTTGTTGCCACTGCGATAGATGTGATGCGCTTCGAGGCAATCATTGCGCAGCCAAGTGCGCACGGCGTCGATTTTGGCGCTGGCCATGCCCACGCGCAGCTGCACGGTTTGAAAGTCGCGCATTTTTGCGCCGGTGTAGCTGGTGCTGCGCTGCTTTACGAGTTCGGTGGTTTGTTCCAGCATGTTGGTGGCGTTGCCGACCATGCAGCCGGCGATGCAGTGTCCGCCGAGCGAGGGCGTGGGCACTTTGAACGTCGAGTTGGTGTGGATTTTCAAGCCCGGAAATTCGTGTGCCGGGTTAGCGACGTGCATGCTGACGGCGCGATGCGCGGGCACGAACACTTTGTTGCAGGTTACCGTGCGGCTGCCGCTGCCGCGCATGCCGAGGGTTTGCCAGTCGTCGATGACGTCAAACTGCGGGCGCGGCACCTGGCACATCACCCAGTCGATAGGCTTGCCGTCTGCGTCTTTGACGATGCAGGCGAGTTGCTCCCATTCCGAGTGATCGACGCCGGAAGAAAATCCCCATTTGCCGGTGAGTTCGATGCCGCCATCGACCTTGTGTGCCGTGCCTTGCGCGAACGCGATGCCGGAAGCGATCAGCACGTCGGGAGCTTTGCCCCAGATTTCGTCCTGCGCCTCTTTGGGCCATAGCGCGAGGCCGCGATGATGCGACGCCAGATTGGCGACCACCCAGCCGGTGGAGGCATCGCCGCGCCCGAGCATTTCCGGAATATCAAAGTAGGACACGAAATCGAGTTCCATGCCGCCCCATGCCTTGGGCTGGATGTAGCGCATCAGGCCATTTTCGTGCAGCGCGGCCACGACATGCGGCGCGAGCTTGGTGGCTTTTTCGTTGTCCGGCGCGTGTTTGCGCAAGAACGGGATCAGCGCCCGCGCGCGTTCGATGGCTTCGTCGTAGCCGACGTTGGAGAAATCGCGTTGCATGGTTTTTTCAGGGGCATTCATAGTTCGGGCATGATAACGGCGGGACGCGGCGCGCTCAACCGTTTTATTGCATGGTGGCAACGTCGGCCGGCGTATAATATTGTTTATCAACGGAAATCACCCCGCATCATGCTGCTCGTCATCGACAATTACGACTCGTTTACCTACAACCTCGTGCAATATTTTGGCGAGTTGGGCGAGGACGTGCAGGTGTTTCGTAACGATGACATCACACTCGAAGGCGTCGAACGGCTGAATCCGGCGCGCATCGTGGTGTCGCCCGGCCCCTGCACGCCCAACGAGGCGGGTATTTCGGTGTCGACGATCAAGCATTTTGCGGGCAAGGTGCCGATCTTGGGCGTGTGTCTCGGCCATCAAAGCATCGGTCAGGCGTTCGGCGGCAAAATCATCCACGCCAAGCAGGTGATGCACGGCAAAACCTCCGAGATACGCCACCACGGCACCAGCGTATTCAAGGGGCTGCCTGCGAGGTTTCAG
>CAWUUY010000122.1:0-6879 GCA_963924885.1 uncultured Burkholderiales bacterium | reverse complement strand
CTCCACGCCAGCGACTCAGGACAAAAACAATCCTGAAGTTCTGCTTTTGCCCTGACGTAAGCCGGCCTATCCGGCGAGCAGTAGTGATGCGCGCGATTTTCGGCACGCAGTGCGGCGAGGACGCGGATCACGTCATAGGTGCCAAACTCCGCACCCGCGAAGCGATAGTCCCGCGTTAGGAAATTTTGCTGCATCCACGGCCCCCATTGCCCGGAGACGCGGTACGCCATTCCGTCCGGCTTCGTCAGCGGCTCGATATGATCTTCGCCGAATGTTTCGGCGTACCACTCACGGAGCTGCGCATAGTCTGATTCCGTGAGCAGTAGCTTGTAGTTTCCGTGTGAGCCCAGGCCGGTGTGCAGGTCTATATGCACGATGTGCTGGGACTCCGCCAACCACGTGCAGCAGTGGTTCTGTACGATGCGTGTTGAGGCGCACGGGCCTTTTCCGCCATAAAAAAGCCCGCGTGGGTATTCGTACTGGCCGCGCGCGATGGTTTCTTTTAGTGCGGGCAAGCCTGTGCGCCAGATGTGCCAAAGCGCTTTGGCTTTGAAGGGTTCAAACCTTGGCGGCGGTGATTCGGGGTGTAGCAGGTCATTGAGTTCGGCATAACCTTGTGGTGCGCCGGCGTATTCATCGGCGTTCGTCATGAAGTTGCGATTCAGATCGACGTTGTCTTCGTTGACGCGGCGCAGGTGCGCGTAGCCGTATGGGTTGACGGCATGAATCAGCCCATAACGGATGCGCGGCTTGGGGTTGGTGCCGCCTAACTGTTCAAGCAAGGCGAGTTGCACCGCCGAGCCGAAAAAGCCTTCAACGCCGTGTACGACCGATGACGCTACCAGCGCAGGGTCGCTGTCCGCGCCGATAATGGCGACATCGATGGTGAGATTTTCCTATGCGGCCGCATCGAGGGCATACGAATGCACCGTGGCGTTAACGGCGCGGGCGGCTTCCGAGAACCTGCGTCGGGATTCTTCGTATGACAGAGAGAAATATTGCTCGCTCAATTGACGCGTATGCCTGCGTCCTTGACAACCTTGGTCCAGGTCTTTACGTCGTTGACGATTTGCCGGGCGAGTTCTTCGGGCGTGCTGCCGGCAGGTTCGGTACCCATTTCGGCGAGCCGCGCGCCGACGTCGGGGCGTTTGTATATTTTCACCATCTCGCTGTTGAGCTTGGTGATGATGGGTTTGGGGACCTTGAGCGGTGCGACCACGCCGTACCATTCGCGCATTTCCAGTCCTGGTGGCAGCGGCAGGCCCGCTTCGGCGATGGTCGGCACGTCGGGCAGGGTGGTTGAGCGCTTTGCGCTGGTGACGACGATGGCCTTCAGGCGCTTGGATTGAATCAGCGGCATCACCGACGGCACGGAGGAGAACGCGAAGGTGATTTCGCTCGCGGCCAGCGCCACCATGACAGGGCCGCTGCCCTTGAACGGCACGTGTGTGATCTGCGTGCCCGTGAGGCGCTTGAAAACTTCGCCGGCGAGGTGATGCAGCGAGCCATTGCCCGACGAACCATTGGTGACATGCCCCGGCTTTTCCTTGGCGAGCCGGATCAAATCCTGCAGGTTGTTAATGGGCGAGGTAGCAGGCACAACCAGCGCATTGGTCACCCACGCCAGCAGCGACACGGAAGCAAAACCAGTCGCCGTGTCATAGGGCAGGTTATCCATCAAGGCGGCGCTGCCCGTGAAAGGCCCGCTGGGCACCATCATCAGCGTGTAGCCGTCGGGGGTGGCCCTCGATACCATGTCGGCAGCGATGGTGCCGGTGGCGCCGCCACGATTGTCTATCACCACCGGCTGTCCCCATGCGGTGGTGAGATGCGGGCCGAGGATGCGCGCCAGAATATCGGTGGCGCCACCGGGTGGAAACCCGACGACGATGCGAATCGGCTTGGTAGGGTAGTTGGCTGCGGCATCTTGGGCAAGGGCGTGAGATGTGCCCAGGATGGCGGTAGCGATCGCCAGTGCGGTAAGCGCCTGCTGTTGCATGATGTGATTCCGGTGGAGGAAGTCGAAAGACGAAAGCTACTTTTTCTTTACGGCGCTTTTCTTCGCGGTCTTCTTAACCACTTTCTTAGCCGCCTTCTTAATTACCTTTTTAGACGCAGCGCGCTTTTTCGCCGCCTTGGCGGGCTTCACAGCCTTGGCCGCCTTGGTCACCGCCGCCGCCGGCTTCATCCCCTCCATCAACACTCCCGCCAGCCACTTCCAAGCCGCCGGCCCCCACTCGCGTTCATTGCGCGCGGCAATGTGTCCGTCGTCCGGGTATACGCGCGCCACACGCCCGGTGGGTGGCCCGCTTTCCAGTGCCATGTAGAGGTTGCCGATGGGTGTGAGGTGATCGACTTTGCCGTTGACGAGGAACATCGGCATGGTCAGGTTATCCAGCAGGCCGTTGTCTTTCAGCGACCAGCGCATAAACTCTTTGCGTTGAACTTCTTCGGTCATTTCTTTCGGTTCGGGTTTGGTGCCGCGCGGGCCGAACCAGTTGGTTTTGTAGCGCTCGAACGCGGCGCGGCGCATTTCGGCGCGCTCTTCATCCGTGCCCCAGTAGCCCACGCCGCCGGGGGCGCAGGAGATCAGGCCCTTGATGCGTTTATCCATTGCGCCCAAACGCATGACCCACAGGCCACCGCGGGAGACGCCGAATGCGCCTAAGCGATTGCCGACGATGTCGGGGCGCGCTTGCAGGGCATCTAGCGCGGCTTTCCATGCGACGATGGCTTCGGGCGAATGCGCGAAGCTGGTTTGCCCGGTGCCGGGCGCATCGACCACCAGCGCGGCCATGCCTTCTTTTGTCGCGCCGTCAGCGTATTTTTCGCGGTCTTCCTTATACATGTCGCCGCCGCACATTACCAGCACGGCGGGCACTTTGTTTTTGGCCGAGGCGCCCTTGGGCAGCCGCAGATAACCGACGGCCTCTTTGCCGTCGCGCCGGACTTTTAATACTTCCTGCGCCTCGTCGCGCAGCGCGGTGGCTTTGTGAAAGCAGTCGAGATATTTCTGATACGACTGCGCCTTGATCGGACTCATGTCGGGCGGGCAGATGGCCGAGCCGGAGTGATACGGCGCAGGAAATCTCGCCAGAGAGTAAAAGGTTTTTGCTTCAAGAAAATTTTTGCGCGCGTTGGCTTTGTCGCCACGCGCCAGCGCTGTGTTGGCCTGCGTTTCGAAGCGTTCCGCGACGGCGCTCCATGCGGGCACCCAGTCTTCGTCTTCGGTGCTTTTGATGGTGGCCACGGTGTCGATCAGCGCTTGCAGATCGTCCACCAGATTGAACCAGCGGCGATAAAAGCCTCCGATGGTGACGGCAAAGGGGTTTTCGTCGGGGCGTACGGGCAACGTGGCGAGGATCGCGGCTTTTTCTTGGGGTGTCATTTTGAGGGTCTCCTTGATTGCGGAGGTGGAACACTAAGGGGAGACGCGGCGAATGTAAAGCGGCTGCGAAGGTGCCAAGGGGTAGTCTGCTAAAATCATTTGCGGCGCGATATAGATACACCAATAAGACAATAGCGCAAACACCGCAACTCAAGGAGCGAGACCAACATGGATCTAAATCTTAAAGGCAAAAGCGTTCTGATTACGGGGGGATCAAAAGGCATCGGGCTGGCCACGGCGATGTCGTTTGCCGCAGAGGGATGCCGTGTCCATATCGCCGCGCGTAATGCGGCTGATCTCGATGCGGCCAAGGCGAAAATTAACGCTGCGCACAAGGTCACGGTGACGTGTCACGCGGTGGATTTGTCTGCGTCGGCGGATGCGCGCAAGCTGGCACAGGACTGCGGCGCCATTGATGTGCTGGTCAACAACGCGGGGGCTATTCCCGGCGGCAGCATCACGGCCATCGACGAAGACAAGTGGCGCAAGGCGTGGGATCTCAAGGTGTTCGGCTACATCAACCTCACGCGCGAGATCTATGCGGCCATGTGCGCGCGCAAATCCGGCGTCATCGTCAACATCTTTGGCATGGCCGGTGATCGTCCGAGCGCGGGCTACATTGCGGGCGCCGCCGCCAATGCCGGGTTAATGGCGTTCACCCGCGCGCTCGGCGCGGAAGGCCCCGACCACGGCGTGCGCGTGGTGGCGATCAATCCGGGCATGACGCAAACCGATCGGCTGGTCACGCTGCTCAAAACCGATGCGCAGACCAAGCTGGGTGATGCCGCGCGGTGGGAAGAATTGCTGCGCGAGCGCGTCAAATCGCTGCCGTTCGGGCGTGCCGGCAAGCCGGAGGAAATCGGCGATGTGGCGGCTTTTCTGGCGTCGTCGCGCGCGTCGTACATCAGCGGTCAGGTCATCAACATCGACGGCGGCAACGGCTGGCGCAAGTAACGCCGATTTCCAGACGCGTTGCAGGCAGTCGTCGCAATGACAACTCCTCTCGATCAGGTTCGAGGCTGGATCGCCAAGGCCGAGCGCGTGGTGGCGCTCACCGGCGCGGGCATTTCCACTGACTCCGGCATTCCGGATTTTCGCGGGCCGCAGGGCTTGTGGACGAAAAATCCACTGGCTGAAAAAATGTCCGACATCCGCTACTACGTGGCAGACCCCGAGGTGCGCAAGCTGTCGTGGCAAAACCGTCTGGAAAGCCCGGCGTGGACGGCCAAGCCGAATAACGGTCATCTCGCGCTGGCCGAACTGGATAAACGCGGCAAGCTGCACGCGCTGATTACGCAAAACATCGACGGCCTGCATCAGCGCGCGGGCATCCCTGCTGAAAAAGTGATCGAAGTTCATGGCACGCTGCGCAAGGTGATGTGCCTGTCGTGCGGCTGGCGCGACGATATGCAGGTGGCGCTGGCGCGAGTGCGCGCGGGTGAGCTTGATCCGGCGTGCGATACCTGCGGCGGCATTCTGAAAAGCGATACCATTTCATTTGGTCAGGCGCTGGTGCCCGAAGTGATCGACCGTGCCATGCAGGTGGCGCTCGAGGCCGATGTGTTGCTGGCGGTGGGCAGCACCCTGCAGGTGTACCCGGTGGCGGGCGCGGTGCCGCTCGCCAAGCAGGCGGGCGCAAGATTGGTGATACTCAATGCGCAGGCGACGCAATTTGACGATATCGCCGACGTGGTGTTGAACACCTCGATCGGCGAGGCGCTGCCGTTTCTGTGTGGCGCGTAGCTTGGATGCTCTAAAAATAAATGTTTAAAAAAAAATACTTACATAACAACGGAGAATGACATGAAAGTGTATCTCGGCACGGTATCGGGCAATTCCTACAAGCTGCGTATTTTGTTGTCGCTGCTGAAAGTGCCGCATGAAGTGGTGATCGTTGATCTGAAAAACAAGGAGCACAAAGGCGCTGCGTTTCTGAAAATCAATCCGCGCGGCGAAGTGCCGGCGCTGGAAGATGGCGGCAAGGTGATTTGGGATTCGGCGGCGTGTCTGGTGTACATCGCGCGCAAACATGGCGGCGATGTGTGGTTTCCGAATGACGCCGCAGGCATGGCCGTGGTGATGCAGTGGATCGCCCTCGCTGCAACCGAGATTCAGTGCGGCTTTCAGTACGCGCGGCGCGGCGTGATACAGGGACGCTGGACGCTCGGCTCGCTGGAAGACGGACAGGCGTTCGGCAAGGTCGCGCTGGATGTGATGGAAAATCATTTGCAGAAAAATGACTGGCTCGCACTGGGCCGCCCCACGATTGCCGAGCCCGCGTGTTTTCCGTACATCGAAACCGCGCCCGAGGCGAAGGTGGCGCTGGAGCCGTACCCGGCGGTTATCAAATGGATGGAACGCTGCAAGAAGTTGCCGGGGTGGGTGGCGCGCTAAGGTCTGAATCCGAAGGGAGAGAAGATGATTGCCGTGATAGCCGAAGCGACTACACCACCTTGTCATTCCCGCGAAAGCGGGTATCCCCTTCCTTTTGGGAAGGTAGGATGGGGGCGTTTTGTCTCAAGTGGCACTGTGTTATGGATACCCGCCTGCGCGGGTATGACAAGGTGGGTGAGGAGCGCGTTGCTGGCACTGCTGATTTTGTGTCCGCACATGGCACACGCGCAATCAAGCTACCCCACGCGCCCCATCCGCATGGTCGTGCCGCAACCCGCGGGCGGCACCATGGATACCGTGATGCGTGCGCTCGGCGAACAACTGTCGCGCCAGATGGGGCAGCAGTTCGTGATCGACAATCGCGGCGGCGCCAACGGCGTCATCGCCGGCGAGATCGTGGCCAAGGCGCCAGCCGACGGCTACACCATGATCTACACCTCGAACTCGCTCGCCAACAACCAACTGGTGATGGAGAAACCGCCGTTCGACATCCTGCGTGATTACGTGCCGGTGACGCTGGTGGTGCGCTCGGGCGGCTACTACGTGGTGACTCATCCGCAGGTGCCGGCGCAGAATTTCAAGGAGCTGATCGAGGTGTCGCGAAGCGGGCGTGCGTTGATTCACTACGGCTCCGGCGGCGTCGGCAACAGCCAGCATTTGCTGGGCGAACTTATCAACAAGCGCACCGGCACGAAATTCGTGCATGTGCCGTACAAGGGCTTCGCGCCGGTGATCACCGCCGTGATCGGCGCGGAGATTCAAATGGCGTTCGCTTCGCCGCTGACCGTGGTGGCGCACCTCAAGGGCAACCGCTTGCGCGCGCTGGCAACCAGCGGCGGCAAGCGTTGGCAGGGCTTGCCCGACGTGCCGACGCTGTCCGAGGCCGGCATCACGGGCTTTGTGTATGACCCGGCGTGGCACGCGATCCTTGCGCCGGCGGCCATGCCTGCGGTGCTGACGGCGCGCATTCATTCTGAGGTTGAGAAATCACTGTCCTCACAGAAAATGCGCGATACCATGGAACTCGGTGGACACATGCCGGTAGCCAGTTCGCCGGCGGCGTTTCGACAGTTTCTTGAAAACTATCTCAAGGAAAT
>CAWUUY010000121.1:0-3893 GCA_963924885.1 uncultured Burkholderiales bacterium | reverse complement strand
CACCGCCTTTGTAGGGCACATGCACCATTTTGCCGCCCGTCATATTGAGGTACAGCTCGGTGGCGAGATGTCCCGCGTTGCCCGCGCCCGATGAGCCGTACGTCAACTTGTTGGGATTGGCCTTCACAAAAGCGCTCAATTCCTGCAGGGTTTTGAATGGCGTACCGGCGTTGACCACCACCAGATTACCCTGCGAACTCGACAGCGTGATCGGGGCGAAATCGCGCAAGGGGTGGTACGTCAGCCCCTTGTACAGATGCGTGTTCACCGCCAATCCGCCCAGCGAACTGCACAACAGGGTATGCCCGTCCGGGGCCGCCTTGGCGGTGATCTCGGAGGCCACTGCGCCCGCCGCGCCTGCGCGGTTATCCACGATAACTTGCTGGCCCAGCGCGGCGCCCAGCTTGGGCGAAATCGCGCGCGATACCAGATCCAGCCCGCCGCCGGCGGAATTGGCCGCGATCAGGCGTATCGGGCGCGATGGATAATCCGCGGCCATGGCCAAACCGGGTAGCACGGTCAACGCGGTGGTTGCAAAAAGAGATAGAGAACGAAACATGATCCGGGTCCGATACTGATGCGGTGGTGGAATGAAAAAATCCATGGGCGTATGAGAGTACACGCGTCCGCCCACCCGCGCAACCATATGCTGGAACATCTGCCTCAACACCTGCCGCCACACGATGGCGATTCTCATTCGCCGCGCAACACTTCATAATGCCTGTTTCCAACGCCTTCCGGGAATCACTCGTGCAGGAAATCATCGAACGCAATCTCAACGCCGAGCAACGCATGATGCGCGACTCCATCCGCGCCTACGTGGATAACGACGTCAGGCCCTTCATCCGCAAAAACTGGAAGAAGGAATGGGACATGGTTCCCGAGAACCGCCCTTCGCTGGAGTTGCTGCAAGGTGCTCACAACATCGGCGTGCGCGGCTTGTGTATCCCAGAGGAGTTTGGCGGAACACCCCTTGACCCGGCGACCGAGGTGCAAACGATTGCGATGGTGTCGGAAGAAATCTCTCGCGGCGATTCCGGGCTGGCCGACAAGCTGGCGCAAATCTGGAAGGTGTCGATGCTGCTCGCCAATGTCGCGCCGCGTCATCTGCAGGAACAATGGTTTCCGAAAATCGCTGAAGACCCATCGTTTCTGCTGTCGCACGCGCTGACCGAGCCGCGCGGCGCCTCCGATCGCTGGCTGCCTTACGACGTGCCTGAGGCGATGATGCACACCAAGGCGGTGAAAAAAGGCGACCGCTGGGTGATCAACGGCCGCAAGCAGTTCATCACCAACGGCTACGATGCCAAGCTCTACGTGGTGTACGCCACCACCCTTCCCGGCGCGGGCATCACCAAGGGCACGTCGAGCTTTCTGATCCCGCGCGGCACCAAAGGATTGACCATCGCGCGCTGCAACGAAACGCTGGGCGGACGCTTCATGAACAACGGCGAGATCGTGTTCGAGGATTGCGAAGTGCCGGAAGATCATTGTCTGGTGCAGGACATCGCGATGACGCGAGCCGGCATCTACTTTCGTCCCGGCAAGATTGTGGTCGCAGCCAAGAACCTGGGCGTGGGCATGGCGGCCTTTGAAGCCACTGCGAATTACGTACAAAACTACGTGCAAGGCGGCCGCATCCTCATCAAGCATCAGGCCGTGGCCGTACGTGTCGGCGAAATGATTACCAAATTGAACGCCGTGCGCGCGCTGCTCAACGAAGCCATCCGCGCGGTCGAAGCCAAAACGCACGACGCGGAAGGCCTGTGCAATCAGGCGAAGTTGTTTGCGTCGGAGGAAATTTTTAAAGTGTGCATGCACGCTGTCGAACTGCACGGCGGCAACGGCATCATGCTCGACTTCGGCGTGGAGAAATTCATGCGCGACGCGTCGCTGTTTTTGCATCGCGACGCGACGGTGGATATTTCGAAATTCAAGATCGTGAAGGCCATGTTCCCGCATACCGCCGGCAAATACGCCGGTCCTGAAAATTGATTTAAAAACAGATACTTACAATCTTATACCCAAGGAAGCATCATGACCTCCCCCCGCAAAACCATCAAAGTCAAAAACAAACACAAAGCCATCTCGGTAGACCTGCACTGCCACATCCACACCGATGCCGCCGATGTCATCGCAAAACAATCCGTCACCAACGCCTCGCCCATCGCGCGTTACGGCAACCCGCGCACCGAAGCGCAGCAAAAAAAGCTGCATCAGGATTTGCACAAAAAGCTCACCGATATCGATCAGCGCATCGCCGACATGGACATGATGGATATCGACGTGCAGGCGATTTCGACGTCGCCCTTGCAGTATTACTACGGTGTCGAGGCTGAACTCGGCCGCAAGGTGGCGCGCACCATCAACGAGCGGCTGGCGGAAGTCACCTCGGCACACCCCGATCGCTTCGCGCCGCTGGGCACGCTGCCGATGCAATCACCCAAGGACGCCGTCGCCGAACTCGTTTACTGCATGAAGAAATTGAACTTCAAAGGCATCGAAATCGGCACCAACGTCGCCGGCGCTGAAATCGCCGACCCGCAGTACGAAAAAATGTGGGCCAAGTGCGAAGAACTCGGCGCGGTGGTGTTCCTGCACCCCATCGGCTTTACCTCGCCACAGCGGCTGACCAAACACTTTCTCACCAACGTGATCGGCAACCCGCTCGACACCACGGTGGCGCTGGCGCACATCGTGTTCGGCGGCGTGCTGGAGCGTTACCCCAAACTCAAAATCGTCACCGCACACGGCGGCGGCTTTTTGGGCCACTATCCAGCGCGCATGGATCATGCCTACAACGTGCGCCCCGAATGCCACGACCACATCAGCCGCCCGCCTTCGTACTACATGAAAAAGATGTACTACGACACCATGGTGTTCGGCGAACCGCAACTCGATCACCTGGTCAATCTGTATGGCGCGGAGCATGTGGTGATCGGCACTGACTACCCTTACGATATGGGTTACTACAAGCCGGTGGAGTTTGTGGAGAAAGACAAGCACCTCACTCGCAAGCAGAAGGATTTGATTATCAGTGGTAACGCGGCCACACTTTTAGGATTGAAGTCGAAGGCACGATAACCCCCGCTTGTCATTCCCGCGAAAGCGGGAATCCATAAGGCGCCTCAAGTGGCACTGTGTTATGGGTTCCCGCCTACGCGGGAACGACAGGGTTGGAACATGACCTGTTATGCAAAACCAAGGCACCTACGACTACATCATCATTGGCGCGGGCAGCGCGGGCTGTGTGCTGGCCAATCGCCTGTCCGCCGATCCGAATGTCTCGGTGTTGTTGCTCGAAGCCGGCGGCAAGGATAACTGGCACTGGTTTCATATCCCCGTCGGCTATTTGTATTGCATCGGCAATCCGCGCGCGGATTGGTGTTTTAAAACCGAGCCGGAGCCGGGGCTGAACGGCCGAGCCATCAACTACCCTCGCGGCAAGGTGCTGGGCGGCAGTTCGTCGATCAACGCCATGTTGTATCTGCGCGGTCAGGCGCGAGATTACGACGAATGGGCAATGCTCACCGGCGACTCGGGCTGGTCGTGGCAAAACGTGCTGCCCACGTTCATGGAGATGGAGGACCATTGGCGCGGCGGCGACGAAAAGCACGGCGCGGGCAACGAGTTGCACGTGGACACACCACGCGTGAGTTGGGAAATCATCGATGCGTTTAGCGATGCTGCGGTGGAAAATGGCATTCCCCGCGTGGACGATTTCAACCGCGGCGACAACGAAGGCATATCGCGCTTTGATGTCACGCAAAAAAACGGTGTGCGCTGGAGCGCCACCAAGGCGTTCTTGCGCCCGGCGATGGAGCGGCCCAATCTCACGGTGATTACTGGCGCGCTCACGCACAAGCTGCGGCTCGAAGGCCGCCGCGTAATGG
>CAWUUY010000120.1:0-12668 GCA_963924885.1 uncultured Burkholderiales bacterium | reverse complement strand
TGATCGGCCCCAACGGCGCGGGCAAGACCACGCTGTTCAATATGCTGACCGGCGTCTACGCTTGTGACGACGGTAAAATAGTGTTTAAAGACATATACTTACATAATGTTAAGCCACACGTCGTGGCGCACGCCGGCATGGCGCGCACGTTTCAAAACATACGCTTGTTCGCCAATATGACGGCACTGGAAAACGTGATGGTGGGCCGTCATGTGCGCACGCACGCGGGCGTGCTCGGCGCCATATTACGCAACAGCGTCACTCGGCTTGAGGAGATAGCAACCGAAAAGCGCGCACACGAGCTGCTCGATTACTGCGGCATCGCGCGTCACGCCAACGCGCTCGCGCGCAATCTCGCGTACGGCGATCAGCGCCGCCTGGAAATTGCACGCGCGCTCGCCACCGAGCCGCAACTGCTGGCGCTCGACGAACCGGCCGCCAGCATGAACGCCACCGAAACCGCGGCGCTGAAAGTGTTGCTCGAACGCATCCGCGCGGATGGCGTCACGCTGCTGCTGATCGAGCACGATGTGAAGCTGGTGATGGGCTTGTGCGACACCGTGGCGGTACTCGACTACGGCAAAAAAATCGCCGAGGGCGCGCCGGCGGAGGTGCAGCGCGATCCGAAGGTAATCGAGGCGTATCTGGGGGCCTCGGTTGGGTAACGACTTGGCTGAACCCTTGCTCGAAGTGAAAGGCCTCAAGGTCGCTTACGGCGGCATCAACGCGGTCAAGGGCATCGATCTCGAAGTGCGTGCGGGCGAGCTGGTAACGCTGATCGGCGCCAACGGCGCGGGCAAAAGCACCACACTCAAGGCGCTGTCCGGTCTGCTGCGACCGGCCGCCGGCAGCGTGCGCTACGACGGACACGACATCACCGGCATGCCCGCGTTCGCACTGGTGCAGCGCGGGCTGGCGCTGGTGCCCGAAGGCCGCGGTGTGTTCCCGCGGCTGACGGTGGCGGAAAATCTCGCGATGGGTGCGTACGTGCGCGAAGGCCGCGACGATAACTCCGCGATTGCCGCCGATAGCGAACGCGCCTATGCCACGTTCCCGCGTCTGGCCGAACGCCGCCATCAACTCGCGGGCACGCTCTCCGGCGGCGAACAACAAATGCTCGCCATCGCGCGCGCACTGATGGGCAAGCCGCGCTTGTTGCTGCTCGACGAACCGAGCATGGGTCTGGCGCCGATAGTGGTGCAGAAAATTTTTGAAACCATCCGCACGGTGTCGCGCGAGAGCGTGACGCTGCTGCTGATCGAACAAAATGCGCGGCTGGCGCTGCAAACCTGTGATCGCGGCTATGTGATGGAAAGCGGGTTGATTACGCTGTCGGGTGATGCCAAGGCGTTGCTCGACAATCCGGAGGTGCGGCGCGCATATTTGGGCGAGTAAGGCCGGAGTTCGTAAGTATTTGTTTTTATTATTATTTTTGATGTGCGCGGGCACTAACTCCCGGTGAGCCGAAACTCATCGGCACTGTTGGTTTCCAGCCGCAACAACGCAGCTTTGCGGTCCACACCGCCGGCGTAACCTGTCAGATCGCCGTTGGCGCCGATCACGCGATGACACGGAATGACAATGGAAATCGGGTTGCGCCCATTCGCCGCGCCCACGGCGCGCGATGCGCTCGGTTTGCCGATACGTTGAGCGACGGCGCCATAGTGGGCAGTGACGCCATAGGGAATTTTTTGCAGCGCGCGCCATACCTTGCACTGAAACGCGGTGCCCGCGGGTTCGACCGCCAAATCAAAATCTTTGCGTTTGCCGGCAAAATATTCGTCCAGTTGTTGGCGCGCGCGACAGATGATTTTCGCAGTAGGCTGCCGCTGCCACTCGGGGTCAATCGCAGGATAATATTTTTCGCCGGCGAAATGCAGGCCCGTCAGTGCTGCGTCGTCGGCGACCAACAGAATTTGTCCAAGAGGACTGTCGTAGTAATCGTAATATTCCATGGCGTTCACTCCAAGGCATGCCGCAAATGCAGGTCGGAACCGGCGTGTCAAAAGAACATCATAGTCGCGATCGGGGAATTACCGCGACGGCGGCTGAACAATCCGCGCGCCAGCCGCACGCAGCATTTCGCCGATCGCGCGCTGGCCGCGCTGTTCGGCATGGGCCAGCGGGGTGACGCCCTGTTTATCCGCAATATTGACGTTCGCGCCATGTGCGATCAGCAGTTTGACGATTTCGGTGTGGCGCGCGCCGCCGTCGCCGAGGATCACCGCTTCCAGTAGCGCGGTCCAACCCAGGTTGTTAATGTGATTGACGGCGATCGCCGAACCCAGCAGCACGCGCACGGTTTCCACGTGTCCGTAGTGACACGCGGGGATTAACGCGGTGCCGACGTAGCGCTTGGTGCTGCGAAGATCGGCGCCGGCGACCAGCCGCGCGCACGATCTCGGTATGGCTGCGCGCGCCCGCCAGCAAAAACGCGCTGTCGCGAATGTCATCCTGCGCGTTGACATCGGCGCCGCGAGAAATCAGCAGCCGCGCCGCCTCGACATGCCCGCCCTGGGTGGCGGCAAGCACGGCGTTACGTCCCCGCGCATCGCGCGCGTTCACTGCATCGCGCGTGTTCACTGCGTCGCGCTGGTTGACCGCAACGCCCGTGTCCAACAGTTTGCGCAATTCCGCGACGTTGCTACGCGCCGCCGCCATGATCAGTGCGTCATTCGCCGCAGCCATCGTCGGCAACATCAGCCACAGCAGCCAGCACAGCCACTTCATGCCGGCGGCCCCGCATCCGTCAGCGCGTCGCCATGCACCATGCGCGCAATGCGTGCCTGCGCCGCCGCCGCTTCACACAGGCGGCATGGCCGCGAGGCGGACACCAGTGCGCAACCCGATAGATCGGCGCCGCCGGTACGCCGGATCGCGTCTTTCAGGGCTTCGCGTTCGGCATGCGCCGCGGGATCATTCGCCGTGATCACGCGGCTGGGCGCGTCGCCGACGATTTGCTCGCCGCGCAACACCACCGCGCCGTACGGCTGGTCGCCGGCACGCACGGCGGCATCGCGCATGGCGCGGGCGCGCTGCATGGCTTGCTGCAATATCGGTGTCGCCCCCGCTCGTGAAGACACCAGCAACGCGGGGAACGAGAGCCACAGCAGGCAGCGACGGCGGGTAAACATGGCCTTATCGCAAGACAAATCGTCGTAGCGCCGGCGCCTGAACTCCCTATTGAAGCAAGGGCTTGGTACCGGTAGACTTATAGGGTTTCACCCCTTTATTTGCGGTTCCGCCAGGGCAGTTTTGTTGCGGCGCCATAATATTCACTTAAGTATTTGTTTTTATTGAAAATTTGGTGATCGCCATGGACATGGATTCGGTGCGCAATGCTTACCCGCCAGAGGCACAGGGCCTGTACGACCCGGCCAACGAACATGACGCCTGCGGCGTCGGTTTTGTCGCGAACATCAAGGGCAAGAAAAGCCACGAAATCATCGAGCAGGGCCTCACCATCCTGAAAAACCTCACCCATCGCGGCGCGGTGGGGGCGGACCCGAAGGCGTCCGACGGCGCGGGCATTCTGATCCAGATGCCGGACAAATTTTTCCGCGAGGAAATGGCCAAGCAGGGCGTGAAACTGCCGCCGTTCGGCCAGTACGGCGTGGGCATGGTTTTTCTGCCACGCGAACCGGCATCGCGTTTTGCCTGCGAGTACGAAATCGAACGCGCGATCAAGGACGAAGGCCAGGTGCTGCTGGGTTGGCGCGATGTGCCAGTGAACAACACGGATCTGGGCGAATCCGTCAAGAAAATCGAGCCGGTGATCCGCCAGGTGTTCGTCAAGCGCGGGCCGGGCGTCACCGTGACTGACGCGCTGGAACGCAAGCTGTATATCCTCCGCAAGGCCGCGGGCCACGCGATTCGTTCGCTGCATCTTAAACACGGCTCGGAGTTTTACGTGTCGTCGTTCTCGGCGCGCACCGTGGTTTACAAAGGCATGCTGATGGCGAATCAGGTCGGCGTGTTTTTCAAGGATTTGCAGGACGCGCGAGTGGTATCGGCGCTGGCGCTGATCCATCAGCGCTTTTCGACCAACACGTTTCCGACGTGGGATCTGGCGCATCCGTTCCGCATGATCGCGCACAATGGCGAGATCAATACGCTGCGCGGCAACGTCAACTGGATTCGCGCGCGTCAGGGCGCAATCTCCAGCCCGATTCTCGGCGACGATCTGAACAAACTGTGGCCGCTAATTTATCCCGGCCAATCCGATTCGGCGTCGTTCGACAACGCGCTGGAGCTGCTGGTAATGAGCGGCTATTCCATTGCCCACGCGGTGATGATGATGATTCCCGAGGCGTGGGAAGGCCACACGCTGATGGACGCCAGCCGCCGCGCGTTCTACGAATACCACGCGGCAATGATGGAGCCGTGGGACGGCCCCGCCGCGATTGCGTTTACCGACGGCCGCCAGATCGGCGCGACACTCGATCGCAACGGCCTGCGGCCCGCGCGCTACATCGTCACCAGCGACGACCTGGTGGTGATGGGTTCGGAGTGCGGCTGCCTGAACATCCCCGAAGAGAAAATCATCAAAAAGTGGCGTTTGCAGCCGGGCAAGATGTTCCTCGTCGATCTCGAAAAAGGCCGCATCGTTGACGATAACGAGCTGAAGGAAACCCTCGCCTCCACCAAGCCCTACGCCGAGTGGATCGATCGCATTCGCGTCAAACTCGATGATGTCGAAAGCAGCAAAGCGCAACCGGAGCGCAGCGAGGTGCCTCTGCTCGACCGCCAGCAGGCCTTTGGCTGGACGCAGGAAGAAGTGAAATTCCTGCTGACACCCATGGCCACTAACGGCGAAGAGGCCATCGGCTCCATGGGCAACGATTCGCCAATGGCCGTTTTATCCAATAAAAACAAGAGTTTGTATCACTACTTCAAGCAGTTGTTTGCGCAGGTAACCAACCCGCCGATCGACCCGATCCGCGAAGAACTGGTGACCTCGCTGGTGTCGTTCATCGGGCCGAAGCCCAACCTGCTCGGCATCGATGAAACCAATCCGCCGATACGTCTCGAAGTCAGCCAGCCGGTGCTCGACTTTTACGAGATGGACAAGATTCGCCACATCGACAGCTACACCGATGGCAAATTCAAGTCGTGCGAGCTTGACATCACCTATCCGCTGGCGTGGGGCAACGAAGCCATCGAAGCGCGGCTCGCCAGCCTTGCCGCGCAGGCCGAGGACGCGGTGCGCACGGGCTTTTCGATCATTATTATTTCGGATCGCAAGGTCAACCGCGACAACGTGGCGATCCCCGCGCTACTGGCGCTGTCGGCCATCCATCAGCATTTGACGGACAAAGGCTTGCGCACCAGCGCCGGGCTGGTGGTTGAAACCGGCAGCGTGCGCGAGGTGCATCACTTCGCGCTGCTCGGCGGCTATGGCGCGGAAGCCGTGCATCCGTACCTGGCGCTGGAAACGCTGCTCAACATGGCGGAACAAAAACTGCTCGGCGCGAATGTCGATGGCAAAAAAGCCATCAAGAATTTCGTCAAGGCGGTGGGCAAGGGTTTGCGCAAGGTGATGTCCAAAATGGGCATCTCGACCTATATGTCGTACACCGGCGCGCAGATTTTCGAGGCAGTGGGATTGGCCAAGCCGCTGGTGGATAAATATTTCACCGGCACCACCTCCAACGTCGAAGGCATCGGCGTGTTCCGTGTGGCCGAAGAAGCCATCCGCACCCATCGCGCGGCGTTCAGCAACGACCCGGTGCTCGCCGGCGCGCTGGATGCCGGCGGCGAATACGCCTGGCGCGTGCGCGGGGAAGAACACATGTGGACGCCGGACGCCATCGCCAAGCTGCAACACGCCGCGCGGCAAAAAAGTTATGCCAGTTTCAAGGAATACACGCAGATTATCGACGACCAGTCGCAGCGGCACATGACGTTCCGCGGATTGTTCGAATTCAAATTCGCGCAATGCACACCGGTGCCGATCGCCGAAGTTGAATCAGCCGCTGATATCGTCAAGCGGTTTTCCACCGGCGCAATGTCGCTCGGCTCGATTTCCACCGAGGCGCATACCTCGCTGGCGATTGCGATGAACCGCATCGGCGGCAAATCCAACACTGGCGAGGGCGGTGAAGATCGTAATCGTTTCCCGCCGGTGATGGCCGGTGAGACGCTGCAATCCAAGCTCGGCGCATCACGCGTGGAAAACTATGCCGAGATCGTCGAAGGCGATTCGCTGAAATCCAAAATTAAACAGGTGGCTTCCGGTCGCTTTGGCGTCACCGCCGAATACCTGTCGAGCGCCGAGCAAATTCAGATCAAAATGGCGCAGGGCGCAAAGCCCGGCGAGGGCGGCCAGTTGCCGGGCAAAAAAGTGTCCGAGTACATCGCCGAGTTACGTTATTCGACGCCCGGCGTGGAGTTGATTTCGCCGCCGCCGCATCACGATATTTATTCAATCGAAGATCTGGCGCAACTGATACACGATCTGAAAAACGGCAACCCCGCTGCCTCGATCAGCGTCAAGCTGGTGTCGGAAATCGGCGTGGGTACGGTGGCGGCGGGTGTCGCCAAGGCCAAGGCGGATCACGTCACCATTTCCGGTCACGACGGCGGCAGCGGTGCTTCGCCCTGGTCGTCGATCAAGCACGCCGGCACGCCGTGGGAGCTGGGCCTGGCTGAAACGCAGCAAACGCTGGTGCTGAACAAGCTGCGCAGCCGCATCGCGGTGCAGGTGGACGGGCAACTTAAAACCGGTCGCGACGTGGTGATCGGCGCGCTGCTGGGCGCGGATGAATTCGGCTTTGCCACCGCGCCGCTGGTGACACAGGGCTGCATCATGATGCGCAAATGCCATCTGAACACCTGCCCGGTGGGTGTCGCCACGCAAGACCCGGTGCTGCGCAAAAAATTCACCGGCAAGCCCGAACACGTGATCAACTTCTTTTTCTTCATCGCCGAAGAAATCCGCGAGCTGATGGCGCAACTGGGCGTGCACAAGTTCAACGATCTGATCGGTCGCGCTGATCTGCTGGATATGCAAAAAAGCATCGCGCACTGGAAGGCGCTGAGCCTGGATTTCTCGAAGATATTCCAGCAGCCGAAAATGGGTCCGGAAGTCTCGCGCTTTCAGTGTGAAACGCAGTATCACGGCCTCGACAAGGCGCTCGACATGCGCCTGATCGAACTCGCGCAGCCCGCGCTGACAAAGCGCGAGAAAGTCGCGATCGACATGCCGATCCGCAACATCAACCGCACCGTCGGCACCATGTTGTCGCACGAGATCGCCAAGCGGTATCAGCATGCCGGGCTGCCGGACGACACCATCCACGTACGTTTCGCGGGTACCGCGGGCCAGAGTTTCGGCGCGTTTCTGGCGCGCGGCGTGACGCTGGATCTGATCGGCGACACCAACGACTATGCCGGCAAGGGACTGTCCGGCGGACGCATTTTGGTGCAGCCGTCGCCCAAGTTCAAAGGCGATCCCACCGAGAACATCATCACCGGCAACGCCGTGCTCTACGGCGCGATTGAAGGCGAGGCGTATTTCCGCGGCGTCGCGGGCGAGCGCTTTGCCGTGCGTAACTCCGGCGCGCATGCCGTAGTCGAGGGCGTAGGAGATCACGGTTGTGAATATATGACCGGTGGCACGATCGTGGTGCTGGGCATGACTGGACGTAACTTCGCCGCCGGCATGTCGGGCGGCATCGCGTATGTTTATAACGCGGAAGGCGTGTTCGAAGCGTATTGCAACGGCGCGATGGTCAAG
Organism: uncultured Burkholderiales bacterium; assembly: GCA_963924885.1. Lineage (GTDB taxonomy): Bacteria > Pseudomonadota > Gammaproteobacteria > Burkholderiales > SG8-41 > UBA5216. Next base: position 4,930 of record CAWUUY010000120.1, on the reverse strand, counting down.
CTGGAGCCGGTACTCGCCGAGAAAGAACAGGAAGCCAAAGTCTCGCGGGATTTGTGGCATCGCGGCCTGAGCGATGAGGCGCAACTGAAACAAATGATCGACGCGCACGCTCGCCTCACCGGCAGCGCCCACGCCAAGACCATACTCAACAACTGGCCCGCGGAGCGCGCGAAATTCGTCAAGGTGTTCCCGCACGAATACCGGCGCGCGCTGGGCGAGATGGCTGCAAGCCATAAAAAAGTTGCTTAAAAACAAATACTTACATAGATACGGCCATGGGTAAAGTTACCGGATTTCTCGAATACGAGCGGCTTACGGAAGCCGCCGAAGACAAGGGCGCGCGCATCAAGCACTACCGCGAGTTCGTCGGCCATTTGACGGATGAACAAGCGGGCGTGCAGGGCGCGCGCTGCATGGATTGCGGTACGCCGTTTTGCATGAGCGGCTGCCCGATCAACAACATCATTCCCGACTGGAATGATCTTGTTTACAAACAGAACTGGCGCGCCGCGCTGGACACGCTGCACTCGACGAATAATTTTCCAGAGTTCACCGGTCGCGTGTGCCCTGCGCCGTGCGAGGAAGCCTGCACACTGCGCATCAATGCGGATGCGGTCGGTATCAAATCGATAGAACACGCGATCATCGACAAGGGTTGGGAAAACGGCTGGGTCGTGCCGCAACCGCCGAAGCAAAAAACCGGCAAGCGTGTGGCGGTAATCGGATCCGGTCCGGCGGGCATGGCCTGCGCGCAGCAACTCGCGCGCGTCGGTCACGAGGTGGTGTTGTTCGAAAAAAATGATCGCCTCGGCGGTCTACTGCGTTACGGTATTCCCGATTTCAAAATGGAAAAGTGCACCATCGATCTGCGCGTGGAGCAGATGAAGGCCGAGGGCGTGGAGTTTCGCGTTAATCAAAACGTTGGCGGCAATGTCGATGCGAAGAAACTGCTGGCGGAGTTCGACGCGGTGGTGCTGTCGGGCGGCGCGGAAACGCCGCGAGACCTGCCGGTGCCGGGACGCGAGTTACAGGGCGTGCATTACGCGATGGAGTTTTTGCCGCAGCAAAACAAAGTAGTCGCGGGCGATAAAGTGGCCGATCAAATCATGGCCACCGGCAAACATGTGGTGGTGATCGGCGGCGGCGATACCGGCTCGGATTGCGTGGGCACCTCGAACCGTCACGGCGCGAAATCGATCGCGCAATTTGAATTGCTCGGCAAACCGGATGATCCGTTGCGTAACCCCGTGTGGCCGTTCTGGCCGACACGGCTGCGCACCTCGTCGTCGCACGAAGAAGGGGCCAATCGTGATTGGTCAGTCGCCACCAAATCCTTTGTCGGTGAGAACGGAAAAGTGAAAGCACTTAAAGCCGTGTGCCTGAACTGGGAAGGCGGCAAGATGATCGAAGTGCCCGGCTCCGAATTTGAAATGCCCGCTGATCTGGTGCTGCTGGCGATGGGCTTTCTCGGCCCGACGCAACAAGGCCTGCTGGAACAACTGGGCGTGGAAAAAGACGCGCGCAGCAACGTCAAGGCCGACACGGAAAAGTATCAAACCTCGGTGGCCAAAGTGTTCGCCGCCGGCGACATGCGCCGCGGCCAATCGCTGGTGGTATGGGCGATCCGCGAAGGGCGGCAGTGCGCGCGGTCGGTGGATGAGTTTTTGATGGGGGCGTCGGATTTACCGCGCTAGGTCGTGAAGGATTGAGGATGTAGGATCGAGGATTGAGCAACCCGACAGCGGTGCTTACTCAATCCTAAACCCTCAATACTAAATCCTGATGTTCCATCCTCAATCCTGATGTTAAAAAACGACTCCTTCCTCCGCGCCCTGCTGCGCCAACCCACGCCGCACACGCCGGTGTGGATTATGCGTCAGGCTGGCCGCTATTTGCCCGAGTACAACGCCACGCGCATACGCGCGGGGAGTTTTCTGGGGTTGGCGAAGAATCCCGATTACGCCACGGAAGTGACGTTGCAGCCGCTGGCGCGATTTCCGCTGGACGCGGCGATTTTGTTTTCCGACATTCTCACCGTGCCGGATGCGATGGGCTTGGGCCTGTATTTTGCCGAAGGTGAGGGGCCTAAGTTTGAGCGCCCGCTGCGTGACGAGACCGCGATCAAAAAACTGGCCGTGCCGGACATCGGCGTAACGCTTCGTTATGTCACGGATGCGGTGTCACAGATACGCGGCGCGTTGAACGGCAGCGTGCCGCTGATCGGATTTTCCGGCAGCCCGTACACGCTGGCGTGTTACATGATCGAGGGCGGCGGCAGCAGTGACTTCCGTACGGTCAAGACGATGTTGTATGACCGGCCTGATCTCTTGCATCACATCCTCGACATCAACGCAAAGGCGGTGACCGCTTACCTCAATGCGCAAATTGAGGCCGGCGCGCAAGCGGTGATGATTTTTGATACCTGGGGAGGCTCGCTCAGTGCATCGGCGTACCAAGAGTTCTCGCTCACTTATATGCAGCGCATCGTCGCGGGCCTTACGCGCGAAAAAGACGGCGTGCGCGTGCCGAGCATTGTGTTCACCAAGGGCGGCGGCTTGTGGCTGGAAGACATTGCCGCCATCGGCTGCGATGCGCTGGGTCTGGACTGGACCTGCGACATCGGCCAGGCGCGGGCGCGCGTCGGCGCGAAGGTCGCGCTTCAGGGCAATCTGGATCCGATCACCTTGTTTGCGCAACCCGAGGCGATACGCGCCCAGGTCGCCAAGGTACTGGCGTCGTACGGCCCCGGCGCGGGCCATGTGTTTAACCTCGGCCACGGGGTGTCGCAGTTCACCCACCCCGACCACGTGGGTGCGCTGGTGGCGGCCGTGCATGAGCTGAGCCGCGCCTACCATCCAGCGGCCTGAGAAGAAACATATACACAGCAAGCACTTAGCGCGCGTTTCTCGATGGCGTAAAAATAGCCGCACCCTCGAATCAACATAAATATTTGTTTTTAAACAATTATTTATTATGGCTTGCGTAAGTGCTTGAATCTTTGGGCACTCTCGGCGCGAGCCGCAGTAAGCAGTCATTAACAGAATTATCCACAGGCTTTATCCACAGCCCGTGGCCCGCCAGCGGATTCTCTTGCGGTACAACATCTTGCGTCCTATTCTCAAACGCGTCCTGAACAAGCCGGGCTAACTACACGCCGTATCACTGTGCAACGCTCATGAAAATCGTCCGCGTCGGGTTCGACGTGCCGCTGGACAAGCTGTTCGACTACCGCTGCGACGAGGCGCGGGAGAGCGATGTCGGCGCGCGCGTGCTGGCGCCGTTTGGCAAGCGCAGCGTGGTGGGCGTGATTCTGGAGGTCGCCGATACCAGCACGATTGCGACGGCGAGGTTAAAGCCGATCACCAAAATGCTGCGCGAGGCGCCGGGGTTTTCGCCGCTCGACATCCAGTTGATCCGCTTCGCCGCCGATTACTATCACCACCCGCTGGGCGCGGTGGTCATCAGCGCCTTGCCCGCCGGGCTGCGGCGCGTGCGGAGCCAGCCCGCCAAGTCGCTCACGCATTATGCGCTGACCGCATTGGGCGCCACGCGCACCGCCGACAGCCTGCCCGCGCGCGCGGCCACCAAGCGGCGTTTGCTGGCGCTGTTTCATCAGCATCAGGTGCTCGACGACGACGCGGTGCGCGCCTGCGCGCCCACCGCGAAGGTGGCGCTGCGCCAGTTGATCGAATCCGGCTACGTGGAGACGCGTGAAGGCGCGTTGACGCACGTGCCCTCGGCAGACGTCGTTGAAACGCCCGACATCAGCGGCCCGCCGCTGACAGCGGATCAAGCCGCCGCCGTTGCGGCGCTGAGCGCGGAGTTGTCGGCGTTCAAGCCGCATCTGCTGCTCGGCGTCACCGGCAGCGGCAAGACCGAGGTGTATCTGCGGGTGATCGACGCGGTGCTGAAAAAAGGCCGCCAGGCGCTGCTGCTGGTGCCGGAGATTTCGCTCACGCCGCAACTGGAGGCCACGGTGCGCGGGCGTTTCCCGCAGACGACCGTGGTGAGCCTGCACAGCGGGCTGAATGACACCGAGCGGTTGGATCACTGGATCGCCGCGCAATCGGGCGCGGCGCGCATCGTGCTCGGCACGCGGCTGTCGGTGTTCGCGCCGCTGCCGGAGCTGGGCTTGATTGTGGTCGATGAGGAGCAGGATTCTTCGTTTAAACAAAACGAGGGCTTTCGTTACTCTGCGCGCGATCTGGCCGTGGTGCGCGCGCGCCAGCGCGGCGTGCCGGTAATCCTCGGCTCGGCCACGCCAGCGCTGGAAACCTGGCACAACGCGGCCAGCGGGCGTTACGCGCTGGTGCAATTGCCCAAGCGCATCAACAACACGCCGCCGCGCATCGTGTGCATCAACACGCGCGACGTGAGGCTCGATAACGGGTTTGCGCCGCCACTGCTCAAGGCCATCGGCGAACGGCTGGCACGCGGCGAACAAAGCCTGGTATTCATCAATCGCCGCGGCTATTCGCCGGTGCTGATGTGCCACGCCTGCGGCTGGTTGTCCGGCTGCCATCGCTGCACCGCCAAGCTGGTGCTGCACGCGCATGACCGGCGTTTGCATTGCCACCACTGCGGTTATCAATCCATGGTGCCGCTGGCCTGCCCCGATTGCGGCAACACCGATCTGTCGCCCGTCGGCCACGGCACGCAGCGCATCGAGGCCGCGCTCACGGAACGGTTCCCGCAGGCGCGCATATTGCGCATCGACCGCGACAGCACGCGCGCGCGCGGCGCGTGGAGCGGCATGCGCGACCGCATCGAGGCGCGCGAAGTGGACATCCTCGTCGGCACGCAAATACTCGCCAAAGGCCACGATTTCGCCGGGCTGTCGCTGGTGTGCGTGGTCAATGCCGACAGCCTGCTCTACAGCACGGATTTTCGCGCGCCGGAACGGTTGTATGCGCTGCTCACGCAGGTGGCG
>CAWUUY010000119.1:0-17791 GCA_963924885.1 uncultured Burkholderiales bacterium | reverse complement strand
ACCATGTCGCGCGGCAGGCCCAGCGCCAGTCCCAGATCGCGCACTTCGTCCTTGAACAATTCGCGCAGCGGCTCCAGCAGTTTCAGATGCAGCGTGTCGGGCAGGCCGCCGACGTTGTGGTGCGATTTGATAGTGTGCGCTTTTTTAGTCTTGGCGCCCGCCGATTCGATCACGTCCGGGTAAATCGTGCCCTGCGCCAGCCACTTCGCGTTGGGGATCTTGGCGGACTCGACCTGAAACACTTCGACGAATTCGCGGCCAATGATTTTGCGTTTTTGTTCCGGGTCGGTCACGCCCGTGAGATGTCCCAAAAACTGCGCACGCGCATCGACGTGGATCACCTTGACGCCAAGATTTTTTGCAAAAGTATCCATCACCTGCTCCTCCTCGTTCAGACGAAGAAGGCCGTTATCCACGAACACACAAGTCAATTGATTGCCAATGGCTTTGTGTATCAGCGCAGCGGCGACCGATGAATCCACGCCACCCGACAAGCCCAAAATGACTTCTTCGCTGCCGATATTTGTGCGAATGCGCGCAACGGCTTCATCGACGTAGCTCGGCATGCGCCAATCACCCGACAGGCCGCAGATGCCCAGCACGAAACGATCGAGGATGGCCTTGCCTTGCAGCGTGTGCGTCACTTCGGGATGAAACTGCACGGCGTAAAACTTGCTTACCTCGTCCGCCATGGCGGCTATCGGGCAGCCAGCGTTGCTGGCGATGACCTTGAAGCCATCGGGCAGCACCTCCACCTTGTCGCCGTGGCTCATCCACACGTCGAGCAGGCCGTGGCCCTCGGCGTTGGCGCGATCCTGAATGTCTTTAAACAGCGCGGAATGTCCGCGCGCGCGCACCTCCGCGTAGCCGAATTCGCGCACCTTGCCGGTGGTGACCGTGCCACCGAGTTGCTCGGCCATGGTCTGCATGCCGTAGCAAATGCCCAGCACCGGCACGCCCAGTTTCCACACCGTATCCGGTGCGCGCGGCGTGTCGCTCTCCCATACCGAATTCGGCCCGCCCGACAGGATCACGCCGCTGGGCTTGAACTCGCGGATAAACGTATCCGTCACGTCATACGGATGCAATTCGCAATACACCCTGGCTTCACGCACACGGCGCGCGATCAGTTGCGTGTATTGCGAACCGAAATCAAGAATGAGGATTTTTTGGTGCATGGCTTGTTTTGTGTAAGGAGTGAAGAGACATGAGTGAGGAGAACATCCACTATGCAGTTACGCCTCAATCCTCGCGCCCAACGCCTCACTCCACCCGATAATTAGGCGCTTCCTTGGTGATCTGCACATCATGCACGTGCGATTCACGGATGCCCGCTGCGGTGATTTCGACAAACTCGGCCTTGCGGCGCATTTCATCTATGCTGGCGCAGCCGACGTAGCCCATGCTGGCGCGCAGGCCGCCCATCAACTGATGAATCAGCGGCACTACGCCGCCCTTGTACGGCACGCGGCCTTCGACGCCTTCGGGCACCAGTTTTTCGGTATCGAGTTCGTCGATCTCCTGAAAGTAGCGATCGGCGGAACCCTGTTGCATCGCGCCGAGCGACCCCATGCCGCGATACGCCTTGTAGGAGCGCCCCTGGAACAGTTCGATCTCACCGGGGGATTCTTCGGTGCCGCCGAACAACCCGCCGATCATCACCGCATAGCCGCCCGCCGCGATGGCCTTGGCGATATCGCCCGAGTAGCGGATGCCGCCATCGGCAATCAATGGAATATTCAGCTTGGCGAGCGCCTTGGCGACGTTATCAATCGCGGAAATTTGCGGCACGCCCACGCCGGCAACGATACGCGTAGTGCAGATCGAGCCGGGGCCGATGCCGACCTTGACGCCGTCCGCGCCATTGTCCGCCAGTGCCTTAGCGCCCGCCGCCGTGGCGATGTTGCCGCCGATCACCTGCGTTCGAGGGTAAGTGCGCTTGACCCACTTCACCCGCTTTAACACCCCCGCCGAATGCCCATGCGCGGTATCTACCACGATCACATCCACGCCGGCGTCGATCAGCGATTCAACGCGCTCTTCGGTGCCCTCGCCCACGCCTACCGCCGCGCCGACGATCAGCCGCCCCAATTTGTCTTTGCTGGCGTTCGGGTGCTCGGACGATTTCAGAATATCCTTCACAGTCACCAGCCCGCGCAATTCAAAATTGCGCCCTACCACCAGCACCCGCTCAAGACGATGCTTATGCATCAGCGCCTTGGCTTCGTCGCGGCTGGCGCCTTCCTTCACGGTGACCAGGCGCTCGCGCGGCGTCATGATGTTCTTGACGGGCTGATCGAGATTGGTCTCGAAACGCAAATCGCGATTGGTGACGATGCCCACCACTCGCCCGTTGGTGCTGATTACCGGCAAGCCGGAAATCTTGTGCTGGCGCGTGATCTGCAACACGTCGCGCACCGTCATCACCGGCGTAACCGTGATCGGGTCTTTGACGATGCCGCTTTCAAAGCGCTTTACGCGGGTGACCTCCGCGGCCTGAGCGGCGGGCGACATGTTCTTGTGAATGATGCCGATGCCCCCCTCCTGCGCTATGGCTATCGCTAAACGCGACTCAGTCACCGTATCCATCGCGGCGGATACGATGGGGATATTCAGGGAGATGTTGCGCGTCAGGCGAGTCTGGAGACTGACTTCTCGGGGCAGGATGGCGGAATGGGCGGGAACCAGCAGTACATCATCGAAGGTGAGGGCTTTCTGGACCACGCGCATGATTATTGATCCTTCGCAAAGGCAGCATTATACGGAACGGCTGGTAAACGGACAACGACGCAACGCGTTAATCGATTGACTCTGCGGCATAAACTGGTTAATTTTAATGGCCGCCGGCATCCGCAAGCCGGCTCGTCCAAGAAGAGGTGCGTGTGAAACTCATAATCGCGATTTCCCTGCTGGCTCTGTCGGCAACGGCCCAAGCCCAAATTCTGAAATGTGTCGGTAAGGATGGCAAGATCGAGTTCGCCACCGCATGCCCGCCCGGCACCAAACAGCAGGATACCGGCGTCTCCAGCGCCCCCAAGCCCGCACCGGCGCCCGCCAAGGATGACAAAGGCGACAAGCCTGCGGGCAAGGCTGCGGATAAGGGCGCGGACAAAGGCGGTAAGGCTGCGGAGAAAGCCGCCCCGCTATCACTGGCTGACAAAGAAGCCGAGTCTCGCAAGAATCAGAAGGCAAAGGCCGAAGCCGACGCCAAGGCCGAGAAAACTGCAGCCGAAGAGGCGCGCCGCAAACAGGCTTGCGAAGATTCTCGCGCCAATCTCAAGCGTTTTCAGGATCGTCAGCGCACGTCGCGCACCGACTCCAAAACCGGCGAAAGAATCGTGTTCGAGGAGCAGGACTTCGTCAGGGAAACCGCCAAAGCCGAGCGCGTCATCGCTGAAAACTGCAAGTGAGCCGCCGATAGGTAGCCTGGCAAGTTATTTTAATTTCCGGGCGCGCCGGCGGCGCGCCTCTTTCGGATCCGCGATGAGCGGCCGGTAAATTTTCCACCCGGTCGCCGTTTTGCAGAACAGTATCCAGCGGCACGCGCTTGCCGAAGATACCTACGTTGCCGTTCGCCGCACCGATATTCGGATGCAGCATCGGCAAACCAGCACGCTCCACCGCTTCACTTACGGTAGCGCCCGCGCATAGCGTCACTGCCACCAGCAACTGCCGCTCCGGCAGCGCATACACCACCTCAACCATAATTGAATCGTCAACCGGCGCCATACACCTGCCCAGCGCGCTTGACAAACGCCTCCACCAGCGTATCGGCGATATAACTGAACACCGGCCCCACCAGCGCCGCCAGCACGCGATTTGAAAATTCATATTGCAGCCGAAATTCAACCTTGCAGCCGCGTCCGTTCAGGTCGTTAAAGCGCCATGCACCATCCAGCGTGCGAAACGGCCCCTCCACCAGTTGCATCGCCAGCGCCCGCGGCGGTGTTTTTGTGTTGTCCGTGGTGAAACGCTGCTTGAGGCCGCGATAACTGATTTGCAGCGTCGCGCGCGTCAGGTGCGGGCTGGTTTGCGCGGCCTCCGCGCCACAGCACCAAGGCAAGAATTCCGGGTAGCGCGGCACGTCATCCACAAGCGCGAACATCTGCTCCGGCGAATAGGGAACCAGCACGGATTTAACGACTTCATGCATGAGAATCTATCGGGAAGTGACTTGGGCCAGCAAACAACAAACGCCGCCAGGGCACGCACTGTTAAAATAGACGCATGAGTATCGTTGAAAATAAAAAAGCTTTCCACGACTATTTTATCGAACAGCGTTTCGAGGCCGGCATCGTTCTCGAAGGCTGGGAAGTCAAAGCCATCCGCGCGGGCCGCGCACAGTTGAAAGAAGCTTATGTCATCGTGCAGGGCGAAGCGCTACACCTGATCGGCGCGCACATCAGCCCGCTACCGACTGCCTCCACGCATGTCAGCCCTGACCCCACGCGCAAGCGCAAGCTGCTGCTGCACGCCGAGGAAATCCGCAAGCTGATCGGCAATGTCGAGCGCGCGGGCTACACCTTGATACCACTGAACCTGCACTACACCCGAGGCCGCGTCAAGCTCGAAATCGGCTTGGCCAAGGGAAAAAAACAGCACGACAAGCGGCAAGACGAAAGAGAAAAGGACTGGAAGCGGGAACAGCAGCGATTGATACGTACGAAATAGATTTTAAGTATTTGTTTTTAAATAACTTTATAAATTTTCCACAAAGAGCGCGGTGCATTGCAGGTCCAGCGTCTCGCGCTGATCCTCCGATGACCCCTCGCTTAATCAGGGCTTGCTTCGTTGCAACCGGACGTGCTTCTCAACACAAATTGCAGGGCGTCAATAAGCGAAGCGCATTGCGCCGAGCGAGGCTGGCAACCGAGACATGCGGCGCAATGCCCTTCCGATATTGCGTCCTGCGCAGGCTAACTTGACTATGACTATTCATGGCAAGGGCGTGAGAACACCTTCTGCGCAATGAGGAATATCAAACCCCCAACCATTCCCATGAACATGTCCGAAATATTCTCCCGAACGCCTTTCTGCGCGCCGGTAGCGAAAAATGTGTCGGCCAGGAATTCGGCAAATTTCCACATCACCGTCGCCATGGATACCAACGCAAAGAACAGAACGTAGTGCGTCAACGTATCCGTGTGTTGAACAAGCGCAACGTTCGCAGCGTTCAGCGTCGCACGATGAATGAAGAATGCGATCACTACTCCGCCAGCAAAATGCATCGGCATGTCGATCCATGGATACTTCACGTATCCCCCAAATGTCATTGAGGTAACAACGTGAATGCTAAAAACTGTGATTGGAGCCCAAGCCGCGTCGCGCAAAGTTCGGGCAACCCACGCAATGAGCTTCGAACCAAATGCAACATTTAACTCAACAGTCATTTGCGCAACGCAGCATCACACGCTGAAGGCATGTGTTGTAGCTTCATCTAACCTCCAGCGGTCGTTGCAAAAAATAGCGTTTTAAAACTCACTTGTTCGTCGCCGCCTGCCGCCCCGCGATCCGCCCAAACACCGCCCCCGACATCAGCCCCGACCCCAGCGCGTAGTTGTAGTGAAACAACCCGCCGACCATTTCGCCGCAGGCGTACAAGCCGTCAATCGGCTTCCACCCTGTTGAAATCACCTGCGCGTTCGGATTGACCTTGATGCCGCCGAAGGTGAACGTGATGCCGCCGGTCACTGCCCAGGAGTAATACGGCGGCGCATCGAGTTTGGTGGCCCAGTTCGTTTTTGCCGGCGTGATGCCTTCGGTGTGCAGTTTGTCGAGCGCGGCCGGGTTGAACGAGCCGCCGCGCGCCGCTGCCGCGTTGTATTCATTCAGGGTTTTCATCGCTTGCGTTTGATCGAGCTTCATCTGCTTGACCAGCCCCTCGAGCGTGTCGGATTTCAGCGGCTCGCTGCTCCAGTAACGCGGCTCGAAGAGTTCCACTGCTTTGCTGTCGAAAATCTGGTACACCACGCCGGCAGTTTGCTTGAGAATCAGCCCGCCATACTTGGCATAGGTAAACGGATTAAAATCCGCGCCTTCGTCGATCCAGCGGCGGCCTTCCATGTTGAGCATCACGCCGAACGGATACGACAGGCGGTTGGTTTTGTCGGTCATGTTGCGCACGCCGTAATCGGGCGCTTCGGCGACGATGGGCGTGGCGTGGCAACCACCCCAGTGACCCCACGGCATCGCGCCCAAATCCATCGCCATGCGCAGACCGTCACCGTAATTGAAATTCGAGCCGCGCACTTTCGCGTGGCCCCACTCCTGCCCCAGATAACGCGTGCGCCATTCCGGGTTGGTCTCGAACCCGCCGCAACCCAGCACCACCGCGTTGGCTTCAAGCTTCTCCAAACCCTTCGGTCCACGCACCACCACGCCGTTGACGCGCCCCATGCTGTTTTGGGTGAGTTCGAGCACATGCGATTCATAGCGAATTTCGACGCCCATGCTTTCGGCGGTGGCGAGCCAGGTTTCTGACAGCCCCACGCCTTCGTGAATGGTGCGGAGAATGGCGCCGCGCGGCCATTTGATTTTATTGCCCACCTTGAGGCCCATCACCGAACGCGCCAGTTCAAAGTGATGCTTGCCAACATCCTGCATCCAGCAGGTAGTGTCGTACGAGGCATCGATCATGGTGTTCAGCAAATCGCGGTCGCTGCGCCCTTCGGTCACGCGCAACAAGTCTTCCTCGAACGCGGCCTTCGGATACAGCGGCACATCTGCATGAAAGCCGGGATACTCTTTCTCCACACCCGGAATAAAGCGGTCGAGTTGTTCCACCTTGTCGAACACGAAGCGGAAAATCGCGCCGCTGAAATAAGTGTTGCCGCCGCGCTGCGGCTGCGGCGCTTTTTCCAGCATCAGCACGCGCTTCGCGCCATGCTCGCGCGCCGACACCGCCGCCGCTCCCGCCGCATTCCCCGCACCCACAATAATCACATCGTAGCTTGCCATTGCCTGTCCTTTACGTTGTATCTTTATCCGTTAAACCGCAGCACATAAATACCGTGATTCTTGTCTGATACAAAAATATTTCCACGTGCATCCGCAACCACGTCTTCGGATTGTGTAACCAGCCCGGTTTTGGGTAGTGGCCCCAAACGCTTGACCGGATCGGGCGGCAAAAAGTAGCCGATCTCCTTGGGCAAGCGTTCATCCGAAATATCGTACGCGCGCAGGCCCGCATTGAAATACGCGAGGAATACGATGTCCTCGTTTTGATACAGCACATCCTGAAATTGAGGCTGATGCTGGTTGTGAGGACCAAAACGCCCCGCTTGCTCGCAGAAATTTTTAAAGGGGTAATCCTTGGGCGGCACCGGCAATGGGAACAATGAAATCAATCGCGGCTTTGATTCCACGCGCACATCGACGATACCGGCAAAACCCAGCGGCTCGTCGCAACGTTCGACTATCGCCTCGGAGTTCACCACCACCAACGGGCGCTTTTGCAGCGGCACCGCCGTATGCACCGCGATGCGCGCGGCAAACGGCGGCGAAAACGGCAAATCGCCCACCAGCTTGGGCGCCTTGTAATCGCTGACATCCAAAATCACAAAACCGCCGCCGCCATAGGGCAGATACGCGCGATCCCCCACCACATAAGCGCCGCCGTGCAGCAGCGTTTGCTCCGGCGCGCCGCTTTCGCCGCCGGCTATCCATTGACCTTTGCGCCACCAGCGCGAAATTTCTTTTGGGTTTGCCGGGTCGGAAATATCGACGATCTGATAAATGTGGCCTTCGTAGCCTTCGGGCAAAGCGGTGGTATGCACATAATTGCCGCCCGCGTAATAGTTGCGATGCGTGCCCTTGCCGCCTGTTTGGTAATGGCCCAGGCGCTTGGGGTTTTCCGGATCAGCCAAACTCCAGATATAAAAACCCTCGCCGTACGGCCCGTTTACATCACCACCCCAACCCGGTGGAATGCGTTCCATCGAGGTAATCATTTTGCCGTCGGCAATCTGCACTTGCAAGGTCCAACTGTTCGGCGGGCCTTCGATGTAGCGCACAAAGCGCGGGTTCTTCGGATCGGTGATCTCCACCACCGACCAACCGCTGCACCAGAAGTGCGCGGTATACAAATACCAGCGCTCTCCCGCTTTATGAATCGCCATTTTGAAACCTGGACGGTCCTCCAGTCCGATATAACCGATGGCTTCGAATCCTTCGCTATAGGCTTTTCCGGCGGGAAATGACATAAATCGCTACCTGCTGAGGTTGGGATACGCTGCGATTATACGCAGATGAAAAGCGTTAATTACGCCCTGAAAGCGCCCGCGCAACGCGGAGTTGAAACGTCCATACGCTTCATCTACACTAGCTCATTAACAATTACCTGTCAGCGCCGGAAACCAAGAGGCCTACATCATGACCGAAGAAAAAAAACCCGCCGAGATAGTGAAACTGAGTGGCGAGGCGGACGCCTATTTTCGTTCTCTCGAAGGCTTGACGTATCCTCAGGTGCTGGTGGATCAATACCCGCGCATCGCCAATCAACTGGCGGAACTGAAAGACAGCAAGACCAAGCTGCAAGAATACTTCCAATCGCTTACCAACGACCAGCGCGGCAGCCGCGCGGGATTTCCGTTCGGTGTGCTGATGAATCTGCAGGATTTGCGCGACGCCATGCTTGACCCCACGGACCCGTTCGCATACAACGAAGCCACCAAGTGGGTGTCGTAAGCGGATTCGTCAAAGTGCCATCGCTTGACGCTCTATCGTATCGCGCCGGCAGAGCGAATTGAGCGTCTACTTGGCTTTCATATTAGCCCCCGGCGCCTTGCCCAAACCGATCAGTTTTTCAGCGTCTTAGCGGGCGCCAGCGCGTTAACCGGCACGAACAAACAGCGCGATACCGTCGTGCTTATTTTTTCGCCAGTATGTCCTGCAAGCCGCGCATTGCCATCCAGTAACCGAAGATGCCAAAGCCAGTGATGACGCCGCGCGCCACTTTCGCCACTTCCGATTGTCCGCCGCGCCGCGCCGGATTGGAAATATGCAGTTCGATCGATGGAAACTTCACCTGCGACAGCGCCGCGTTGAGCGAGCGGTAACCCGAGCTAAATCCCGCCGGGTTGATAATGCAGCCGTCCACGCCGCCATCGTGCGCGGCGTAGAGTTTGTTGATGACTTCGCCCTCGATATTCGATTGAAAAATATCCACCTCGAAGCCCAGTTCCTTGGCGTATTTGCGGATATGTTCATCGTACTCCGGCATTAGCATGGGGCCGAACACATCAATTTGCGTCTTGCCGCGCATGTTCATGCCGGCGCCGTGTATGACCAGTAATTTAGGCACGTGCAACTCTCCTTGAGATTAAATGGGTTCCAAACTTAACACACCAGCTATCATGCGAACATCACCGGCAGTCGATTGATTTCACGACTTGCCCAAAACGCCGTTATGATATGGCGAAATTCTCGCTCATTCTTTATCACCTTGTCAGGCGTCGCGGGAACCTGAACAGTGACACGGGGACTTCCATGCAATCGGCAAAAAACCCTCATCTCATCAGCGGCCTGATTATCGTTTGCGCCAGTGCAATAACAATGTGCGCCGCCCAAGCACAACCGGCCTTCCCCGCGAAACCGATCCGCATCCTGGTCGGCGCGCCGCCGGGCGGCAGCAATGACATCCTCGCCCGCGCCATCAGCCAGCGCGTCAGCGAATCCGTCGGCCAGCCGGTGGTGGTAGAAAACCGCCCCGGCGCAAACCAGATGATCGCCGCGGATCTCGCCGCTAAGGCGCCGCCCGATGGCTACACGCTCTACGTGACCTCCACTTCGTACACCACGGGCGCGGCACTGATGGCGAAGCTGCCGTTTGATCCGGTGAATGATCTTGCGGGCATCACCATGCTCGGCTTCGGCCCGATGGTGCTGGTGGTACATCCCTCACTACCCGCCAAAAACACGCGGGAACTGATTGCCTTGCTGCGTGGCAAGCCCGGCGTGTTGAACTACACTTCGTCGGGCATCGGCGGCATCAATCATTTGGCGATGGAGGTGTTGAAATCCGCCGCCAAAATCGACATCGTGCATGTGCCGCACAAAGGCATGGGGCCCGCGCTCACCGATTTAATCGCGGGCCAGGTGCAGGCGGTAATCGTGGGGCTGCCGTCGGTGGAAATGCATTTAAAATCCGGGCGGCTGCGCACGTTGGGTGTCAGCACCGCCAAGCGTTCGGCGTTCGCGCCGGAGTTGCCGCCGATGGCGGACGCCGTGCCCGGTTACGATGTCTCGTTGTGGTGGGGTATTTTCAGCGCGGGCAAAACACCACGCGCGGTGATGGATCGTCTCAACGCCGAGATACACAAGGCGCTCGCCACCGCCGATATCAAAAAACGCTTCGCGGATTTTGGCGCGGAACCCTCGCCCATGTCACCCGATGCCTTCGGCGCCCACGTGCGTGGCGAGATTGCAAAGTGGAGCAAAGTGGTCAAAGACAATGCGATCCTCGCAGATTAAATTATTGCTTAAAAACAAATACTTACATAAGCCCCCCCCTACTGCGGGTTTGACACTCATCTGTGTTTATCTGCGTTCATCTGTGGTTAAAAAAGGGGCTTTGACTTGAACCAGCCATCATTCCGGATGTATCCCCGCGTCGCGCATCGCCGCGCCCCAGATATTGAACTGGCTCTTCACCCACGCATCCAGCGCTTCCGGGGTGGAGCCTTCGCCGGCAAAGGCGTTCTGGTCAAGCTGCGCGCGAATGTCCGCGCGCTTCAACACCGCGTTGAATTCCGCACTGAGTTTATCGACTACCGGTTTGGGCGTGCGCGCGGGCGCGAACACGCCCGCCCATGGCGTGATCGAGAACTTCGGCAGGCCCGCCTCGGACACCGTCGGCACGTTTGGCAGCAACGGGCTGCGCTGATTCAGCGCCAGCGCAATGGCGCGCACGCGCCCCTCGCGCAGATGCGCGGCGACCGTTGCATACGAGGTCACCATCACCTGCACCTGCCCCGATATCAGATCGACCACCGCCGGCGGCTCGCTCTTATACGGCACATGCACCATCTTCACGCCGGACAGCGAGTTCATCATCGCCATCATCACAATACTGCTGGTGTTACCCGTGGCGTAATTGAATTTGCCGGGATTCGCGCGCGCATGATCGAACAATTCACGCATCGACTTGGCGGGCACGTTGGCATTCACCGCCAGTAAAAACGTGTAGTAGCCGACCATCGAAATCGGCGCGAAATCTTTGAGCGCATCGTAGGGTATTTTTTTGCGCAAATGCGGCACGGCCGACAGCGGGCTGTTGGTCGCCAGCAGCAGCGTGTAACCATCGGCTGGCGCCCTGGCCACCAGGTCCCCCGCCAGCGCGCCATCCGCGCCGGGCCGGTTATCGATCACCATGGTTTGCCCCATCGACTGCTGCAACGGCTGCGCGAGGATGCGCATCACCACATCAGTGCTCGAACCGGCGGCGAACGGCACGATGACGCGTATGGGCTTGGTGGGAAACTGTGCATGCCCAACGCCCACGAACGAACATAGTGCCGTAGCCGCCACTACCGAAAAATATTTTTTCATTCCCATGTCCTTTGATTAATCTAGCTTGGCGCCGGTGGCTTTAATCAGCTTTTCGTACTTATCGAAGTCCGATTTAAGCCGCACCGCAAACTGTTCCGGCGACATCGGCAGCGGATCTAGCGTCTGGCTACCCATGATTTTCGTCACATCCGGGTGCTCCAGCGCCTTGCGGATTTCGGCATTCAGCCGATCCACGATGGGCCTCGGTGCGGCCGCCGGCACGAATGCGCCTATCCATGCCGAAAAGTCATAGCCCGGTATGCCCTCGGCCATCGACGGAATATCCGGGAACTGCTTTAACCGCGTGCCCGATGTGACACCCAGCACGCGCAGCCGGTTGCCGCCCAGAAACGGAATTACCGAACCAATGGTCGCTGTCATCGCCTGCAACTCGCCCGATGCCAGCGCCACCACCGCCGGCCCGCCGCCCTTGAACGGCACGTGTATCATTTTGGTGTCGGTCATGTTGTTCAGCAACGCCATCGCCATATGTAC
Organism: uncultured Burkholderiales bacterium; assembly: GCA_963924885.1. GTDB lineage: Bacteria > Pseudomonadota > Gammaproteobacteria > Burkholderiales > SG8-41 > UBA5216. The sequence goes on along the minus strand of CAWUUY010000119.1, from coordinate 5,749 downwards.
AAAACTACCGCTGCCCGACGAGCCGTAGACCATCTGTCCCGGCTTGGCTTTCGCCAGCGCAACAAACTCCCTGGTGTTTTTGGCGGGCAGCGACGGATGCACCACCAGCATACCCACCTGCACCGCCAGTGGCGTGACGCCCGTAAAATCCTTCAGCGTGTCGTACGGCAGCTTTTTAAACAAATGCGGGTTGGTCACATGCGCCGCCGAATGCACCATGAGGGTGTAGCCGTCCGCCGGGCTTTTAGCCACATGATCCGCGCCGATAGTGCCCGACGCGCCGCCGCGATTGTCGATTACAAACTGCTGGCCGAGTTGCTCGGACATTTTCTGAAACACGATGCGCCCCACCACGTCGTTCGCCCCGCCGGTGGGCCAGGGGATCACCACGCGCACCGTCTTGGCGGGGTAATTCTGTGCGGTGGCAGGAGCTATTGCGGCGGCTAGCGCAGCCGTCACGGCAAGATAACGTAATTGTTGCATGCTAACTTCTCCTGTTGACTTCAATAGACAATATCAATCCACTTTCACGCCGGCGGCCCGAATCAGCTTGCCGTATTTCTCGTAATCCAATCTGATGCGCTGCGCGAATTCTTCCGGCGTGGACGGCAGCGGGTCGAGCGCCTGATGGGTCAGGCTGTTCGCCACATCCGGATGTTTCAGCGCTTTGTTGGATTCGGCATTGAGCCGGTCGATGATCGCTTTCGGCGTATTCGCAGGCGCATACACCGCGATCCACGGGCTCATTTCATAACCCGGCACGCCGGCTTCGGCGATGGTGGGAACATCGGGCATCATGACGCTGCGTTTGGCCGACGACACGCCGAGCGCGCGCAGACGCCCTGATTTTACGTGCACGAGCACAGTGGATATGGTCGCCAGCGACGCATGCGCTTCGCCGCCCACTAGCGCCGTCACCTGCGGTGTGCCGCCTTTATACGGTATGTGCACCAGATCAATGCTGGTCACCGAGGTCAGCAACGCCATTGACAAATGCGGCGCGCTGCCATTGCCCGACGACGAATAATTGATCTGCCCCTGTCGTGCCTTGGCCAGCGCAATAAATTCCTTCACCGTTTTTACCGGCAGCGAAGGGTGGGTGGCGAGCACGCCCGGCTGCGCCGCCAGCGTGCCCACCGGCGCAAAATCCTTCAGCGTGTCGTACGGCAGCTTTTTGTAGAGATGCGCATTCCCGAGGTGCGTAGTCGAATGCACCATGATGGTGTAGCCGTCGGGCGGCGCCTTGGCCACCGGTTCCGCGCCGATCGCGCCGGAAGCGCCGGGCCGGTTATCCACCACGAACTGCTGCCCCAGCGACTCGGCGACCTTTTGCATCACGATGCGTCCCACCACATCGTTCGAGCCGCCCGGCGGCCACGGTATCACCACGCGCACGGGCTTGACCGGCCATGCTTGAGCCATGGCGACGCCCGTGCCAACAAAGGCTGCGGCCAAGGTAATCTCCGCCACGCGACCAGACTTCATTCTCACTCCTCCGGACTTACCTGCATTTTGGTTTGGGCGGATTATCTCCGCAAAGTCCTAAACGCGCTAGAATGATTTACGCGCACTTTTACCCTTCATCGATCACAAAATGTGTAGAGCCTTAGCCTATCTCGGTCAGCCCGTGTTGCTGGACAGCCTGCTGTTCCAGCCCGATAACGCGCTGATCCGCCAGTCGTACATGCCCAAGATGCTGCACATGCTCAACCTCGCGGGCTTCGGCATGCGCGCATGGGATCGCCACTCGCCCGACGCGGAAAAACCCTTTAGCTACGCCTCGACCTCGCTGCCGGTGTTCGACCGCAACCTCAAGGCGCTGGCGGAGAAAATCCGGCCTACCTGTGTGCTGGCGCACGTGCGCGGCGTCGCCTACTCCACCGAGGTCGATATCTCGCTGCAAAACGTGCATCCATTTCAGTATCCTGGCTTCAAGCTCGCGCTGGCCCACAACGGCGACCTCGCGCGCGTGCGCGACATGAAGCCGCTGCTGCTGCAATACGTGAAGCCCGACATCGCCATGCGCATCAGCGGCACCACCGACAGCGAATGGATCTACGCCCTGCTCGCCTCGCAACTCGAAGACCCCGCGCGGCAATGTAGCGCCGACGAACTCGTGAACGCGGTGGATCGCATGCTCGCCATCATCCGCGACGTGCGCGCGCAACTCGGCATCAACACCTCCTCGTCGGTGAATCTCTTCATCACTACCGGCGAGCAATTGGCGGCGGTGCGTTACTGCTTCGACTTCGGCTGCTACCGCACCGAAGACCCTGCCAAAGTACACGAGGCCAACATGAATTTTTTGAGCCTGTGGTACACCTCGGGCCGTGAGTACGGCCACCACGACGACGAATGGAAAATGACCGGCGGCGCCGACAACGCCGACTCCATCATGATCGCCTCCGAGCCGCTGACAAAAGACACCTCGACGTGGCTGGAAGTGCCGGAGTACTCGATGATTTATGCCGATACGCGAGGTGGGACGCCGAGCGTGGAAATCCATTATTTGAGTTGATGCCGCGGCGAAATACGCCAACGAGGATTTCATGAACCCACGTCATCTACTGTCTACGGTAACGCTCATTTGTCTTGGCGGCTGGGCCCAAGCTCAACCCTGGACTCCCCAGAAAAACGTGGAAATCGTCGTCCCCAGCGCACCCGGCGGCACCAACGACAAACTCGCGCGGCAAATCGAGCGCACCGTTATCACCGGGAAATCGCTGACGGTGGTGCATAAATCCGGCGCGGGTGGCCAGCTTGCATACACCTATCTGGGTCCGCAGGCCGGCGATGCGCATTACCTGTTGATCGCCGCGCCGACGCTGCTCACCGCGCACATCACCGGCATGAGCAAGCTGAACTACACCGACTTCACCCCGGTGGCGTCGATCTTCAACGATCACATGGTGTTCGCGGTCAACGCATCCGCGGCAATCAAAAGCGGCAAGGATTTTGCGGCAAAGATGCGCGCCGACGCACCATCGATGGCCTTCGGATTCACCTCGGCGCTGGGCAATCATCATCACATTGCCGCCGGGTTGTTCATGAAAAGCATAGGCGCGAACGCACGCGAGCTCAAGCCCGTGGTGTTCAAGGGTTCGGCGGAAGCCCTTACCGCGCTGCTCGGCAATCACATCGAATGGGTATCCACGGGGGCCGCCAATGCCCTGCCGCATGCCACCACCGGAAAACTGCGCATCGTGGGCATCTCCGCAGCCCAGCGCTTGCCGGGCGCGATGGCCAGTGTGCCCACGTGGAAAGAGCAAGGGCTGGAGCTGGTGTACGGCAGTTGGCGCACGGTGTTTGCGCCCAAGGGATTGTCACCCGATCAGTTGGCCTATTGGGAGAACGCGCTGCGCCGCGTCAATGAAACGGCGGATTGGAAAGCCGAGCTGGAACGCTACCACTGGTCAGACTACTTTGTCACCGGCGCCGCGCTGCGGAAAAACCTCGACAAGGAATACGCGGAGATGAAATCCGTACTCGTGGATCTGCGATTGGTGCGGCAGTAGCCCTACTCCTTCGCGCCCGCCTTGACCAGAATGCGCGCGATCTCGTCTTGACTGCGCTGCTTCGCCACGCCGAGCACCGAAAAACCGTTGGCGGTTTTGTAGTTGATATTGGCGCCGTTTTCCATCAGCAGCAATGCCGCTTGTGTCTGGCCTTCGCGTGCGGCCATCATCAGCGCCGTAATACCGTTGTCGGCGGTGGCATCGATTTTCGCGCCCTTGGCGATCAGCACGCGCATGATGTCGATGCGCCCGGTGGCCGCCGCGTAGATCAATGGCGTCCAGCCCTCATGATCGATGGCGGCGCCGTCGGCCAGCAGCAACTTGACGATCTCGGCATGGCCCTTGATCGACGCCAGCATCAGCGCCGTTTCGCCAAACGCATTGCGTGCCGCAACGCGCGCCTTGGCCGAGAGCAGTGTCTTGACGATATTGGCGTAGCCTTCCTTGGCCGCCAGCATCAGCAGGGTTTCGCCCTCCTTAGTGGCCGTGTTCACATCGACGCCCTTTTTCAGCAACGCCACCACCTCGTTGTGGTGATTCATGCTGATGGCTCTCAGCATATCGTCGTAGGCATCCGCACGAACACCCGATGGAAACAAAATACACAATAAAAACAAATACTTACATAATGACTTCATGTGCTTCCCGCCATATTGAACAAGTTAAGACAATTTGTCGTGGTCGCCGCCGCAATGTCAGCGGCACTGCAACCTCGTAGCCGCGCAATTTCTTCCGCCACATAACGCACCAGGCCTGGTTCATTGGTTTTGCCTCTAAACGGCGCCGGCGCGAGATAAGGCGAGTCGGTTTCGATCAGCATGCGACCCAGCGGCACTTTTTGCGCCACCTCCTTTAACGCCTTGGCGTTCTTGAAGGTGACAATGCCCGAAAACGAAATATAAAACCCCAACGCCAGCGCCACCTCGGCCACTTCCCACGATTCGGTAAAACAATGCATCACGCCGCCGACTTCGTTCGCGCCCTCTTCCTGCATCAGCCGCAGGGTGTCTTCCGCCGCCGAGCGCGTATGAATAATCAGCGGCTTGCCGCACTGCTTCGCCGCGCGGATGTGCGTGCGAAACCGTTCGCGCTGCCATTCCAGATCGCCGGTCAAACGGTAATAGTCCAGCCCGGTTTCGCCGATCGCAACGATTTTCGGATGCGCGGATAGCCTGACCAGATCCGCCACCGAAGGTTCGGTCACGTCTGGATAATCCGGATGCACCCCCACCGAGGCATAAAGATGCGCGTGCGCCTCGGCCAGCGCCAACACCTTGGGAAAATCGTCGAGGTTCACACTCACGCACAACGCGCGTTCGACCTGATTGTCGCGCATCAACGCCAATATCTCCGGTAGCCGCGAGGGGAGTTCGGGAAAATCGAGGTGGCAATGCGAATCGATTAGCATCTTAGCCGCGCGCCGTCCGCAATAACTGGCCGTAACGCAACATCAGGTCTTCGATCAGCAGGCGCGCATTCAGCGGATGATTCACGATGCGCTGAAACCGCACCAGCTCGCGATGGAAACGCAGCACCTGCAGTCCGTTGATCTTGTCCGCGACAGCAGTCAGCGCCTCTTTGAAATCCGGGTTGTAACGCAGCCGCTGGCGGAAACTCAGGCTGGCGAGGTCGTAAGTCCAGCGTTGCAGCCAGTTGATGAGCTGCGGCACCGGATGCGTAGCGAATTTTTCACCCAGCGCCAGCGGATCGAAGCTGCGCGACGACAAGCCATCGAGAAACTGCTGGCGGCTCGCCCAGTATTCGTCATTATCGAGTTCAGCCGCCAGCACCGGCGCGCCGCCCGCCTGCGCCAGCGCGAGTTCGGGGCGGGAGGCGCCGTTTTCCTTCAGCCAGGCGGCAGCCTGTTGCGGCGTGGGCGGCGTCAGCGCGAGTTGCTGGCAGCGGCTGCGTATGGTCGCCGGTAACAAATGTGGGCGATCCGACACCAGCAGAAAAAACGTTTCGGGAGGCGGCTCCTCCAGGCTTTTCAGCAGCGCGTTGGCGGCGTTGACGTTCATCGCCTCGGCGGGTTGTATCACCACCACTTTTGCGCCGCCGCGATGCGCGCTGACGTGGAGAAACTCCTCCAACGAGCGGATTTTCGCGATCGTGATCTCCTTCTTTTTCTTCTTGTCCGTGGGTTCGGCGTCTTCGTCCACGGCCTCGGCGACCTCGGGTTGCAGCAGACGAAAATCCGGATGGCTGGCGGTCTCCATCCAGTGACAGGCTTCGCA
>CAWUUY010000118.1:0-3541 GCA_963924885.1 uncultured Burkholderiales bacterium | reverse complement strand
GTGTATTCCTCGGTTTCGTAATATTGATAACCCGCCTCGGCCTCCTAATCAGCGTTCACCTGCGCATCGAAAGTCCAATACGAAATGTACAGTCCCTTCACCGTATCGGTAAGCGCGGCCTTTTTGAGTTTGTTGGGCGCAAACCAGCGCGAGCCGTACCACGTTTTGATGAGTTCGCGCGCCTTGCTCTGCGCAATCTTCATCGGCAACAAACTCTCGGGCGAAAACGCCTCCTTCACTTCTTCGTACGGCACCAGTTGCGTCGAGCCGCAAAACTCGCAGCCCTGCGACTGGCGCTTCTGATCAAACACCGAAATCGCGTGGCAGCTTTGGCACTTCACTTCTTTTTTCTCGCCGCCCCAGCCGCGTTTACTGTCCGGGATGCTGCGCAGCGCGGTCGCCAGATCGTGCTCGACGATGTCGCTGTCGCCCGCCGCACCCTCCGTGCCCGGCACCAGCATGCCGCAAAAGCTGCACGCCAGCACCTGCTTGGCGGCATTCCACACCGCCTCGCCGCCGCACGCGGGGCAGGTGTGTTTGACCCGCGCCTTGATTTCCGCCGCAGGCTTCTCTGGCACCCTCTCTTGCACCTTGTCGGGCGCCCCTCCCCATGATTCCGCCATTGCAGCGCCCTATTAGCTTTTTAGAAATTCATCAACCGCCGCGCGCGTGATGCGATACGTGCTGCCGATTTTCTTGCCTTTGAGGTTACCCACTTCCAGCGTGGCCAGCACATCCGCTTCAGAAACACCCAGCAGCTTGGCCACGTCGGGCACGCCCATTAAATCGGGCATCGCGGCACCTGCGAGCGCAGGTCCCGCCGTCGCCACACCCACCCCCGCCGCCACCGCGGGCGTACCCTGCGCGCCGAGCATGCCGCCCGGCTGATTCATCATCTGCTGCGCCATGGCAAAACCCATCGCCATTTCCGCCGCCTGCCCACCCATGCCGCCACCGCCTTCACCTTTGGCCATACCCTCGGCCATCTGGAACTTCACGTAATCGTTCAGATTGCCGATGGCGCCCATGCTCGAACGCTTGTCGATGGCGGCCTCCACTTCGGGTGGCACGGAAACGTTTTCCACCAGAAAGCTCGTAATCTCCAGTCCATACTTCGGCCCGATAGCCGGATTGATAAGCCCTAACAACGCCTCGCCCAGCTCGGTGTAGCGCGTCGCCATGTCGAGTGCAGGCAAGCCGGAGCTTGCCATCGCATCACTGAACACGCTAACCATGCGGCTGCGCATAGTGTCGGCGAATTCATCCAGATGAAAATGGAAATCACTGCCGGCGACTTCTCTCAAAAAAATACGCGGATCGACAATCTTGAAATCATAGGTGCCGAACGCGCGCAGCCGCACAATGCCGAAATCCTTGTCGCGCAGCATCACCGGATTAGCGGTGCCCCACTTATTGCCAGTAAACAGCCGCGTGGTGACGTAATACACATCGGCCTTGAACGGCGACTCAAAACCGTATTTCCAGCTTTTCAACTTGGTCAGCACTGGAATGCTATCCGTAACCAGCGAGTGCTTGCCGGGCTTGAAGGTGTCGCCGAATTCGCCGAGGTAAACAAACTGCGCCACCTGCGACTCGCGCACAATCAATTGCGCGGCGTTCATGATCGCCTTATCTTCGTCGGGCCACCGGTACGACAGCGTATCTCGTGAATCATCCGTCCACTCGATCACATCGATCAGTTCGCCTTTAATGAGATCCATCAGAGCCATGGGGTTCTCCTGAATTAAGATAATGATTCGCTGGAAATAGCAATACCAAAAACGAGTTTAACCCAAGCTGCTGCCTCGTGCATGACGAAGGAACGGCGGTGGCCGCCGCTAATGATCGAAATGAAAATGCAACAAAGTGCGCCTCGCCCTGTGCGTGGACTGCACCTTGTCAGCGCTGCCACGCAGCAAATACCCCGCCAGCAGCCGTTCGCCGTCGTCGCTGGCGAGGATGGCGTCGGTGTCTGGCTTGCGCTCGGGCAGCGGCAGCGGCGCGCCCTCGTAGCTCATGCGCAGATCGAGATTGAACTCATCGAAACTCACGATGAGCTCCACGCCGCCGGGCGTGGGGCCGATCACTTCTATCGCCTGCTGCGCGCAAAAGCGCGCGCGGGCAACCACGTCGTGCCGCGCCGCCCAGCGCGCGCCGTGCTCGGCCATGAATTGTTCGATAGCTTCTTGTGCATCTGGTGCATCTGGCGCCCCTGGCACACCCGGACGCATCCGCGTCCGGCGCGAGTTGCAGCGTCTCGCGTTCACGGATGCCGATGCGCATCACCAGATTGAGCACCACCGCGCAGGTGGTGCCGAGCACCAGCGAATTGCCGAACACCGGTTGCAGCACATCCGGCAACGTGGCGAACACGTCGCGATACACGTCGGCCATCACGGCCATTGCAAACGACAGGCCCACCACCACCACGCAGCGCCGGTCGAGCATGCGCGCGGTGATCATCTGCAAGCCGTTGATCAGCACAAACATCGAGGTGAATATCAGCATCGCGCCCATCACCGGCGCAGTAGTCGCCATCAGCACATAAACCGCCCACGGCACGAAGGCGAGCACCACGAACAACGCGCCGATGGCGTAGCCGAGCGAGCGGCTTGCCACGCCGGTGGCCTGCGATAAGCCGATGGATGAAATCGAACTGATCAGGCCAAGGCTCCCGTCAAACCCGCAAACAAGGGTCGCGAGTCCGCTCCCCGCCAGCCCGCCCGACAACGACCTGAAATTCGGTCGCACCCAGCCGGCGTCGTTGATACGCTGCGCGTTGGACACATTCACCATCAGCACTACGGTAGCCGCCACTGCCGCGATCATACACGACGCCAGCAGCGTGATGCCCACATAATCGGCGCGAAGGCCGCCTGTGGTGCCCAGGCCCAGGCCATAGCGCGTGCCCAGCAAGGCGAGCGACAATCCGGTAATGGCGACCACGATGCCGGAGATTTCCGGCGGCAACAACGCGCGCAATCACGGTAGGATCGGCGCAATGCACAACTGCACCATGCCCGCAACCATCGTCATGCCGAGCGCGGCGGCCAGTCCGCCATGGTGCAGCGCGTACAGCGACGGCCCGAAATAAATCAGCGAAAACCCTGCCGCAAACAGATTACCGGAGCCGCCCCATCGGGTGCGCATCGTCATCAGCAAGGTCGCGACACCCAACGCAATCATCGACAACGCCACCAGATCGAGCAATTGCGAGGGCGACAGTTTGGCTTCGGTCGCGAGTATCACCGGATACACCAGCAGCGTGCTGATCACCGCCACATGCTGCACGGTGCTGAAAGCGAGCACCGCCGGCGGCTGCGTGTCGTTTACGTCGTAGATGAGTCCGGTGGGGCGGGTGATAGCGGCATCAATGAAATTTATAAGTATTTTTTGTGTTTGGTAAGCCGCAATGAAGTAAGCGACAAATGGATTGTACTTTAAGAGGGTAAAGAGTAAGCTGTTTTGCATGGGCGCGCTACCGGAACTGTCGCTGTTAAGCCACGAGCAAAAGGACGCGCTGATCCGGATGTTGTTCGAG
>CAWUUY010000117.1:0-9455 GCA_963924885.1 uncultured Burkholderiales bacterium | reverse complement strand
TACCTCGACACCATGTATAAGCAAGGGCAAAATATGTTCGATGTATTGCGCTCTACTTTCATGGGACGCCCTCCCTCGACTACGTCAGGATGACCAGACACTATTTTTTTATAAATATTTTACAGTTTTCGTGCAAGCGATGCCACGCCCGCCGCCGCCAGCAGCGCAAGCATGGCGAAGGCCACTGCATAGCTGCCACTGACCCCTTGCACCATTGCAAACAGCGACGGCACGACCACCGCGCCAATATAAGCGAACGCGAGTGAGGCGCCAGTGGCCTGCGCCACCGTGCCTTCGGGTGCGGCGCGCGCGAGCTCGGCGATGTATACGCCGTTCCAGCCCAGCGTGCAGGCGCCGAACACGATGGCGAGTAGCAGCACGCCGGTGTATGGCCACTGCGCGCTGATCTGCGTGAACAGTGCCGCGCACAGGGCGGTCACCACGCCCAAGCCGATCAACACGCGGCGGGCATCACCCAGGACGTCCGCGAGCGCGCCCCACGCGAGCCGCCCGATCATGCCGCCCAGCATACCGGCGGACAACACCGCGCCCGCGGGCACCACGCTCATTGCCCCCTGCTCCACCAGAAACACCACCATGAAACTCGCGTACGACAATTGCACGCCCCCATATAAAAACGCCGTTAGTGAAAGGCGCCGCAACGCCGGATGCGCCAGTACCACGCGCAACGACTCGATCAAGCCGGTTCGGGCGGCGGCGCGCTTCGCGGAGGGTTGGTCAAAGCGCGCGCGCACGAATTGCAGACTCAGCGCCACGCCCACGCATGCGGCCGCCAGCACCAGTGCCGCCACACGCCAGCCCGCATACAGTATCAACCACGGCAGCGCAAAGCCCGCCAGCGCGCCGCCAAGCGGCACGCCCGTCTGGCGTATCGACATGACAAAATTGAATACCTGCGGCGGCGTGCGTTCCACCAGCAGCGCGGAGCCCGACGGCGTGGAGGGGCCATACCCCACGCCAATCACGATGGCCGCCACCATTAATAGCAGCGGATGCGCCAGCGCCGCCAATACCATGCCGCACGCCGCCAGACACAAACCGATTTGCGTGACCCGCAACGCGCCCCACTGCGGCACGCGCGCGCCGATCTGCGGCGCGGAAAATGCCGCCGACAGATAGATCAGCGAGGTTATCAGACCCACGGCGGTGGCTGGCACGCCGATATCTGCGCTCGCCGCTGGCGCCAGCACGCTGGGCGAGAACATCACGGCGGCGGTGAAGGTTTGGCCGAGGAGTGCGACGGGCAGCGCGAGCGCCAGCGTGGCGGGCTGGGGTGATGGGATCGGGTTATTCATGGGCAAATTCGTAGGTTGGGCTGACAAGCCCAACACCGCAAACGTTGCAACTGGTCATCGATTTCGCCATGCCGCGCGTGTTTGTGTTGGGCTTCGCAGCCCAACCTACACTTTCTGCACCGCGCCCATCGTTTCGAGCTCGGCCTGCGTTTCTAGCCAGCGCTGTTCGTCGGTATCGATAAATTTTGCGAGTTCGGTTTGCCGCGCCGCCAGCTTGCGCAAATCCGCGGTGCTGGTGTTTTGATACAACGCCGGATCGGCCAGGCGCGTATCCAACTCCCGTTTTTCGGTGTTCCATTTCGCCAGATCGCGGTCGAGCTTCGCCACTTCTTTTTCCAGCGTGCGGCGGCTGCCTTGCTGTTGTTGCGGATTGACGCGTGCTTCGCGCCGCGCAAGTTTTTCCGTCTTCACGGCGGGCGCCGCGGCAACAGGCCTGTTCAGCGCCTGACGCCGCGCCGTCAGCCACGCCAGATAATCATCCACGTCGCCGTCGAACTCCTGCACCTTGCCGTCGGCCACCAGCAAAAAGCTGTCGCACACCGTGCGCAGCAACGTGCGGTCGTGCGACACCAGCACCAGGCTGCCTTCGTATTCGGACAACGCCATGGTCAGCGCCTGCCGCATTTCAAGATCTAGGTGATTGGTCGGCTCGTCGAGCAACAGCAGGTTGGGCCGTGTGCGGATCATCAGCGCCAGCGCAAGACGCGATTTCTCGCCGCCGGAAAACGGCCCCACCAGGGTGTCGACCATGTTGCCTCTGAAATCGAATCCGCCGAGAAAATTGCGCAACTCCTGCTCGCGCGTGCTCGGCTCGCTGCGTGTCATGTGTTTTAACGGTGATTCATCCGGGCGCAGTTGCTCCAACTGGTGCTGCGCAAAATACCCAATCGCCAGTCCCCGGCCTTCGACACGCCGGCCCGCCAGCAGCGCGCTTTCGCCCGACAGCAGTTTGACCAGCGTGGACTTACCCGCGCCGTTGGGGCCAAGCAGGCCAATGCGCGCGCCGGGACGCAACGAGAGTTTGACGCCAGAGATGATCGGCACGCCGTCGTAGCCCGCATCTACGTCTTCCAGAGTCAGCATCGGATCGGGCGCGCGCGCCGGTTCCATAAATGAGAAATCAAACGGCGTATCGACGTGCGCCGCCGAAATCACCTCCATGCGATCCAGCGCCTTCAGGCGGCTTTGCGCTTGCCGCGCCTTGGTAGCCTGCGCGCGAAAACGCGCAATGTATTTTTCCAGATGCTCGATCTGGCGCTGCTGCTTCTCGAACATCGACTGCTGCACCGCCAGTGTCGCGGCGCGCTGCGTTTCGAACGCGGTGTAGTTGCCGGTGTAGAGCGTCAAGCGCTCGTTATAAATATGCGCGATATTCGTGGTGCAACCATCCAGAAAATCCCGGTCGTGCGACACCACCACCAGCGTGCCACGAAAGCTCGCCAGCCATTTTTCCAGCCACACCACGGCATCGAGGTCCAGATGGTTGGTCGGCTCATCGAGCAACATCAAATCGCAGCGGCTCACCAACGCCTGCGCCAGATTCAGCCGCATACGCCAGCCGCCGGAGAACTCCGATACCGACCGCCCAATGTCTTCCGATGCAAAGCCCAACCCCGCCAGCAGCGCCGCCGCGCGCGAATGCGCGCCATAGCCGCCGATGTCGTTCAGGCGCCCATGCAACTCGCCCAGCAGATCACCGCCCTCGTGGTGCGCCTCTGCCGCCGCAATTTCGCGCTCGATCTCGCGCAGCTCGGTATCGCCGTCAAGCACATAATCAATCGCGGATTGATCCAGCGCCGGCGTCTCCTGCGCCACGGTAGCGATACGCCACGCCGCAGGCACCTCGCAATCGCCCAACTCGGAATGTAATTCGCCACGCAGCAACGCAAACAGGCTGGATTTGCCACTGCCGTTGGCGCCGACAAGGCCCACGCGCCAGCCGGCGTGGATTTGCAGATTGGCGTCTTCAATGAGCTTGCGCGCGCCGCGCGCTAGCGTGAAATTACGAAAATGGATCACTGCGTGCCGCCTGTCAAAAGAAAGGGCGCAATGATAGCCGTTATGCAGGGGGCGTGCGCACGAATCTGGCACACGTTTTTGATGCGTAACCCGCAGAATTCAGGGCATTAATCCCGGTTCGCCCACTTCGCCAGCAATCGTAGCATTCGTAGCATTCGTAGCCCGCAAGGAGCGCCGCGTATTGCGGGGCCGGGCCCGACCAACCGGCGCATTACACCCGGCACACCGGCATAGGCCAATGCGCGGCAAAGACGTTGTGTCTTGCAGTCATGCACCTTCCCCGCAATTCGCTGCGCTACTTGCGGGCTACAACGCTTACGTTATCTCCCGTGTCACCGCCCGTGAATTGCCGAAGCACGGCACATACACCGAATGCGTGCCCGGCCCGCCGGCGACGATGAACCAGATGTCATCTGGGGAGCGCGAAATACTCAGCATCGTATCGGGTTTTATTTCGCCGTACTCGTCGCTGCGCGATGCCTGTGCCCGCAGAATTTCTTTCACGGACAACTGCCGCGCGGGCATTTTGGTGAGTTCCCACAGACGCTGTTTGATGTCGCGCTTGGTGAGGCCGCCGGCCTTCAAAATATCCGCGTGCTCCGGCGCAAACACAATCCACGGCTCGCCGCCGTGGCAATACTCGTTGCTGGTGGGATGCGCCATCGACTCCGCGATCACGCGCAGCAACTCGCCTGCCTCTTTGGAATGCGTATTGAGATTCAACGTGCCTTCCGCGCCGACCACCGTGACGGTGCTCGCTTCAAGAGCGAAGCCGCGCTCCACGTGCAGCGGCGCCCACGGGCTTTGCGCTTCGTTTTCACCGCAGCAGAACGTGTATTTCGCCGGCTGGCCTTGCGTGGCGCGATCCATGTCACCCGGCAGCGCGCCGCCGATGTTTTGCAAAATCAAGCGTATCGCGCGCCCCAGCGTCGCGTTCGCCCACGTGCCCTGCCCCAGGCAATTGAAGGTGGCGTTGACACCCAGTTGCCGCACGATGGGACCGTTCAGCACCAGCCACACCGCCGCCGGATTGGTGGTGGCTTCGATGCCCTGAATATTAAATTGCGCCTGGGCCACGGCGTCCGTGGCGGCGATCAGCACCGGCAGGCATTCGGGATCGCAACCCGCCATCACCGCGTTGATGGCGATGCGTTCCACTGTGGCCTCGCCGAAGCCCGGCGGCAAAATGGCGATCACTTCATCGCGCTTGCGGCGCGTGCAGGCCAGCATGCGCGCCACGCGCGCCTCGGTCGGCGGCACGATCGGCAAGCCGTCGCTCCAGCGGCGCTCGCGATAGAGCTTGTTGATGGCGTCGAGATCGTCAAGGGCTTCAAAGGTGGCGGCGGGCGAACTGGTGGTCATTTGGATCCTGCCTTGGTCACCAACGCCGCAATATCATCCGCGCACTTCTCGGCAATCGCGCGCACTTCGTCGCGCTTACGCAGACCGAACGGATGTGGCATCACCGCGATCGGCAAATCTTTTTTACCCAGCGCGGACGCCTGCGCGTGGCCCAGTGATTTGAATGCGGTCGAGCAAATCGTCAGCGCCGCCTTGCCACGCTTCACCATCTCTACGCTGTCGTGGATACTCCACGACGTGCAGGAGCCTCAGTCGCCCGACCCGGTGATCACCAGGTCGCATTGCTCGGCGTATTCTTTATAAACGTTGTCCGGCGCGGGCACCGATGCTGCGCGCTTGCGGCGTTTTAACACCTGCTTCACGCCGTATTTACTCATCAGCAACTCGCCGATGTCGTCGGCGAGGTGATTAAAATTCGGCTTGGCGTTGTCGATGAAACCCTCGACTTTGCCCGCGAGGGTTTCCAGCGTGGGCTTGGCGGTTTCCACCTTTGCCGGCACTTTCGCGCGCGGGGAGGTGGGGTCGTAGAGGAGGATGCTGGCGGTCATGGGATGCTCCGTGTGGTGTTAGTGCGCACTGATATTCGTCTTGCGAATCAGATTTTCCCAGCGCGCTATTTCCATTTCAGTAAATTTGCGCGCTTCCTGCGGTGTGCCGCCCACCGGTTCGCCGCCCTGCACGGCCAACTGCTCGATAAATTCCGGCAACTTCAACACGCGATTAATCTCGCCATGCAGCCTTTTCAAAATGAACTCCGGCGTTTTCGCGGGAGCGAGCATTTGATACCACAGCGACGCCTGATAGCCAGGGAAGCCCTGTTCAGCCACGGTGGGGATGTCGGGTGCTGCGCGCGAGCGCTTGGCGCTGGTCATTGCCAGCGCGCGCAGTCGTCCGCTTTTCGCGTGCGGCAATACCGCGAGCGGGCTAGTACACATCACCTGCACCTGCCCGCCGATCACATCGGTCAGCGCCGGCCCCGCGCCTTTATACGGCACATGCACCATGTCGATACCCGCGTTGTATTTAATCAGTTCCACCGCCAAATGCCCGCCGGTGCCGGGCCCGGACGTGGCGTAGTTGATGCGTCCCGGCTTGGATTTCGCAATCGCAATCAGTTCTTTCAGGTTGCCAGCGCCCAGCGCCGGGTTCGCCACGCAGAGTAACGGCGAATCCGCCACCAGCGTGATAAACGAAAAATCCTTCACCGAATCGTACGGCAGTTTTTTCAGCAAGCCTGGGTTGATGGCGTGCGTGGCGCTGGCAAGAAATAACGTGTGCCCGTCGGCATTGGCGCGCGCCGCGAGTTCGGTGGCGATCACCTGCCCGCCGCCGGGGCGATTGTCGTTGATGAACTGCTGGCCCATCACTTCAGTCAGCCGCACCGTCACCATGCGTCCGAGTATGTCGCCCGCGCCCGCTGGCGGAAATGGAATGAGGACGCGCACCGCGCGTTGCGGGTAGGTCTCTGCGGCATGCGCGCCCGCAGCCATGAAGCCCGCTACGACTAATAATAGAATTCTCAATAAAAACATATACTTAAATCAAAACGTCGGGCTTTTATATTCACCACCGAGCGCCACAAAACCCCACGTCGGCAATTGCGTATCCATGCTGAAATTGATGTGCCCCGCCGCCGCGTGCGCGTCGCGAAAACGGCGTTGCAGCGGCGCGCTATCGTAGATACCGTTGGCGCCCATCATTTCGTGAAGAATATCCACCGCCTCGGTCGCCATCTTCACCGCCATCGCGGCGTTGCGCCGGTATTTGATCTTGGTAAGCGTGTCAAACGTGCCGCCGGCGTTGACGACTTCATTGGCTTCGATACAATCGTGACGCAACCAGTGGCGCGCGGCATCGATCTTGCCTGCGGCCAGCGCCACGCGATATTGCACAGCCTGAAAGTCGCGCATTTTGGCGCCGGTGTAACTGGTGCTGCGCGCCTTGACGTGCTCGATCACCTCATCGAGCGCGCCCTGCGCGTTGCCGATCATGCAGCCACCGATGCCATAACCGCCGAAGCCCGACAACGGTATGCGGTAAATCGGATTGGTATGCACTTTCAAACCGGGGAACTCATGCCCCGGTTGCGCCACCGCCATCGAACACACGCGATGCGCGGGCACAAACACCTTGTCGCAGCGCACCGAGCGGCTGCCGGTGCCGCGCATGCCGAGTGTCTGCCAATCGTCGATGATTTCATAGTCGCATTTGGGCACCACGTTCATCACCCAATCGACCGGCTTGGCGTTGTCACCCGCGCCGTCGTACACCACGCAGGCCAGCATGTTCCATTGGCTCACATCCACGCCCGACGAAAACGCCCACTTGCCCGACAACTCCAGCCCGCCATCCACACGCCGCCCGCGCCCCTGAAAATACGCGATGCCCGATGCGATGCCCATGTCGGGATCCTCGCCCCAGATTTCTTCCTGACACTGCATCGGCCACAGCGACAGCAGCCGATGATGCCCGCCCAGATTGGTAAACGTCCACGCCGCCGAGGCATCGCCCTGCGCCAGCGTGTCGTTCAGATCCACCATCGCCACATACGGCAGCTCCATGCCGCCCCAGTACTTGGGCTGCATGTAGCGAAACAAACCGTTGTCGTGGAACGCCGCCAGCACGTCATCGGTCATGTGCGTGGCGGCCTCTTGGGCAGCGGCACGTTCCTTCAGAAACGGAATCATCGCCTTGGCGCGGCGCATCGCCTCGGCGTAATCGACGTGCGCGAACGAGGGTTGCGGGCGGCGCACGATCAATCCCACAGCACGTCGGGCGCTTCGGCAAACACGCGCGGCAAGCCTTTCGACCAGAAGCGGCCGATCTCGGCGTAGTAGGCATCGTCCTCGCCAAAACGCTTGCGCAGCGTGTCCTTTTCGTACACCACCAGATCAATCGGCAACCCCACCGACAGATTGCTGCGCATGGTGGAGTTGAACGACACCAGCAGGCATTTGGCGGCGTCTTTTAGCGAGGTATCGCACTTGACCACGCGGCCGATGATCGGCTTGCCGTATTTGGTTTCGCCGATCTGGAAAAAATTGGTATCCACGCACGATTCGATGAAATTTTCCTGCGGGTAGACGTGAAACAGGCGCTGCGACTTGCCCTTGATCTGCCCGCCCAAAATAAAGGTACAGCCCGGGTCGATGTTCTGCTGCGTCAGCGTCGGCCCGTCGCGTACAATCACTTCGCGCACCGTATCACCGACCAGCGCGGCAATATCAAACAGGCTGCGCAGCCCCAGCATACCGTCGGGGTTGATTTCCCCCTCCTCGCTTTTCATGCGCAGCTTGAGCAGGCTGACGACACTTTGCGTAGACGCCAGATTGCCCGCCGCCAGCAGCACCACCACGCGATCGCCGGGCACTTCAAACACAGTCATCTTGCTGTAGGTCGCCAGATGATCCACCCCCGCGTTGGTGCGGGAGTCCGACGCAAACACCATGCCGCGATCAGTCACGGCTGCAACACAATAAGTCATGGAATAGGCACTCGATAAGACGAAAACCGTATCTTACCGCACCATCCCGGCGCAGTCAGGCGGCGCGGCAACGGGAACAATTTATGCTTGAGTGCGGAGGGTATCGTCAACTCAGGAGACTCCGCCATGACCGATAAAACCGCCATCACATTTTCACACTTCAAGCCCGGTGATACGGCATTAAAATCCGAGGGATTGCGCGATTTTTTTCAATATCGCGACCTTGGCATCGCGCAATCGAGCGCCGGCAATGTCATTGCCCAGCTCACGCGCGAACAAAACGCACCGGAAAAAGGCACCGGCTGGCACTACCACGTGGCGGATTTTCACATCGTCATCATGCTCAAGGGCTGGGCGCGTTTTATGTACGAAGACAAGAACACACTGGTCAGCGCGGGCGATTGCGTGCATCAATGACCGGGCATCGTACACTACCTGTTCGATTACTCGCCGGACATGGAGTATCTGGAAATCGTCGGCCCAGCCGACTTCAAGACCATCGAGGTTCCCGGCCCCTGCGCGGTACCGGAACCCGCCCCATGGCCGGCGTCCGTGACCGCTTAAGGGGTGACGACACCGCGGCGCTGGATTGGGCAGGCGCCGCGTCGTCAGAACTCCATGTCGAGTTCGTCAATATCCTCGGGTTCCAATTTTGCCTCGGCGATCCACGCTTTCATTTCAGGCATGGCCATGATGGTTTTCACATAACCCGCGCAACGGGCGTCGAGTTTCACGGCGTAAGCGACAAAACGCGTGGCAACGGGCGCGTACATGGCGTCGGCCATGCAGCGCTTGCCGCCAAATAGGTACGGGCCGCCGTAGTCGCGCAAGCATTCGCGCCAGATAACCCGAGATTTTCCATTAGACCTTTATCCCGACGGATATAGTGGCTCAAAATGAGCGGGCAAATCAAAAGTTTTTGACGCATCCCACAGGCCCCGCATCCACGTTCGATGTTGCATCGCCAGCGCTAGATTTAAGATCGGTTTGCGATTTTCAGTGGTGATGTAGGCAGGTTTAGCGAACAGCTTGTAGCGTAGCGTTTGCAAGGTGTGTTGGATCGTGCTGGATGAGTGTTTGACAGTGCTAGTTTTGAGCAGCACCTGCCGTAACAAGCTCATGAGATTGTACGCCAACATCACCGTATTGAGCGTCGCTTCGGTCGCCCAGAAATTCTTCATATTGAAACTGTCGGCGGCGAAATCGTATTTAAGTTCTTTGATTCGGTTCTCGCAATCTGCACGGCCGCGATATAGGCGCCAGATAGATTCTGC
>CAWUUY010000116.1:0-6038 GCA_963924885.1 uncultured Burkholderiales bacterium | reverse complement strand
CGTACCACTGGCTCGGTGGGCGCCGCGAATGTGCTTTGCGTATCGGCGTCATCCCTGTGCGAGCCGCGCCCCTTGCGCTCGCGCCAGCCCAGACCACCACTCGCGTCACCTCGCGTTTTGATGGTACGGCGCTTGGCCGCGGATTCGTCGCGCCACACGCCCGGCTTAGGCGCGGCGGCTTTTTTGGGGGATTTCTTTTCCGAACCAGGCGCGGCGGCAGGCTTGTGCAGCGTGCCTTCGACCACCACTTTGGACGCCGGCGCGCTGCCCTTGGCGGCCTTGCCGGTTTCCGCAGACTTGGCGGGTTCGGCCACCGGTGGCGCTGCAACGGCAGCCGCAGCCTTTTTGCGGCGCGCCTGCTCCTGCTCCTGCTTTTTCTGCACTTCCGTGGCCTGAAGCTGAGAAAGCGTCGCATGTTGCCTCGCCTCGGCTTCGCGCAGCGCAATCTGTTCGGCGTCCAGTACTGGCCTCGGCTGCTGAAGTTGCGGCTTTGGTTGAGCCTGAAGCTCTGGCTGAGCTTGGGGCTCCGGCTGCGCCTGAATCTCCGACTGCGCCTGAATCTCCGGCTCCGGCTGCGCCTGAAGTTCCTGCGGCGGCGGCACTTCCTCGACGGCCTCCGCCGGCGCGGCGACATCGCGCTTGACCAGCACGCGCTTTTTGCGCACTTCGACCTGGATGGTGCGCGCCTTGCCGGTGGTGCTGTCGGATTTCTTGATCTCGGTGGTCGAGCGGCGCGTCAGCGTGATCTTCTTTTTCTCTTCTTTCTTGCCGTGCGCTTCCCGCAGATAATCCAGCAGTTGCGTCTTATCGTTTTCAGTCAGCGCGGTCTCGGCCGCCAGCGCCTTTTTGACCCCAGCCGCCTGCAACTGCTCGATGAGCTGCGCGGGCGGCACGCCGAGTTCTTTTGCAAATTGTGTGACGTTCAGTTGCGCCATGCGATGTGGTCAGTCCGTATCTGTACGATGAGTTAAGCGTTGGATTCCGCGAACCACGGGGCGCGCGCAGCCATGATGAGTTCACCCGCGCGCTTGGCCTCGATGCCGGTCAGATCGACCAGATCATCGGTGGCATAGTCCGCCAGTTCTTCCTGCGTACCGACGCCCTTGGACGCCAGCATTTTCGCCGTATCGTGATCCATGCTCTCGACCTTCATCAGGTCTTCGATATCGTGCTCGACTTTTTCCTCGGAGGCAATTTCCTGCGTCAGCAGCGCATTGCGCGCGCGGCTGCGCAGTTCGTCCACCGTCGCCTCATCGAACGACTCTATTTCCAGCATTTCGCTGCGCGACACGTAAGCCACTTCGTCGAGCGACGAAAAACCTTCCTCCATGAGGATGTTGGCGACTTCTTCGTCCACATCCAGCTTATCCATGAAGACAGCGCGGATGCTGGAGGATTCTTCCTCGCTCTTCTGCTTCCACTCGTCTTCTTTCATGATGTTGATTTCCCAGCCCGTGAGTTCGCTGGCGAGCCGCACGTTCTGGCCGCCGCGGCCGATAGCCTGGGCGAGATTTTCCTCGTCCACCACGATGTCCATGCTGTGCTTTTCTTCATCCACCGTGATCTTGCTCACCTCGGCGGGGGCCAGCGCGTTAATCACGAACTGCGCCGGATCTTCGTTCCACAACACAATATCCACGCGTTCCTGCGCGAGTTCGCCCGTCACCGCCTGCACGCGCGAGCCACGCATGCCGACACAGGTGCCGATAGGATCAATACGTTTGTCCTTGGACAGCACCGCGATCTTGGCGCGCAAACCCGGATCCCGCGCGGCCGCCTTGATTTCCATCAGGCCGTCTTCGAGTTCGGGCACTTCGAGCTCAAACAAACGAATGATGAATTCCGGCGCGGTGCGCGACAGAATCAGTTGCGGGCCGCGCATCGCGCGCTCGACCTTCCATACCAGCGCGCGCACGCGGTCGCCCACGCGCAGGTTTTCCTTCGGGATCATCTGGTCGCGCGGCAGCAGTGCCTCCAGGCGGCCGGATTCGATAATCGCGTTGCCGCGCTCCATGCGCTTGATGGTGCCGGTGACCAGATGCTCCTCGCGCGCGAGAAAATCGTTGAGTATCTGCTCGCGCTCGGCGTCGCGGATACGCTGCACTATCACCTGCTTGGCGGTTTGCGCGCCGATGCGGCCGGGATCAAAGCCTTCCAGCGGCTCTTCAATGAAATCGCCGACCTTGGAATCGGGTTTTTCCTCGACGGCTTCGTGCAGCTTGTATTCGCGCGAAGGCGTTTCGATTTCCACATCGGGCACCACGGCCCAGCGGCGGAAAAACGTGAATTCGCCGGTCTCGCGATCGACTGCGGCGCGGATTTCCACGTCTTCATTGAATTTCTTTTTGCTGGCCGACGCAAGCGCGAGTTCGAGCGCGCCGAACACGATTTCCTTATCGACGTTTTTCTCGCGCGCCAGCACATCCACCAACAGCAGAATTTCTTTGTTCATGCCCACTCCTGAATTCTGATCGCCTGCATCACGTCACGCGCTAAATCACCGGTACCAGACGCGCCTTGTCGAGATTGGCAAGTTCAAACGACACCGTCTTGCCCTCAACCTCCATCGCGACCTGTCCGGCACGGGTTTCCCTCAGCACCCCCACAAAATTACGCTGCCCATCCTGCGGCACGCGCAGCTTCACACGCACCGTCTCCCCGGCAAAACGCACAAAATCGCGCTCCTTTTTCAATGGCCGGTCCAACCCGGGCGACGATACTTCCATCCTCTCGTACTCTACGTTCTCAACCGTCAACACCCGGCCCAGGTGGTTACTCACCTTCGCGCAATCATCGAGATTGATGCCACCCGGCTTGTCGATAAAAATGCGCATCATCCGGCCCTTGCCGGAGCGCTCCAAATCGACCAGCTCGTATCCCAGCCCGGCCAAGGTTGTTTCCAGCAAGCTTGATAAATCCATTGCGAATCAACGCCCAATCAAACACCCAACCGACTCCACAAACAAAAAATGGGCGAACCGCCCATCGTCCTGCCCATCCTTGAAATGCCCCTGCTGCCGATACTTTTTATTGATTCCCTAAAACAGAGCCTTGAAGTATAACAAAATTTTGCGGCTCTTCCAAGACGCAGGCACAGTTTCATACAGGACTTTTTCTTAAATTATGATTTAAAAACAAATACTTATAAAAATTCCTGAATCAAATATACCTGCCAGCAGCGCATACCGGACTTGCCGCGCCCGAATAACTGTATATAATAACAGCAAACCGAGTCCAAAAAGCCGAAAAAAGGAACCCCATGGAAGAGCTCACTGCACGCCAGAAAGAAATCTTGCACTTGATCCGCGAGCATACCGCTACCTCGGGCTTCCCGCCCACCCGCGCCGACATCTGCCGCGCCATGGGCTTTAAATCCCCCAACGCCGCCGAAGACCACCTGCGCGCGCTCGAACGCAAAGGCGCCATCGAAATGCTGCCCGGCGCCTCGCGCGGCATCCGCGTCATGCAGCAATCGGGCATTCCGCTGATCGGGCGTGTCGCCGCTGGCGCGCCCATACTCGCCGCCGAAAATATCGAAGGTCGCTACAAAATCGATCCACGCATGTTCAAGCCGCATGCGGACTACCTGCTCACCGTCAAGGGCGAAAGTATGCGCGACGCCGGCATCCTCGATGGCGATCTGCTGGCCGTGCATCGCACCCCTGACTTCAAATCCGGGCAAATCGTGGTCGCGCGCATCGCCGATGAAGTCACCGTCAAGCGCGCGCAAAAAAACCGCAACCTGATCGAGCTATTACCCGCCAACCCCGATTTCAAACCCATCATCGTCAACCCACGCAGCGAACCCTTCGCTATCGAAGGCATCGCCGTCGGCGTGATTCGCAACGGCCTGCACTGAGCGCTCGCCCATGAACACCACTCCCGCGCTCGCCCAGGCGCTGCAACACCCCTCCCATCCCAACCTTTGGCGCGGCACCGATTTCGCGCCGGTCGCCACTTCCAGCGTGCCCACCGGCTACGCCGAGCTCGACGTGCATCTGCTCGGATCGGGCTGGCCGACGGGGGTTATCACCGAAATTCACGTCGAACGCCCTGGCATCGGCGAACTGCAACTGGTGATGCCCGCCGCCGCGCGCCTGACGCAGGCCGAACGCTGGCTGGTGATGATCGCGCCGCCTTATCTGCCCTACGCACCCGCGCTGGCTACGCATGGCGTCAAACTGTCGCGGCTGATGCTGATTCGGCCGAAAACCCTGACCGAACAACTGTGGGCCTGTGAACAGGCGCTGCAAGCGGAAAGTTGCGGCAGCGTGATGCTGTGGCTCGATCAAACCAGCGAACGCATTCCCGACAACGCGCTGCGCCGCCTGCAACACGCCGCCGAACGGCGCGACGTGCTGGCGATGCTGTTTCGCGCTTCGCGTGCGTCATCCTGCGCTCAGGCCGCGCTGCGCCTGCACGTGAGCCGCGCGGACAACAACACCGTCGTGCGCATCCTCAAGCGGCGCGGCGGCGCGCAGTTCGGGACCGCGCCCGCGCCGGTGATGCTGGATTTGCACAAAAACCTGCTGCGTCGCCGGGTCGGCGCGCGTCACGATGATCTCAGCCCCACGCATCTTGCCTCTCTCGTACCTCCCGCGCTTCCCGCACGGCAATCCGCGTTTGTCACGCACTAACGTTTCCGCCCTCCGGTGTTGCCTCCATGTGGCTTGCGCTGCACCTGACCCATCTGCCGCTGGAAGTCTTCACGCGCGCTACACGTGATATACGCGATGCGCAACCGCTGGACATAACATCTGGCGCTGAAACCGGCGCCGCGGTAGTCGCCGCCAATCGCCCGGCGCAAAAACGCGGCGTCACCGGCATGAGCGTCAGCGCCGCCTGCGCGCTCGCGGCGGGGCTGCACACCATCGCGCGAGATACCGTCAGGGAACAAGCCACGCTGGCGCGCATTGCCGCATGGTCGCTGCAATTCACCTCGTTCGTCAGACTGGCCAGCCTCGATACGGTGCTTCTTGACATCGAAGGCTCGTTAAAACTCTTTGGCGGCCTGAACAAACTCCATCAACACATCGCGCGCGGCATCGCCGAACCGGGCTTTAACGCCCACATCGCCTGCGCGCCCACGCCGCTGGCGGCGCAGTGGCTCGCACGAGCCGGCATGAACACGCGAGTACAACATCGCGACGCGTTGCGGCCCGCGCTGGAACCACTGCCCGCGAGTCTCGTTTGCGAAAATCAAACCACGCTCGCTCTGCTCGACAATGTCGGCGCGCGCACGTTAGGCGATTGCCTGCGCCTGCCGCTTGACGGCCTCGCGCGCCGCGCCGGCCAACACCTGCTCGATCAACTGGATCGCGCACTGGGCCTGCGTGCCGATCCGCGCCTGCCGTTCGTCGCGCCGCAAACCTGGAGCGCCACGCTGCCGCTGCCTGCTCCTGTCGCGCAAGCCGATGCATTGCTATTCGCCGCGCGCCGCCTGCTCGCTGAGTTATGCGGCTGGCTCGCCGCCACCGGCCATGGCGTGCAGCGCCCACGATTTGAATTTATTCATGAAAAACAAATAGTTACCGTTATAACACTGGAACTCGTCAACGCCAGCCGCGATCTCGATCACCTCACCACCCTGCTGCGCGAGCGTCTCGCGCGCACCGAACTGCCGTGCGCCGCCATCGAAATCGCCATCGCTTCCGGCAGAGTCACGCCGCTCGCCTCGCGCAATCTCGCGTTGTTGCCCGGCGGCGCGGGACGCACGGAAGGCGCGGAAAACGCATTGCGCTTCGTCGAGCGCCTTAACGCAAGGCTCGGCGCCCATACCATCTGCGGCCTGACACCTTACGCCGATCACCGTCCGGAGCGCGCTTGGCGCGCCTGCCAGCCGGGTGCCGCGAGTGAAAACACAACCCGTCCGCCGATGCCCTCGCGTCCGCTCTGGCTGCTTACCACGCCCAGACCGCTGCGCGAAACCGGCACGGCGCCCCATGACCACGATGGCAGCGCACTGTCGCTGCTCGCCGGCCCCGAACGCATCGAAGCCGGCTGGTGGGACGGCCGGCATGTCGCCCGTGATTACTTCG
>CAWUUY010000115.1:0-8148 GCA_963924885.1 uncultured Burkholderiales bacterium | reverse complement strand
GATTTGAGCGGCGCCATGGGCGTATTCGCGCCGGCGGCGCGATTGCCGCGGCGATGGCGTCGAAGGCCACGCCGGACGGCTATACGCTGCTGCTGATCTCGGCGTCGTTTGCCATTACGTCGGTGTTGCGCGGCAATCAGGGATACGACCCGCTGAAGGATTTTGCCAGCGTCGCGCAGATTGGCTATTCAACCGGCGCGGTGGTAGTCAACCCCTCGCTAGGCGTCAAAACGATCAAGGAGTTGATTGCCCTCTCAAACGAGCGTCCCGGCAAGATACTGTTTGGTTCGGCGGGCGCGGGCAGCGGCATCCATCTGACGGCGGAGCGTTTTCGCATGTCTGGCGGCTTCAAGGCCACGCACGTCGCGTTCAAGGGGCAGCCGGAAATGCTGATTGAAATTTTGGCCGGGCGCATCCATTGGGGCGTGCCGGGTCTGGGTCCGGCGCTGGGTATGATCCGCGATGGCAGACTGGTCGCGCTGGCGGTGGTGACACCGCAGCGCTCGCCGCTGTTGCCCGACGTGCCTTCGCTTTATGAGCTGCTGCCCACCTTTAGGCGCGACGCCGCGCACGCGCTGATTGTTCCCACCGGCACGCCGCGCGCCATCATCAATCGTGTCAGTAAGGACGTGGCAACCGTACTCGCCATGCAGGATGTTAGAAAGCAAATGGAAGCCATCGACTTCGTGCCCGCGCCGAGCACGCCGGAAGAATTCGACAAAATCCTGCGCGGTCAGCTCAAGACGTTCGAGGAAGTGGCGCGTTCGGCCGGGTTGAAATAAGCGCGGCGGCGAACGGCACGCTAAGCGCGCACCAGCAAGCTGGTCAGTTCGCTGATCTTCGCCAGTTTCTCTATCCCATACACCGTGCGCACGATTTTTTCGCTGCGCTCTTTACTCCAGCCGGCAAACGCCGCGCACTCGCGGAATTTTTCGGCGACATCCTCTTCGTTCATCGGGATCGCGGCGCTGCCCTTGGCTTCATCGACGCGCGCCGACACGGTTTTGCCGGACTTCAACTGAATGTCGATAAAGCTGGTGAGGCGGGTGTATTGGTTGGCCTTGGCTTCGTCGTCGCCGTAGGTGGTGTAATCGAATTTGCCGATGGCGTCCTGAATGTCGGCGCGCACGGCGACCTCATCGGTGAACTCCGCCAGCCCGGCGCGGCGCAGCACGAGGATCGAAGCCAGACAAAACTCCATGCTGAATTTTCCCTGCAAGCCGGTGACCGGACGGTGATAGGTCAGGTTTTCCGGCAGCAGGCGGTTGGTTTTGATACCGACGCGCGCCACCTGATCGGGGGCGATGTTGTGTTCAATCACCAGATCGCGCATTTTTGACATCGCCGGGTGGGTGAGTGCGCCGGACGGAAACGGCTTGATGCCGACGCCGGGCGCATCAAAGGTCCACGGCTCACCCATGCGGTTACGGATGATTTTGTCGTCGTAGCGGCCGCCGCCCGCGATAAAAAATCCGCGATCCCCTTCGAGGATGGTAGGTGCGGCGGTGAAGCCCGCCGCCGCCAGACTCGCCGCCACCCAGCCGTTTTCGGCGGCGCGTCCGGTATGCAGCGGTTTGACCATGGTGCCGAAATTCTCGCGCAGGCCGGACGCCGAACTGCCCGCGATACCCAGAGCGAACAGCGTGGCCTCTTGCGGCAAGCCGCGCAGATGACACACCGCCGTCGCCGCGCCAAACACGCCGCAGGTGCCGGTGGCGTGATAGCCGCGTTGATAGTGCTCGTTGTCGATGGCCTGGCTCACCTTGCAGGTTACTTCAACGCCGACGTTAAACGCCGTCAGCACATCGCGCCCGGAACGGTCCTCGCGTTCCGCGTCCGCGAATAGCGCCGCCACCACCGGCGCGGAAGGGTGCACGCGGCTGGGATGAAAGGTGTCGTCGTAATCGTCGGCGTGCATGGCCGCGCCGTTGGCCAGCGCGGCAAAGCGCGGCGGCGCGCGCATCGCCGTGCCGAATATCACGGACGCGTTGTTGCCGCACTGCAGCTCGGCAACCTGCCGCTGAATTATTTCGCTACCCGCGGATTTCGCACCCGCCAGCGCGACACCCAGTGTGTCGAGTATCGCTTTCTTACTGCACGCCGAGACGGAGGCAGGGATGGCGTCATGGCGCGTGTTGCGGATGAAGTCGGCGACGTGTGCGGTGAGTGTTTGGGTTTGTAGAGTATTCATACTTATCCTATTGTTTTTAAAAGTTGTAATTTAATCCAAGCGCGCACTGGAGGTCTTGATGATGGCGCCCCATTTCGCGGCGTCGGTGCGGATGCGCGCGGTGAACTGTTCGGCTGTGCCGCCAGCGGGATCAATGCCTTGTCGCACGAAGCTGTCGTGTACGTCGTTGCGGCGCAGAATTCTGACCACATCGGATTGTATGCGCGTGGTGATGTCCGCGGGCGTGCCGGCGGGTGCAAACAAGCCAAGCCACACCGACGCATCGAAACCCGGCAGGCCGGATTCACCGATAGTGGGAATTTCCGGCATCGCCTGCAAGCGTTTGGCGCCAGTTACCGCGATCGCGCGGATGCGGCCCGCTTGCGCGCACGGCATCGACGACATCGGGTTGTTGAACAACACCGACACCTGGCCCGCGATCAGATCGGTCAGCGCGGGGCCCGCGCCCCTGAACGGAATATGAATCAGATTCACACCGGCCATCGACTTAAAGAGTTCCATCCCAAGGTGCGAGCCGCTGCCGTTGCCGGACGACGCGTAGTTGATCTGGCCGGGCCACGCTTTTGCCAGCGCAATCAGGTCTTTGACGTTCTTCACCGGCAGCGACGGATGCGCCGTCAGCAGTGAGGGAAACGAGGCAACCAGCGTGATCGCGGCGAAGTCCCTGAACGGGTCATATGGCAGCTTGCGATACAGACTCGGGTTGATCGACATCTGCCCCGATCCCGCCATCAGCAGCGTGTAACCATCTGGGCGGCGCGTGCCGCGGTTTCCGTGCCGATGATGCCGCTGGCGCCGGGCCGGTTGTCGATGATGACGCTCTGGCCAAGGGTTTCGGTCAAGTGCTTGCTGATGGCGCGCGACAGTAGATCATTGCCGCCCCCGGGCGCGAGCGGCACGATCAGGCGTACGGGTTTGGCGGGGTAGCCTTGGGCGATGGCGCACGGCGCCCATGCCCAAAGTATTCCTTGCGCGATGTCCGCAGAAGCGTAAAGGATGCGTTTCATGAGACTGCAAATAAAAGTGTTTTGGAACGCCACGCCACCATGGTCTTTTCTTCTTCAATAGGTCATCGGCAGATGGTAGTTTGCCTGATCCGGGAAAACAACGCTTCTGCTACCGATCTCTGCAATAATGCCCACCGCTATCAGATCAAGGAGAACGCAACATGGCTAATAAAATTCGTCTCGGATTTGTCGGCGCCAACGTGAAATCGACCTGGGCGTCGCAGTCGCATTTTCCGGCGTTGCTGGCGCATCCTGATGTTGAGCTCACTGCCGTCTGCACGCGCAATGCCGAGAGCGCGGAAGCCGCGCGCCAGTTATTTGGCGCCAAGCTCGCCTTCACCGATGTGCGCGCGATGGCCGGCTCACCGGAGATCGACGCCGTAGCGGTGGTGGTGCGCGTGCCATCGCACTACGAACCTACCAAGGCCGCTATTGAAGCCGGCAAACCGGTCTACACCGAATGGCCACTCGGACGCACCACCGCAGAGGCGGTGGAATTGACCGCGCTCGCAAAATCCAAAGGCGTGCTCACCGCAGTCGGACTGCAATCGCGCGTCAGCCCCGCGCTGCTCTACATGAAAGAACTGATCGAGAGCGGTTACGTGGGCAAGGTGCTCGCCTGCCACGTTACCACCATGCGCGACGGCACGCTGGAGCGCCCCTCCAGCCGCACCTGGCAGCGCGATGCGACCCTCGGCGCAAACCCGTTGACCATTGCCAACGGGCATGTGATCGACGCGCTGCGTTTTGTCGCGGGTGATTTCTCGCGCGTAGCGTGCATGGTCACCACGCAAATCAAACAATGGTACGAAACCGACACCAAACAAATGGTGGATGTCACCTCGCCCGACAACATACTCGTCAGCGGCAAACTCGCGCGCGGCGCGGTGGCCTCGGTGCATGTGGGCGCGGTGCCGTGGGCGGGCGGCGGTTTTCGCATGGAGATTTTTGGACGCGAGGGCACGTTGACCGCGACCGGGAATGTATCGTCGCAACGTGGCGACATGCTGCGGCTGCAAGGTGCGCAACGCAGCCATGAATTGAAAGACCTCGCGCTGCCCGACCGCTTCCGGCATGTGCCGACCGGTTTTCCCAGCGGCGATCCGTTTAACGTCGGGCAGATGTATGCTTTATTCGCCGAAGCCATCCGCACCGGTAAAAGCCCCGCGCGTTTGCCGACGTTTGAGACGGCGGTGGAACTGCATCACTTCATTGATACGATCAAGCAGGCGTCGGATCAGGGGCGGGAGCTGGCTGTCGGCTAAGGTGTTAATGGCGTGGAGGAGATGACATGAAACGAATGGTTTGCGTGTTGTTTTTGCTGTTGACGAACATCGTGTCTGTCGCCGAGGCGCAATCATGGCCGGCGCGTCCGATACGCATGATCGTTGCCACTTCGCCGCCGGGCGGCGCCGATATTGTCGCGCGCACCGTGGCGCCGGGCTTGACCGAGCGGCTGGGGCAGCAGGTGGTGGTCGAAAACCGCGCTGGCGCGAGCACCATGATCGGCCACGAAGCAGCCGCGAAGGCCGCGCCGGATGGCTACACATTCGTAATGGGCATCAGTACGCTGTCGATCAACCCGGCGACGTTTAAAAAAGTGCCGTACGACGCGCTGCGCGACTTCGCGCCGATCACACAGGCGGTGAAACAGGCGCTGCTGCTGGTGGTGCATCCGTCGTTCCCGGCGAAGTCCGTGAAGGAATTCGTCGCCATGGCGAAACAGCAACCGGGCGCGGTGAATTATTCGTCGCCGGGCTTCGGCACCAATCCGCAGATGGGCATGGAGCTGTTGTTGTATATGACTGGCACCAAGTTGTATCACGTGCCATATCGCGGCGGCGGTGAGTCGATCATCGCGGTGGTGTCGGGCCATGTGCCGGTGACGGTGGCGTCGATGCTGGGCACGATAGGGCAGGTGCGCGCGGGCCGCCTGCGCGCGCTGGGCGTCACCACGGCAACGCGTTTGCCCGGCGCGCCGGAGATACCCACCATCGCCGAAGCGGGCGTTACCGGTTACGAATCGGCGCAGTGGTATGGCCTGCTCGCGCCCGCCAACACGCCGCGCGAGATCATTATGCGCATGCAAAAAGAGACGGTAGCGATTCTGCGCACGCCGGAGATCACCGAACGGCTGGCCAACGACGGCAGCACGGTGGTGGCCGGCACGCCGGAGGAGTTCGGCGCGTTCATGCGTGCCGAGACGGAGAAGTGGGCGAAGGTGGCGAAGGCGGCGGGGATTAAGCCTGAATAGGATTAAGGATTTAGGATTGAGTAAACCCAGACCGTGGTGCGCTTGCTCAATCCTGAATCCTCAATCCTGAACTTACTCCGCCTTGATTTTTGCTGCCGCCACGACCTTCGGCCATTTCGCCAGTTCCACTTTCATCAACGCTGCGTAGTCCTGCGGGCTGGCACCGGAGATATCCGCGCCTTGGCCGGCGAGTTGTTCGTTCACGTCAGGCAACTTCAGGATTTTTCCGATGTCGCCATACAGACGGTTGACGATTTCCGGCGGCGTTTGGCCGGGTGCTAAAAATCCCCACAGCGAACTCACGTCGTAACCCGGCGCGCCGGATTCGGCGAAGGTGGGCACGTCTGGTAAAACGCGCGAACGCTTTCCGCTGGTGACGGCGATGGCGCGCAGCCGGCCATTGGAAATAAATGGTTTGGCGGACAGCATCGATGAGATGTGCAGCGTGACGTGGCCGCCCAAGAGATCGTTGATCGCCTGCGCATTGCCTTTGTAAGGCACGTGCACGAGGTCAAAACGCGGCACCATGGTGCGCAGGAGTTCCATCATCAGGTGCGGCACGCTGCCGGGGCCCGATGTCGCGTGCGTGAGTTCGCCAGGCCGCGCGCGAGCGAGCCGTATGATGTCCTGCAACGACTTTGCCGGCAGCGAGGGATGCACCACCAGAATGTTCGGGACGGTGGCGAACAAAATAATGGGCGCGAAATCCTTGGCGGTGTCGTACGGCACTTTTTGCAGCGCCGGCGTCATCAGCAGCGTGCTGGTGAAAAGGCCGATGGTGTGGCCGTCGGCTGGCGCCTTGGCGACCACATCCGCGCCGAGGGTGGCAGCCGCGCCGCCGCGGTTTTCAACAATCACTGGCTGCCCCAGCGTGTCGGTGAGGCGGCGGCCCACCACGCGCGCCACCACATCCACGCCGCCGCCCGGCGGAAACGGCACGATGATGCGCACGGTCTTTGACGAAAACGATTGAGCCGCCAGCGGCTTGCTCACCAACGCCGTCGTTCCTGTGAAAACGGGAACCCATAACACAGTGAGGCAGCGCGCCACGCCTGCCATTACCACCTCAAGTCGCATGCCGCACCGCACGCCCGCCGTCCACCGTGAGGATCGTGCCGCTGATATACGATGCGCGGGCCGAGGCCAGATACAACACCGCGTCGGCCACTTCATCCGGGCGCGCCAGCCGCCCCAACGGCGGGTCTTCCACCAGTTCCAGCCAGCGATGCTTGTCGCCCAGCTCGGCGGCAGCGCGCTTTTCAAGGCGCTCGCGCAGGCGGTCGGTTTCGATCTGGCCGGGGTTGATGCCGACGACGCGCACCTGATGATCGACGCTTTCACCACCGAGATTGCGGGTGAACGCCATCAGCGCCGCGTTGCCGGTGCCGCCGGAGATGTAATCCTGCCGCAGCCTTTCGCCCGCGACGCCGATCACGTTGACGATCACGCCGCACTTTTTCTTGCTCATGCAGCGGTAAATTTCCCGTGTGAGATTGATATAGCCAAACACTTTGAGTTCCCACGACGCGCGCCAGCGCGCCTCGTCGATATCCAGCAAATGGCCGGAAGGGATGCCGCCGGCGTTGTTGACGAGGATGTCCACATCGGCGCAACGTCTGGCGAGTTCATTGATGTTGGCGCTTAGCCCAAGATCGAGCGCGTGCGTGGTGATGTTCACTTGGCTCTCGGCAAGGATGGCCGAGCGCGCGGCATCGAGGTCTGCCGCCGTGCGTGCGGCCAAATGCAAGTGACAGCCTTCGCGCGCGAAGGCTTGCGCCACGGCAAAGCCGATTCCGCGCGATGCGCCCGTCACGAGCGCGGTGAGTCCAGACAGTTCGAGATTCATGGTTTATATAAGTATTTGTTTTTAAAAGGTAATTATTGATAAGATGCAACCGGCGTAAACGCAGTGTAGCGCGTGTTCGTTGTAGGCAAGGCGTTCTGCATGCTATTGCGGAACACATCTCAATTCTCTATTGTTGCGTGGCTCGATCAACCATAACTCCAAGGGAAACAAAAATGTTCAAGCGTTCATTAGTCGTAGTGGCAGCGATGATGTTGGGCAGCACCGCGTATGCGTATCAGGTGACCGGCCCCGTGCTCGAAGTGACCGACACCAAGATTGTGGTGCAGAAAGACAAGGAAAAGTGGGAGGTCGCGCGCGACAAGGATACCAAGGGCGCCAAGGACATCAAAAAGGGCGACCGCGTGACGATTCAATATCGTATGACGGCGAACGAAATCGAAAACAAATCGGGCAAGAAAGACGACAAGAAAGCCGACGCGAAGAAAGAAGAGAAAAAAGCCGACGCCAAGAAGGAAGAGCCGAAGAAGGCTGACGACAAGAAGGTTGATGACAAGAAGGCTGAAGCCAAGAAGTAATCACGCCGAATTATGTTATAGCACTTGAAAAAAGGAAGGCCGCCGGTCTTCTTTTTTTTGTTTTTGGGGAGGATAAAAATGCGCATGACCGCGATGGTTTTTGCCTGCACGGGGGCGTTGCTGGCCGCGACGCCGGCGCACGCGCAACAGTACCCCGCAAAACAGATCCGCCTGATCGTGGCCAATTCGGCCGGTGGTGGCGCGGATACCTCGTCGCGCATTATCGCGGCGGGTCTGTCGACCGCACTGGGCCGCAACGTGATCGTGGATAACCGTCCCGGCGCGGGCGGCAATCTGAGCGGTGAAATCGCCGC
>CAWUUY010000114.1:0-12143 GCA_963924885.1 uncultured Burkholderiales bacterium | reverse complement strand
ATCAAACATCATACATCAAAGTGGCGGAAATGGGTCTACAGCAGTCCGTGAATTACGGACAGGCCCCTCCTGAAATGTAAATAATATATAATAAAAACATATACTTATGAAAATTCATTCCTTTTTACCTGGCGCCGTCGCCCTCTGCGCATCTTTGGCGACGGGCGCACTGGCAGCGCAGCCCGCCCCTGTGGGATCAGCGCAAGCATGGCCGGCCAAGCCCATCAAGTTTGTCATGGCCGCACCCGCGGGCAGTTCCATCGACGCCATCGGCCGCATCCTCGGCGACAAACTCAAAGACAGTTTGAAGCAGCCCATCGTGATTGAAAACCGCGCCGGCGCGGGCGGCACACTCGCCACCGATTATGTTGCGAAGAGCGCGCCCGACGGCTACACGCTGGTGCTGTCGTTCAACGGCCCGCTCGCGTTCGGCCCGCATCTTTACGCCAAGCTGCCGTACGATCCGTTCAGAGATTTGATTCCTGTCATCACCACCACCCGCCAGCCGAATGTACTGGCGGTGAGCAGCGCGATAGCGGCCACGTCGCTGAAAGAACTCATCGCGCATGCCAAAGCCAATCCCGGCAAACTGAGTTACGCCTCGGTGGGCAACGGCAGCTCGTCGCACCTCGCAATGGCGTTGTTGAAATCGATGACGGGCATCGACATCGTGCACGTGCCGTTCAATGGATCACCACCTGCGATCGCGTCCATGGCGGGCAACGACACGCAATTGTTGTTTGCGGTGCCCACCGCGATCGCGCCGCTCGCCAAGACAGGCAAGGTGAGGATGCTCGCGGTATCCGGCGCCGTGCGTTATGCGCTTACGCCGGAGTTGCCCACCGTGGCGGAGGCGGGCTTGCCCAAATTTGAAGCGCTGGCGTGGAACGGCCTGTTGCTGCCCGCCGGCACACCCGCAGATATCGTTGTGCGGCTGAATCGCGAGATCAACGCCGCGTTACATGATGCCGATGTGCGCGCAAAGCTGAACAGCGCAGGTTTGGAGCCGGTGGGCGGCAGCGCCGAAGTATTTCGTCAACTCATACAATCGGAGAGCGACAAATGGGGGCCAATCATCCGGCGCATTGGCGCGCGGGTGGATTGACTATGCCGCGGCGTTTCGTTTTGCATCTCGCCGTTTTGTTGGGCGATGTACCTCGGAATACGCAGAAAAATCGCGTAAAGTAGCGCTCTTGATAACAAGGGGAAATCATGTCCGACGAAGATCTGAAAGCCGAACTCGAACGCTTGCGCAATGAAAACGCCGCGCTGAAAAAAGGCGCTGCCACCGGCATCTCCATGAAGGTGAGTGAAAAAGGCGCCCTGTCGATTTACGGCATGGGGCGCTTTCCTGTCACGCTCTATAAAGAGCAGTGGTTAAAGCTGATGGATATCTCCGATCAGATTCGTAGCTTCATTGCGGAGAACGATGTAAAGTTAAAAACCAAGGGCTAATAACGACCTTGCGGCACGGCGACTCGCCGCTTGCCTACTCCGGCGCTTTGCCCCACAGTTCCTTCAGCCGTGCATCGCGCCCGCAGCCGTTGCGATACACCCGGTAGCGCACCGGATTCTTGATGTAATAGTCCTGATGGTATTCCTCGGCGATATAAAATGCTGGGGCTTTGGTGATTTCGGTGACGATGGGTTGCTTGAAGGGCTTGGATTTGTCCAGCGCGGCCTTGGACGCTTCGGCGGCCTTGCGCTGCGCATCGTCGTGGAAAAAGATGCCGCTGCGGTACTGTGTGCCGTGATCGCAAAACTGCGCGTTTTTCACCGTCGGGTCGATGTTCATCCAGAACACTTCCAGCAGTTTTTCATATGTCACTTTCGACGGTTCGTATTCGACTTGCACCACTTCGGTGTGGCCGGTGCGCCCTGTGGAAATTTGTTCGTAGGTCGGGTTCTTGACCGTCCCGCCCATGTAGCCGGAGGTGGTTGAAATCACGCCGGGTAGCTTGTCATAGGGTGCTTCCATGCACCAGAAGCAGCCGCCAGCGAAGGTGGCCTTGGCAGTTTTGACGGGGGATTGGGCGAGGGCGGTTCCTGTGAACAACAGTGCTACGATCACAAACCACTGACGAAACTGAACCATGAGAGTCTCCTTGATTTTGCGCGGCAATTATTGCGCCTGCCCGGTTGGTCGGCCGTGGCCGGGCGAGCTTACAGCGAACAATGGTAAGGTTACGCCAACCGCTACGACTTAGTTATGACTTAGTGGGCTAAATCGTTGCAAAATTCCCCACCACATGAAATACACGAAAGGATCCTCATGAGCACAGCGCAACCCGGTCAGGAAATCGCCACCCTCGGTGGCGGCTGTTTCTGGTGTCTTGAGGCCGTTTTCGACGATCTCAAGGGCGTGCTATCGGTGGAGTCGGGCTACATGGGAGGTAAAAATCCTAACCCGACCTACGAGCAGGTGTGCAACGGTAACAGCGGCCACGCCGAGGTGGTGCAGGTCACCTTTGATTCGGCGGTGGTTTCGTTCAAAGAGGTGCTCGAAGTGTTCTTCGTGATTCACGACCCGACCACGCTGAACCGGCAGGGCAACGACAGCGGCACGCAATACCGCTCGGCGATTTTTTATCATTCGCCGTCGCAAAAGACGGCGGCGGAGCAGGTGATTACGAACCTCGGCGGCGCTGGGCTATGGCGCGACCCGATTGTGACCGAGGTAACGCTGGCCACGGTGTTTTACATCGCCGAGGAGTACCATCAGGAATATTTCGCGCGTAATCCCGGCGCGGGTTACTGCCAGTTCGTGGTGGCGCCCAAGGTGGCAAAGTTCCGCAAACACTTTTTGAGCAAGCTCAAAAAAGCGGGCTGAGGGATCAGTAGTCCCCCGAACTTCCGCCGCCGCCTGAATCACCGCCGCCGCCCGAAAAGCTGTCGCCGCCACCCCCGCCTCCGCTGGAACTCCAACCGCCCGACGAGCTCGACCAGCTATCGCGGCTGTGATTGACGCCGCCAAAGCCGCGTTTGCCTGCGCGGCGGTCGGAAGCGAGGTGCGATTGCGTTTTTTGTACCACTCGGTGCTCGGCAGCAGCATCTTGGCCAAGGGGTAGCCGACCAGATACACACCCAGTATGGTCATCGCGCCAGTGAAACCGACCACCACCATCGGAAACAGCGCCCAGAACGGAATCAGAAAGACATACAAAAACCATCCCATACCCGGCGTGAAAATGCCAATCACGGTAAACAGACCAATGATGCCGAAGATGAACACGCCGAACAAAATGCATTCGCCGATGGAGAGGTTGGGGTCTTTGAAGCCCGAAGATGCTTCTTTAGCGTCGTCGATCGTGCCGGGCTCGCCCTCGAGCAACTTGATGATGGCGGCAAGGCCTTCCTCCACGCCCTGATCGAATTGTTTTGCTTTGAATTGCGGCGCGATCACGTTGCGTATGGTGCGGCTGGCCATCACATCGGGTATTACGCCTTCCAGCCCGCGCCCGACCTCGAAGCGTATCTTGCGTTCCGCGGGTACGATCACCAGCAGCAGGCCGTTGTCCTTGGCTTTTGTGCCGAGCTTCCAGGTCTCGAACACGCGGGTGGCGAACTGCTCGATGGTGTCTTCGCCCAGCGTGGCGATGGTTAGCACCGCGATCTGATTGGTGGTCTTGGTCTCGTGCGCCTTCAGCGCCGCGCTGATGCGCTCGCGCGCCGCCGACGACAGCAACTCGGCGTTGTTCACCACGCGCCCGCTCAGCATCGGCACATCGGCGGCGGCGCCATCGTTCGCATAGCCCGCCAGCAGGCACAGCGCCATCACCGCGTACAGTCGTTGCATGAATCTCATCATGTGCCCCCCTCGACCACTGCGTCGTCCGCCAGCTCATTGCCATGGCGCGCCGGGTTGATGCCTTTTTGCTTGAGCAGCTCGGCGAGCGCGGCAAACCCCGCGCGAAACGCTTCCACTGGCCGTTCCGCCGCCAGATGCGGCCCCACGACGGCGATGATGCGTCCAGTTCGCGTCGCGAGACGTGGCGCGCAATGCCGCTGTCCGGCAGGATCACAATGCGCCGTTCGAAGCGCGCGACCAAAACCAGGATGCCTGCCCGCTCGGCGGTGGCGAACATTTCCAGTTGCAAAAAGATACCTTGAGCGTGCTGCCGTACCTCGCCGCGCGCCCGCTCTCGGTTGAGAAACAGCCGCCCGAACGCGGGTATCGTCATG
This sequence comes from uncultured Burkholderiales bacterium, assembly GCA_963924885.1. Taxonomy (GTDB): domain Bacteria; phylum Pseudomonadota; class Gammaproteobacteria; order Burkholderiales; family SG8-41; genus UBA5216. The sequence continues at coordinate 7,961 of CAWUUY010000114.1, read as the reverse complement.
GCCGCCACGCAGCATAGCACCCCCGCCACCAGTATCGCCGCCACGTCCCGCAGCGGGGTGTGGATGCTGCCAGTCCTGACGGATAAATTCATCGGCGACCACCGCCATCGCCGCCATCGCGGCGCCCAGCGCGAATGCCTTCCACGGGACATCCGGGTAATCGTCGGCCTTGCCGACGATAGCGGCTACTGCCTGCGTGCCGGTGGCCGCCTCGAATTGCCGTGCTAGATCATTGATTTCTTGTCGCTCTTGCTCTGTCAGTGCCATGGACGTGTACGCTCCAGTGGACAGAAAAAGTACGCCCGGAATGCGTAAAGATTACACAGGTGAGGGCGTGTCCGGCAAGCGGTGCGCGAACCGCACGTCTTTTTCAGAGGGAAAACGTGGCGATTCTCCTATAGAAAAGCATTGACAAGCGCGATTTCCATCGGCATTCTCTCGTCACCGTGCCGCTACCTGTGCTCTCAGTGGCAAGGCAAAACAGCAAAACAGCAAACCTAAAATTGTTAAACCAAACCTGAACGGAGAATCTCCATGGCCGCAAAGAAAAAAGCAGCAAAGAAAGCCCCGGCAAAAAAGAAAGCAGCGAAGCGCAAGCCGAACGCCGCCTTCATGAAGCCGATGAAAATCAGCGCTGATCTAGGCGCCGTCATTGGCAACGCTGCAATGCCGCGTACCGAAGTCACCAAAAAAATCTGGGCCTACATCAAGAAGCATGGCCTGCAAGATGCCAAGAACCGCCGCAACATCAATGCCGATGACAAGCTCAAGCCGATCTTTGGCGGCAAGAAGCAAGTCTCGATGTTCGAGATGACGAAACTGGTCAGCAAGCACCTGAGCTAAGTTTTACGTTCTTAAAAAGGCGGCCAACCCTTTGCGGGGTTGGCCGTTTTTGTTTGTGTGCCTGAAAAAGCGTGAACGGGTGAACGAGTGAACGGGTAACCCCAACGCCGCGCCTAAGCCTCGCGCCGCGCGTACCACGCGCCCGCCAGCAGCGCCACACCCATCGTAATAAACACCGGCGCCATACCCATCCATGCACCGAGCGCGCCGAAGATCATCGGGATGCCGGCCTGCGTGATATTCAGCAACTGCGTGCGCATGCCCACGGCCTCGCCGCCGCGGCCCTCGGGCGCCTGCGCGTAGAGCATGGCCATGATGATCGGCTGCGTGCCGCCCAGCCCGATGCCGAGCACGAACGACACCACCATCAGCAGTGGCACGCTGTCTACCAGCGGAATCAGCGCCAGCATGCAGCCGGAAAGCACCATCGCGCTGATCAGCAGCTTGCGTTCGTTAAAGCGATGCACTACCCACGGGAGCATCAGCCGGAACAAAAAAATCGCGCCGCCGAACGAGCCGAGTATCAAGCCGATGGTGGACGCCGACAGGCCGATGCCGGCGCCGTGTATTGGCATCACGAAGGTATACAAATCCCAGCACATCGACATCAGGCCGCTGATGATAAAAATGCGCAGTAGCGCTGGGATGCGCAGCAGATCCATCGCGCGTTTGTCCCGCGTCTGCGCCACCGGCTGATGATGGCGTGTGATCTCGTGGCGACGGTGGTAGATCAGCGCCAGTGTCGCGACCATGAACCCCGCGCACAGCAAAAAAGTATTGCGGTGGCCGATGCCGTCGATGGCAAAACCCGCCACCACCGGGCCGATAAAACCGGAGGTGGAAAACGCCAGCGCCAGCATGCTGAAATTGCGCGTGCGGTCTTCGGGCCGCCCCACCAGCGCGGCGGCCTGATTGACACAGATGTGATACAGCATGAAACCGGTGCCCACCAGCATGCTGGCGGCGAACAAGGTTTCGATGCGCGGCAGCGCGAACGCCAGCAACGTGCCCGCAAGCACCAGACCCGCGCCGAGCAGCATGGGCTTGTAAATGCCGGTGCGGTCGATGCCGCGCCCCCAGCGCGCCGAATACACCATCGGCACCACCGCGATCAGCGAAATAATCATGCCCACGATGAGCGGCGTCGCGCCCAAGTGCAGCGCGAACAGCGATAGCGTCACGCGCGCGCCTGCAAAGGCGATGTGCGGCAGGATAGTGATCAAAAAGATGAGGGAAATACTCAAGCGCGTCGTTTATATCTATTTGTTTTTAAAGGCTATCTTACCGTAGAAGGGGCGGTCTTGCGCCACGCCACCAGCGCCACGCCGAGACAGGTCATCACAATGCCGATCCAGCTCACGAACGACGGCGTGATATCGAACCAGATAAATTCCGGCACGATGGCGAACACCGGCGTGAGATAAATCAGACTGGTGACGCGCGTCGCATCGCCATGGCGCAGCAGATAGTGCCACGCGCTGACGCCCAGCAGCGACGCGAAGATCACCAGATAGACCAGTGATCCGATCAATGCCCACGACCAGCGTACCGTGTTGTCCTCGAACGCCAGCGCCAGCGGCGCGAGCACCAGTAACACCGCGACAAACTGCACCAGCGCGGCGGCGCGCAAATCTACGCGCGGACAAAACGCGCGCTGATACAGCGACCCCGCCGTCACGCCGAACAGGGCGACGGATACCGCGATCAGACTGCCGAGCGTGGCTTCGCGCACGTCGATCTTGTGCCACACGATCAGCGTCACGCCGGCGAATCCGGCGGCGATGCCCAGCCATTGCAGCGGACTCAGCTTTTCGTGCATCCAGCGCGCGGCGATGCCCGCGGTGAGCAGCGGCTGTATGCACAGCAACACCGCGGTAATGCCCGCCGACAGGCCGAGATACTGTGTGTAGTGACTGCCGCCCAGATGCACCGCGTGCATCAGTAGCCCGGCCACCACCACATGCGCGAATTCAACGCGCGTGGCCGGCCACGAGGGGCGCATCAGCCACATAAAAGGAATCAGGCAGAAGATGCCGAACGCGAAGCGGATGCTGAGAAACGTCAGCGGCGCCGCATGTTGCAACGCGACCTTGGTGGCGATGAAACCGGCGCCCCAGATCGCGACAAAGTACCAAGCGAGAATCAGGCTAAGCCAGCGGTGCGGCGGAAGTGACAAGGTTAGGCCAAACGTCAAACGCAATACGCAAAGTGCAAAACAACGCCGGCCGTCCGCATTCCAAATTAGTGACGCGCGGCAGGCACGAGACCGCGATTATATCTTGGCGGGTAGTACGATGATTCTTGGCTAGGAATCACGGCGCCAGTCGCGTCAACTGCCACGCTGGCCACCCTGCGGCGGTCTTGCTAAACAACAGCCGGTCGTGCAGACGGTTTTCGCGGCCCTGCCAGAATTCGATTTCCACCGGCATTAAGCGATAGCCACCCCACTGCGCGGGGCGCGGCGGGTCATTACCCGTGGCGTCCGTCGCGCGGGTCACGTCGTTGTAACGTTGTTCCAGTTGCGACCGGCTGGTGATCGTGTCGCTTTGCGGCGACGCAATCGCCGCGTGACGGCTGCCCAGCGGGCGGCTGGCGAAATAATCGTCTGACTCCTGCGCGGTGACGCGCGTGAGCGTGCCTTCGATGCGTACCTGGCGCTCCAGCGGCAGCCAGCCGAACAGCAGCGCTGCCTGCGCGTTGGCGGCGATCTCGCGCCCCTTGCGGCTGTCGTAGTTGGTGTAAAAAACGAATCCGCCGTGATCCACACCTTTCAACAGCAACATGCGCGACGCCGGTTTTCCGCCCGCAGCCACCGTTGCCAGCGACATCGCGTTGGGTAGCGGCAGTTCCGCCTGCACCGCGTCGTCGAACCACCGCTTGAATTGCGCCAGCGGGTCGGCCAGCACGTCGCGCTCATCAAGGCCGGCGCGCATGTATTCCTCGCGGATGTGGGCAATATCTAACATGTGTGGGATTGTAGCGTTAGATGAGACAAAAAAATTGTTTTAAAAACAAATACTTATGATTTACTGGCTCACGCGGTTGCGGCCCGCGCGCTTGGCGCGATACAGCGCCTTGTCCGCCGCGGTCAAGACGGCAGCGGGTGTCTCGAATTTGTCGTTGCATTCGGCTACGCCGATACTGATGTTGACGGACAGTTTTTTGCCGCCGGTGCTTGCTTTGCGCGCGCGACCATGAGCACCGGTGCGCGCGGGCGTTTTCACTGGTCGTTCGGATGCGCGCAGCGTCAGCCCGTGATTAGCGACATCCACGCGCAATGCCTCCAGATGCGGCAGCGCCTGCGCGCAGGTCGCGCGCGGAAACACCACGACGAATTCCTCGCCGCCGAAGCGGTAGGCGCTACCGCCGCCGCGCACGCGTTCGATGCGCGTGGCCACCATTTTCAGCACTTGATCGCCGACATCGTGGCCGTGGGTATCGTTGAATTTCTTGAAGTGATCGATATCGATCACCGCGATGGCAAAGCGCGAACCCAGCCGCGCCAGATGCTCGTTCAGCGCGCGGCGCCCGGGTACGCCGGTAAGCTCGTCGCGAAACGCCATGCGGTACACATCCTGCAGCACCGCCACGGAGAGGATCAGCGCGGCGGCGGCGATGAACGCCATGTGCCATTCGCGTTGCGGCAGCCCTTGCACCGCGATGCCCCACGCCACCATCGCGCTGGCAAAAGCGAGGTCTATCGCCGAGCGCGAGCGCCACCACAGCACGATGGCGGTAATCACACCTGCCGCCATCAGCAGCAGTGCAGCCTGCGGGATGCGTGAACCCACCGACGACACGTATGTCAGTATGTTCGTCAGCGTGTCCGACAGCGGCTGATACAGCCAGTCCACTGTTTCCCGATTGCCCGACGCGGCGAGCCATGCCGTGATGCCGCCTTCGAGCGCGATAACGCCCGCGCGCAACAGGCCGTGCAGATTATAAATGCCGCGTTCGCGCATCAGCGCCAGCGCGATGAAATTCACCTGCGCCAGCAGGCACACTGCGGCGAACACCGTGCGCGCGGTGAATCCCGCGCCGGGGTAGGCCCGCAGGGCATAGTACGCAACGGCCAGCGTCAGAATCGCAAAAAAAACTCTGCCGCGCTGGAACCCGGCGGCGAGCAGTGCGCCGATGGCGAGCACGATCACCGGCGCATGGCTCGCCAGCGAGGCATACGCCGGCGGCAAGGCGGCGGTGTGCGCGCCCAGCGCCCAGGCCGCCCCCATTATCGCGGCGGGAACCGCCATCGCGGCCAGCGCGCGCAAACTACTCACAGCAGACAATGCACGCGCATGGTGTGCATGACGTGCGCGCGCTTATTTTTTGAATTGGCGCGCGTCCCACTCGGCAGCAAGTTCGCGATTGGTCTTGTAATGCGGAACCTTGAATATTAGCCGCTTCCACGATTGCAGGCGCGGGATGCTGCCCCGCACCTCGGTGCTCCAGTAATCTTCCGCCAGCTTAACGTTACGCGCTTCGTCCATCACGAAATATTTCTTCGAGTTCCCGCCGCCGAACATCAACAGCCGCCCGTCGATGATCTTGTAGGTGTCGTGATTGCCGCCGAGCGGAATCGCATACACCAGCCCGTTGGCGCAAAAGCCGTTGTACTGCGGCGCGTATTGGCCAGGGTTTTTTACGAACAGCGCGCGGTTTTCCTCGCTGACAAAGCGATAGGTGACGCCTTCGTGATCGGCTTTGATCGCCGGGTTGCCGGGCAGGGGTTTGAGCTGGGTGAAATAACTCACTGGGTCGTGGCCCTTCAGCATCAGCTTGCCGTCAGCGCCGTCGCTGACGATATTGTGGGTGGTGCAGCCGCCGAGCGACCCGAGCGACACTAGCAGTGCGGCAAGCAGTAGCAGACGATTTATCATGTTGAATTCCTCGATGGGGTAGCGGGAAATTATAACCCCGCCTCCGGTATACTGATCGGTGGAAGCAATGAGGGAGACTTTATCGCGATGTCAGCAAGCGCCATAACAGTACAAAAAATCGCCGGTGCCATCGGCGCCGAAATCAGCGGCGTTGATCTGCGGCGCGAGTTGTCCGACGAAACCATCGCGGAGATTCGCCGAGCGTGGCTGGATCACGTGGTGATTTTCTTTCGCGATCAGGATATCACCAGCGCGCAGTACCTCGCGTTCGTCGAGCGCTTCGGCAAGCCGATCGAATACCCGTTTATCCGCGGTCTCGATGGTTTTCCGGTGATTACCCCGGTGATCAAACTCGAACACGAGCGCATCAACTTCGGCGGCATGTGGCATTCGGACACCACCTATCTTGAAACACCGCCGTTGGGCACGTTTTTGCTCGCGCGCGAGCTGCCGCCGTTCGGCGGGGACACGATGTTCGCCAATCAGTATCTTGCCTATGAAGCGCTGTCCGCCGGCTTGAAAAAAACCATGGACACGCTCACCGGCATCAGCAGTTCCGCCAAGGCGGACGTGTCGAAATCGCGCGAGGATCGCGTGGCGCAAAGCCCCACCGCGCGCGCCCATGACGTGTTTGAGGCCGAGCACCCGGTGGTGCGCACGCATCCTGAAACCGGCCGCCGCGCCCTCTATATCAACCCCGGCCACACCGTGCGTTTCAAGGACTGGAGCGAGGAAGAAAGCGCGCCGCTGCTCAATTATCTGCATCAGCATCAGGTGCGGCCCGAATTCACCTGCCGGTTTCAATGGCGACCGGGGTCGCTATCGCTGTGGGACAACCGCGCCGCGATGCATTTTCCGATCAACGATTACCACGGCTACCGGCGCGTGATGCATCGCATTACCTTGCAGGGCGATCGGCCAAAATAACCCGAGGGAGGAATCATGAGACTTACAAAACGAATGGGATGGGCGGCGGCGGGTGTTTTGCTGGCGCCGATGATGGCGCAGGCGCAAACCCCTTCTACAGGCTCAGGACAGGCCTACCCCACCCGACCGGTTCGCTTTGTCGTGCCGCAGGCGACGGGCGGCGCCTCCGACGTGCTGTCGCGCATCATCGCGATGAAACTCACCGAGCAATGGCAGCAGCAGGTGGTGGTCGATAACCGCGTCGGCGCCGGCGGCAACATCGGCACCGAAATGACCGCCCGCGCCGCTCCCGACGGATACACCTGGGTGCTGGGTTTCTCCGGCACCCACGCGATCAATCCCGCGCTCTATAAAAACTTGTCGTGGGATCCGATTAAAAACTTCGAGCCCACCGCCAACTTGGCGGTGGTGCCGTACGTGATCGTCGCGGGCAACAACGTGCCCGCCAAAACCATGAAGGAACTGATTGCGCTGGCTAAGGCCAAGCCCGGCGATATCAAATACGGCTCGGCGGGCAACGGCACCGTCAACCACCTGCTGGGGCCAATGATCGCCAGCGCGGGCGGCGTGCAACTCACCCATGTGCCGTATCGCGGCATCGCTATCGCGGTCACCAACATCATCGCCAACGAAGTGCAACTGGCGTTCGGCAGCATTCCCTCGGTCATCGGCCAGATACGCGGCGGCCTGATCCGCCCGCTGGCGGTGACCACCGCCAAGCGGCTCGATACGCTGAAAGACGTGCCCACCATGATCGAATCCGGCTTTCCCGGGTTTGTGGTCACGCCGTGGTTCGGCATCCTCACCACCGGCGGCACCCCGCCCGCCGTGGTGAAAAAAATCAACGCCGACATCAATCATTTGCTGGCGCAAAAAGATGTCATCGATCGCTTCGCAGGGCAGGGCGCGGAACCCGCGCCGTGGTCGCCGGAGCAGTTTGCCAAGGTGTTGCGGGAGGATCTGGTGAGGTGGGCCAAGGTGGTTAAGGAGTCGGGGGCTACGCTGGATTAGCGTCTGCGCGCGCCCGCCCCCCCCCATCTGCATACGGAGCCGTGACTCCGCTATACGCGCCAGCCTAATTTCATCATGGCGGCCATTATTTGCGCGAGGGCATTTGAATTCTTTGGCCGCTATTGTGAGTCAATCACTTCAATCGACGGTCACTATCCTTAGTGAGTTCCGCCTCTGTGGCAACGCGCGTAAGTTGCAATGCCGTAGTGCGCAATCCCTATTGCGCCGCATGTGAGTTTTCCAGCCACGTGCATTGGACAACAAATTGGTCGGTGGCGCCGCGTACGTTGCACGTCAGCCCCA
>CAWUUY010000113.1:0-4171 GCA_963924885.1 uncultured Burkholderiales bacterium | reverse complement strand
TAAAGTACAATCCATTTGTCGCTTACTTCATAGCGGCTTACCAGACACTAAAATAGTTAATAAAAAAAATACTTAATGGAGGATCATCATGGTGAGGTTATTCATGCTGTGTATCGTGCGTGTGATGCTGTGCTGCGCGCCGCTAGCGGCTGTTGCGCAAACCGATGTGACGAACTATCCCGTGCGCCCGATTCGTATCGTCGTGCCGCAATCGCCGGGCGCTTCAACCGATCTCACCGCGCGGCTGATCGCGGCGCGTCTGTCCGAGGCATTTAAACAGACGGTGGTGGTGGATAACCGCCCCGGCGCGGGCACCATCAGCGGAACTGAAATCGTCGTGCGCTCGGCGCCCGATGGCCACACGCTGCTGGTGGTGGCGTCATCGCTGACCATCAATCCGAGTCTCTACACCAAGGTGCCGTACGACCCGGTGCGTGATTTTGCGCCGGTGACGCAGTTGTCTAAATTTCCGAATCTGCTGGCGGCGCATCCGTCGTTTGCGGCAAAAACCCTGAACGACCTTATCGCATTAACGAAGGCGAAACCCGGTACGATCAATTACGCGTCGGCGGGTACCGGCACCGGCACGCATATGTCCGCAGAGTTGTTAAAGCAGATGACCGGCATCGACATCGTGCAGATTCCCTACAAAGGCGGCGGGCCGGCGGCGATTGCCGCCATCGGCGGGCAGACGCAATTGATTATCGGCACCACCGTCGGGCTGTTGCCGCACGTGCGCTCCGGCAAATTACGCGCTATCGCGGTGACCTCGCCCAAGCGCACCGCTACCGCGCCGGAGATACCCACCTTCGCGGAGTCCGGTGCGCCGGGCTACGACCACGAACCTTGGAACGGTTTTCTCGCGCCGGCAAAAACGCCCGCCGCTATCGTCGCCAAGCTGCATGCCGAAGTCGCGCGCGTACTCGGCACGCCGGACGTGAAAAAGATCTTCGCCAACGAAGGCGCGGAGGCCGTGGGCAATTCGCCGCAGGAATTCGCCGCTATCGTTAAATCCGAAACCGCGAAGTGGGCGAAGGTGATTAAAACTGCGGGCATCAAGATCGATTGAAATCAAGGAAAAAATGAAACCCTTATCGCTCACGTTCCCGTTCGTGTTGCTTGCCGCTGGTGGTGTTGTGGGCACTGCATTCGCGCAAACCGCCGCACCGGCGTATCCCGCCAAACAAATTCGCCTGCTGGTGCCGCAATCCGCAGGCTCCGCCACCGATACCGTGGCGCGCGCCATCGGGCAAAAGCTCGGCGAGCGTTTTGGCCAGCAGGTGGTGATCGACAATCGCGCCGGTGCCAGCGGCCTGATCGCGGGCGAGATGGTGGCGAAGGCCGCGCCCGACGGTCACACGCTGCTGATCGTCAGCGCCACGCACACCGTGATTCCGAGTCTGCGCAAGAGCATGCCGTACGACACGCTGCGCGATTTCACCCCCATCACGCTGGCGACCGGTCAATCGTATCTGCTGCTCGCGCATCCCTCGCTGCCGGTGAAAAACGTCAAGGAACTGGTGGCACTGGCCAAGGCGCGGCCCGGCCAGATTAACTACGCGTCCACCGCGGTGGGTTCGCTCGGCCATCTGGGTTTTGAATTACTCAAGGCCAACGCCGGCATCGATATGATGCATATCACCTACAAGGGTGTCGGCCCCGCGTTGACCGAGATCATGGGCGGCCACGTGTCGCTGTTGTTTCTCACCGTGGTGTCGGGGCTGCCGCAGGTCAAGGCGGGCAAGCTGAAAGGGCTTGCGGTTTCCAGTCTGAAACGTTCGCCGATCGCGCCCGACATACCGACGGTGGCGGAGTCCGGTGTGCTGCCGGGCTTCGATGTCAGCGGCTGGTATGGCATTCTTGGTCCGGCCAACCTGCCTGCCGCGGTGACGGGGCGGCTCCACGGCGAGATCGCCGCCATCCTGAAGACGCCGGAAATCCGCGAGCGCCTGGCAGCCGATGGCTCCGAGGCGGTCGGCAGCACGCCCGATGCGTTCGCCGCGCATCTGAAGACCGAAGTGGCGAAATGGGCCAAAGTGGTCAAGACGGCCGGCATCAAGCAGGAATAGTTACGCCACCATGCCCATGCCAATCAGAGTGACACCCGGGTGGATGGTCAGTGCAATCGCGTTGTCGTGCGGCCCCGTGCTGGCGCAAAACATTGCTGCCTATCCGTCTCGCCCGCTGCGCATCATCGTACCGCAGTCGCCGGGCGCATCCACCGATCTCACCGCGCGGCTGATCGCGCAGCGACTGTCCGATGCGTTCAAACAACCGGTGGTGGTGGATAACCGGCCCGGCGCGGGCACCATGATCGGCACCGAACTGGTGGTGCGCGCAGCACCCGATGGCCATACGCTGCTGGTGGTGGCGGCGGGCATCACGGTGAACCCGAGCATTTACAAACGCGTGCCGTACGACACCGAACGTGATTTAGCACCCGTATCGCAGTTGACGCGTTTTGCCAATCTGCTGGCAGCGCATCCGTCATTCGCGGCGAAAACCCTGCAAGATTTGTTGGCACTGGCCAAGGCCAAACCCGGCACCATCAACTATGCCTCGGCGGGACTGGCGAGCGGCACGCATATGTCGATGGAGTTGCTGAAAACCATGACCGGCATCGACCTCGTGCATGTGCCGTACACCGGCGGCGGGCCAGCGGTGACAGCGGCCATCGGCGGGCAGGTGCAACTGAACATCGGCACGACGGTGGGAGTGCTGCCGCACGTGCGCAGCGGCCGGTTGCGCGCGCTGGCCGTCACCACCGCGACGCGCACACCCGCGGCACCGGAGATACCCACGTTTGCGGAATCCGGCGTGGCGGGCTACGATCACGGCCCGTGGAACGGCCTATTCGCGCCGGCGAAAACTCCGCCGGCGGTGATCGCGAAATTACACGCCGAGGTGGCGCGCGCGTTGCAGTCCGCGGAAGTCAAAAAGGTATTCGCCAACGAAGGCGTCGAATCCATCGCTAGCAAGCCGGAGGAATTCGCCACGCTGATCCGCGCGGAACTGGCAATGTGGCCTAAGGTGGTGAAGGCGGCGGGGATCAAGGTGGAGTGAGCGCCGCTACGCTTTTCCGGTCTACGGGGTGCTTATCGTTCGTCCTGACCTTGTCGAAGGACTTTCTTAATCCACCAGCGGAATCTTCGCTTCCTTAGCCACTCGCGCCCAGCGCGCCATTTCATTCTTCAAAAACGCCGCCGCTTCCTTGGGTGGCGCGCCGATGGGTTCCGCGCCTAGCGCGAGGATGCGTTCACGGGCTTCCGGGACTTGCAGTGCCTTGACCAACTCGGCATGCACACGCTCGATGACGGCGGGCGGGGTGCGCGCGGGGGCCATCAGCATTTGCCACTCGTTGACATCAAAGCCGGGCAATCCGGCTTCGGCGACGGTGGGAATGTTGGGCAGCACGCTGGAGCGTTTGGCGCTGCTGATGCCCAGCGGCGTAAGCCGCCCACTCTTGATGTGATGATTGGACATCACGATGGTCGGGAACATCAATGGAAGCTGGCCGCCGATCACATCGGTGAATGCCGGCGCGCCGCCTTTGTACGGCACATGCACCACCTCGATACCGGCCATCCAGCGGAACACTTCCATCGTCAGGTGATTGACGCTGCCATTGCCCGCCGAGGCGTAGTAGAGCGCGCCGGGGCGCTGTTTGGCGAAGGCGATGAGATCCTTCACGTTGCGTACGGGCACGGAAGGATGCGCAACCAGCACGGTGGGCATGATGGCAACCAGCGCCAATGGCGTCAGGTCGCGTTCGGCGTCGTAGGGCAGTTTGCGAAACAGGCTGGGGTTCGCGCCCAGCGCGATATTGCCCAACAGCAGTGTGTAGCCGTCGGGCGTGGCGCGCGCCACGGCCTCAGTGCCGGTGATGGAGGCGCCGCCGCCGCGATTATCGACGATCACCTGCTGCTTGAACGATTCGGTCATGCGCGCCGACAGAATGCGCGCCACGATATCGGTGGAGCCGCCCGGTAGATAGGGCACGATCAGGCGCACGACTTTGTTGGGGTAATCTTGCGTGCTGGCTTGGGGGGCGGTGAGTGCCGTCGTTATTACTACGATGGCGGTAGTCAGTTTGATAGGCATGGTGTTGTCCAAAATTAACAGTGTCGTTCCCGCGCAGGCGGGAACCCATAAACCCGTCTCAAGTGGCACT
>CAWUUY010000112.1:0-3414 GCA_963924885.1 uncultured Burkholderiales bacterium | reverse complement strand
CTCGTAGGATGACAAATGTCAACGGCGCAGTTCAAATCGAGACCAGATTAAAACATGAATTATCTATTTTGTTTCAATCAGTTGCTGGCAAACAATCGATCAACGTTGGGACACTACTGGTTAAATATCTTTTAAAAACAGAAAGTTAAACATATTCTCCTGGTAAACACCCGTTGGCGGGGTGGTGCGGTTGCGCACGCTGGTGCGTGCCGAGCATCTTTAACATTTCTCGAGCTCACATTAAATCTTCAGTAGGTGATCCTGTCTTTCGAAGAACACCTTGACCGGATCGCTTGCGCTGCCAGTGCCGTAGCCAAGCAACGTGGCGACCGTGGTAAAGCTGCCACCGCCGCCGGTTCCATCCGTATCCACCTGCACCTCGATGTTATTTCCAGTCTGCACCAGCCGCGCGTAGTCATTCACGATGTTGCCGGCAGAAAACGCGGCGTCGAGCAGGGCAGTAAGGTCCACCTTGTCGTCCTCAACATAGCTGTAGTCGACTACGCTGTCCGCATCAAGCGCCAATGCCGACGACGTTACGAAGTTATCCGCGCCCTGGCCGCCCGCAATAATGTCGTTGCCGGCGCCGCCCAATAGCATGTCGCTGCCCGCGCCGCCCCAGATAGTGTCGTTACCTCCGAGAACGACCAGAATGTCGTTACCATTAACAACCGATTCGGTAGCGTTGACGCCGCCGTGCATGGATTCACCCGCCGCCGTTCCCAATAACAGATTATTATTAACGGTGCCGACCAATCCAGCCTGTAGTGTGGGTAGCGCTTCGCCAATGGCGGTGTACTCGATTGCGCTCGCGTGTCCATCCGCAAGCGCAATATACGCAACGTCAAAGTCTGTCGCGGTCGCATTCCAACCCGTGCCACCAAGCGCCAGCGTGTCTGTACTGGTGACGCTACCATCAAAATAATTGCTTAACGCAGTAAGAGAATCGGGCGTTGCATTCGTGAGAATAGACTGCAAGCTGCAGAGCAGTGAATACAACATCGATCGTGTCTGTGCCAATGCCATTCTATGTAGAGCTGGGCGATCAACGTCGCTTCGTCAACACGGGTTATGGGGTCACTTACGTATCTACACTTCTTCACGTTAATTCCGCTCGCCCGCTTGCAGGGCGAGGGGATTTCATTTTGCCAGGTGCTCTTCGTCAATGCGCAGCCAACTGCTCGCGCACAAATGCCGGATCAAAAATACGGTCCGCCATGACCTGACAGCGTTTCATCAGCCGGTGTTCGTGCGGCTCGTAATCCGGCAGCGCGTTGTGCAGCGTGCCGATGTGATCCCACATCAACACATCGCCGACTTTCCATGAATGCCGATATTGATATTTCCGCTGCAACTGGTGTTCAAACAAACGATCGAGCATGCGATCACTCTCCGCCGCGCTGAGTTCATTGATCCGGATGGCGTAGCCGGGGTTGCAGTACAGTACCTTGCGTCCGGTGATCGGGTGCGTCAAAAACATCGGATGCACCGACGGCGGGCGTTTGGCGCGCTGTTCGGATGTAAGCGGTTTACGCGTACTGCCGGGGCGTTTGACCATGCCTTCCCAGAATTTATTGAAGTCGTGCGTCACAGTGGTGTTCGCAAGCTGCGATTTCAGCGCAGGCGCAAGGTCTTCGTACGCGGCATGCATGTTGGCGAACAGCGTATCGCCCAGTGGCTTGCCGTTGCGTTGCGGCACCTTGACGGCATACAGCACGTTTACAAAACCGATGGCGTCGTTGTACGACATGTCAGTGTGCCAGTCCTGCCCGGCATCGGGCAATCCAATGGGTTTGCCGTTTTCGATGACGTTTGACAGCACGCTCACTTCCGGAAAGCCCGGCTCGTGAAGGCCGCTCACGCCCACCTGCAAGCCGCCAAAACGCGCGGAAAAATCACGCAGGTGTTGCGGGCTGATCGCCTGATTTTTGAAGCACAGCACGCCGTAGCGGCCCAAGGCTTGCAGCACGGCGGAAAAATCGGCGTCGCTTAAGGGCTGCGCGAGATTGGCATCACGCACATTCGCGCCCAGCACGGCGTTGGTGGGCTCAAAAGTCAACATGGGAAACCGTAAAAAGAGTCATCCGTCTTATCCAAAAAGTCTCGCGGGCATTCAATCAACGTGCGAATAAATCTGCAAAAGGCAAACCATCATTCCCGCGCAGGCGGGAATCCATGCCATGTACGCTCTGGCAATGTGTTATGGATACCGGCTGCGCGGGAATGACAATGTGGGTGTGGCTGCACATAGATGCATGTCTCCCAGCACGCATTCACAATCATCTTGAGGATACGGCAATTTAGCACGCACCCGCGCCTTGCGTCACGCGTGGATCCCGCTGGCGCCAAATCCCCGGTTGTGGTTTTATCTCACCATAGCATCGACGAGAGTTCACCATGTTCGACACCTTACATTTTCCGCGCGCCGCGTTGGCGGCAATCACTCTGCTGGCCGCCTCGCCCTGGGCGCAAGCGCAGCCCGACCCCGCGCGCGACTACCCCACCCGCCCGATTCGTTTCATCGTGCCCTTCGTGCCCGGCGCGGGCACCGACATCACCACCCGCACGGTGGCAAAGAAACTCTCTGAAACCTGGGGCCAGCAGGTAATTGCCGACAATCGCTCGGGCGCCGCGGGCGCCATCGGCGCGGAAATCACCGCGCGCGCCAACCCGGACGGCCACACGCTGTGTTTGATTTCGTCGGGCCACACAGTGCTGGCGGCGGTGAACGACAAGCTGCCCTACGACATCGAAAAAGACCTCACCGGCGTGTCGCAGCTCACCACGCTGTTTTATATCCTCACCGTGCATCCCACCGTGCCGGTAAAGAGCATCAAGGAACTGATTGCCTATGGCAAGGCCAACCCTGGCAAACTGAAGCAAGGCTCTTCGGGCACCGGCGCCTTGCAGCATTTCTCCGGCGAGATGCTGTCCTATATGACTGGCGCCAAGTTCACGCACATCCCCTACAAAGGCGGCGGCGCGGCGGTGGCAGCGCTGGTGTCGGGCGAGGTGGAGATGGCGTTCACCACGTTGCTGTCCACGCGCGCGTTCATCAATAGCGGACGATTGCGTTATCTGGCCATCACCGCCGGCAAACGCTCGCCGGCGCTACCGGAACTCCCGACCATCGCCGAGGCCGGTGTGCCGGGTTTTGAAGCGAATCAATGGTACGGCGTGGTCACCTCGTCCAAAGTAAACTCCGCCATCGTGCGCAAGTTGTCGAACGCGATGCGCGACGCGGTGCATGCGCCGGATGTGGCGGAGCGGCTCGCCGCCGACGGCTCCACCGCGCTGTCGAGCACGCCGCAGGAATTCAACGCACACATCAAAACCGAAATCGTAAAATGGCGGCGACTGGTGAAAGAGGCAGGATTGCAGTTAAAGTAATATTATTTTTAAAAACAAATACTT
>CAWUUY010000111.1:0-3332 GCA_963924885.1 uncultured Burkholderiales bacterium | reverse complement strand
GACCAGCTCGCCTTTTTCGCGTGGCAGCGAACGTGCGTCTTCGTCGAACACCTCGACTTTCAGCCCGAGACCGGGTGCCTGAATTTCACCGCGCCATACCGGCGCGGTCGGGTTGCCCAGCGCGAAACACGACACGATATCGGTGCCGCCGGAGATGGAGGCGAGGTGCAGTTCGCTTTTGATGTTGCGGTAGACGTAATCAAAACTCTCCGGCGACAGCGGAGAACCAGTGGAGAGCAGCGCCTTGAGATGGGGCAACTTGTGCGACACTGCGGGTTCAAGGTTGAGCTTGGCGATGGCGTCGATGTACTTGGCGGCGGTGCCGAAAATGGTGACGTTTTCGGCTTCGGCGTAATCCCACAACACGCGCCCGCGGCGCACGAACGGCGAGCCGTCGTAGAGCATCAGCGTCGCGCGCGAGGCCAGGCCCGACACCAGCCAGTTCCACATCATCCAGCCGCAGGTGGTGTAGTAAAACAGTCGATCAAGCGGCTTCACGTCGGTGTGCAGTTGATGCTCTTTCAAATGCTGCAACAGCGTGCCGCCCGCGCCATGCACGATGCACTTGGGCACACCGGTGGTGCCCGAGGAATACAAAATATAAAGCGGATGATCGAACGGCAATCGTTCGAAATGAATCTCGCGCGGCTGATACGGCGCCATGAAGTCGCGCACGTCCACCGCGTTGCGGATGCCGGCCAGCGGCGGTTCGGCGCGCGTGTACGGCACGACCACGACTTTTTCCACCGAGGGCATTTGTGCCGCGATGTCTTTGACGCGGGGCAGTACATCGATCACCTTGCCCATGTGAAAGTAGCCGTCTGCCGCCAGCAGTATTTTCGGTTCGATCTGGCCAAAGCGATCCAGCACGCCCTGCACGCCAAAATCCGGTGAGCACGAAGACCACGTGGCGCCGATGCTGGTGGTGGCCAGCATGCCGATCACCGCGCCGGGCAGGTTGGGCAGATAGGCCGCGACGCGGTCGCCCGGCTTGACGCCTTGCGCACGTAACGCTTGTGCGAACCGCGAGACTTCGGCGTAAAGCTCGCTCCACGTCACACGGCTTTTGAGTTTTTCTTCGCCCCAGAACACGATGGCGGTGGTGCGGTCGCGGCGGCGCAGCAGGTTCTCGGCGAAATTCAAGCGTGCGTTGGGAAACCAGCGCGCGCCGGGCATGCGGTCACGGTCGATGAGGATGGTGTCGCCCTGCGTCGAGCCGACGACGCCGCAGAATTGCCAGATGGCTTGCCAGAATTGCTCGCGGTCATTGCACGACCAGGCGTGTAATTCGGCGTAGTCGTTCGACTTGACGCCGTAACGGTCGGCGACGAATTTCGTGAACGCCGTCAGGTTGGAGGCGGCAATGCGTTGGGGGGAGGGGGTCCACAGGGGTTGGTCCATGGCGGTCTCGCACAGTGACTCGGGAAATATGGGGAGTTGGCGTCTTCCAAACTACCCCACCCCCACCCTCAAGTGTTCCCTTACCTCCCCCTGACGGGGAGGGAAGGAAATCCCTCCCCCTTCGAGGGGGGGAGGCTAGGAGTGGGATGGGGTGTTACTCAGGCCGCATCTGCGGAAACAATATCACGTCGCGTATCGACGGGCTGTCGGTCAGCAGCATCACCAGCCGGTCGATGCCGATGCCCGCGCCCGCCGTTGGCGGCAGGCCGTATTCCAGCGCGCGGATGTAGTCGGCGTCGTAGTGCATGGCCTCGTGATCGCCCGCGTCTTTTTGTTTGACCTGCTCCTGAAACCGCGCGGCCTGGTCTTCGGGGTCATTCAGTTCCGAAAAGCCGTTGGCGATTTCGCGGCCGGCGATATACAACTCGAAACGCTCGGTGATCTCCGGGTTTTTGTCGTTGCTGCGCGCTAGCGGCGAGACTTCCGCCGGGTAGTCGATGAGGAAGGTCGGCTCGTGCAGCTTGGTTTCAACGGTATTTTCAAACAGGGTGAGTTGCAGCGCGCCGAGGCCATCGCTCGGGCGCGGGTCAACCCCGATGCTTTTTAATTTGGCTTTGATTTTCACTTTGTCGTTCAATATGTCGTCGTCGATTTCCGGCTGGTATTTGCGAATCGCATCGGTGATGGTGAGCCGCGCGTAGGGCTTGGCGAAATCGAGTTCCTTGCCCTGATACATCACTTTAGTTCCGCCGGCGGCCTCGGCGGTTTTGCGGATCAGGCGCTCGATGAAATCCATCATGCCGTTGACTTCCATGTAGGCGCAGTAAAACTCCAGCATGGTGAATTCGGGGTTGTGCCGCGTGGACATGCCTTCGTTGCGGAAGTTGCGATTGATCTCGAACACGCGTTCGAAGCCGCCCACCACCAGCCGCTTCAGATACAACTCGGGCGCAATGCGCAGAAACAACTGCATGTCGAGCGCGTTGTGGTGCGTGGCGAAAGGCCGAGCTGCGGCACCGCCGGGGATCGGGTGCATCATCGGCGTTTCGACTTCGAGATAGTTCTCGGCGACCAACACATCGCGCACCGCCTGAATAATCCGCGAGCGTTTGCGGAAAGTGTTGCGGGTGTCTTCGTTGACGATCAAATCGACGTAACGCTGGCGGTATTTGATCTCCTGATCGGTCAGGCCGTGAAATTTATCCGGCAGAGGGCGCAATGATTTAGTCAATAAAAACAGATACTTACATCGTATCGTCAGCTCATCGGTTTTGGTTTTGAAGAGCGTGCCGGTGACGCCGATGATGTCGCCGATGTCGTAATGCTTGAAGGCATCCTGCGCGTCTTTGCCGGTGTCGCGCTCGGAGACGTAAATCTGGATGCGTCCGCTGGTATCTTGAATCGTTGCAAAGCTGGCTTTGCCCATCACGCGTTTCAGCATGATGCGGCCCGCGACCGTGACGCTGACGGCTTCCTGCTCCAGGGCTACGCGCTCGGTGGCGGCGTGCTTCGCCATCAAATCACTGGCGTGATGCTTCTGCACAAAATCATTGGGGAAGGCGATGCCCTTGGCGCGCAAGGCCGTGAGCTTGGCGCGGCGCTCTTCGATGATTTTGTTAGTGTCTTGCTCCGGCGGTTTTTGTTGTTCATCCATGATGTTTACAGTCCTTGTTTGAGGCTGGCTTCAATAAAAACATCCAGCGCGCCGTCGAGCACCGATTGCGTGTTGCCGATTTCGATATTGGTGCGCAGATCCTTGATGCGCGATTGGTCGAGCACATACGAGCGTATCTGGTGGCCCCAGCCGATATCGGTCTTGGATTCCTCCATCTTGTCTTTGCGCTCGTTTTGCTTACGTATTTCCAGTTCGAACAATCGCGATTTCAGCATCGCCATGCACTCGGCTTTGTTGCGGTGCTGCGAACGGTCAT
>CAWUUY010000110.1:0-2567 GCA_963924885.1 uncultured Burkholderiales bacterium | reverse complement strand
CGCCTCGCCATCGCGCGCGCGCTCCTGAAAAACGCGCCGGTGCTGGTGCTCGATGAAGCCACCTCCGCGCTGGATTCCGAATCCGAGCGCCATGTGCAGGCCGCGCTGGATCTGCTGATGAAAGGCCGTACCACGCTGGTGATCGCGCACCGGCTCTCCACCGTGGAAAACGCCAACCGTATTGTGGTGCTGGATCAGGGACGCATCGCCGAAATCGGCACGCACCGCGAGTTGCTGGATCGGGGCGGGATTTATACCAAGTTGTATCGCATACAGTTTGCGGGAGCAAACTGAGGATGTTGCTGCGCGAGTTTGGCAAGGCGTGGCATTTGGCGCGCAGCGTGCCGAAATCGCTGCTGTTCAATTTGCGTTATTTTTCGTTTGCACGGGCCATCCGTTTGCCGGTGCTGGTTTCTCATCGCGTCAAACTGATGAAATTGGGCGGTGCGGTATTGTTGGCATCGTATCGTTTTGGAAGTGTGAAGTTGGGTTTTCAAGGCAGCGATGCGTTTCCCGTGGATGGCGCGGGCGTGTAGTGCATGGAGGAGACGGGGCGTGTCAGTTTTGGCGACAACGTTCATCTGGGCCCCGGCGTGCGGGTGCATTGCAGCGGCGCGCTTGAGCTGGGCGCCGATATCAACAGCAATGCGGGCGCGGCGTTTTTTTGCGCAAAACGAATACAAGTGGGCCGCGGCAGCCTGCTGGCGTGGAACGTCACCGTGATGGATCACGATTATCACGCGATCATGCAGGACGGCGCGGCGGTCAATGCGCCATCGGATATAGAGATCGGCGACGCCGTGTGGCTCGGCGCGAACGCGACGATACTCAAGGGCGTGCGTATCGCGCGCGGCGGCGTGGTCGGCGCGAGCGCGGTGGTGCATGGCGAATTTGCCGAGGAGAACTGCGTGATGGCGGGCAATCCCGCGCGTATCATTCGCCGGGGCGTCACGTGGCGGGTGTAGCGCCCAAGCAAGCTGGCGCATCCCTGACGCAGCCGCTAAAATGCCAGAATAATCAATAGCCTGCGATAACGACACACCCGCGGCCGACCGATCCTTGTTCTGACATGCCTATTACACACTCCCTCATCATTCCCGTTTATCGCAACGAGGCATTTTTGCCCGAAGTGTTGCAGGTGGTGCAAGGATTCGCTGCGGCGTTGGCTGGCGCCTTCGAAGTGATCTTCGTGGTGGATGGCAGCCCCGACCGCTCCGAACCATGACTGCTCGAAAATCTGCCGGCAAGCGCTTCAGTCACGTCGATAATTTCACCGGCTATATGAAAATATCCGCTGACTGGTTTCGCGCGCAGCGTTCGGGACTGCGCGTGCTGGATTTGCCAGCGGGCTACGGGCTGCTCACCGACGCGCTGCGCGGCATGGGGCATGAGGCGGCCAGCGGCGACATCAATCGCGAGCGACCCGACTATCATTACGTCGATATGTCGGCGCCGCTGCCGTTTGAATCGGCGTCATTCGATGCCGCGCTGTGTCTGGAGGGCGTGGAGCATCTGATGAATCCGACCGCTTTCATCGCGGAGATTGCGCGCGTGATACGCCCCGGTGGGCACGTCGTGCTGTCCACGCCCAACGTGATGAATTTTTATTCGCGGCTGCATTTTTTGTTAACCGGGGCGTACTACCAGTTCAATCCCGCCGCCGTGCCGGAATTAATGCCGGGCGAGGCCGCCGATCGCGGGCACATTTTTCCGCTATCGTATTTTCAGTTGCGCTATTTGTTTGGCCAGCACGGCATGCGCGTGACGCAAGTGCTGGGGGATAAATATAAACGTAAGTTATTGTTTCCATTATATATTTTGTTGATGCCCCTGGCGTGGCTGGCGACGCGCCTGATGCTGCTGCGGCAGGGCGACCGGCGTGAAGACGCGCGCAACCGCGAGATGCTGAAGGACGCGTTGAGCGCGCCGCTGTTGTTCAGCCGCTCGCTGGTGCTGGTGCTGGAAAAACGCTGACGGTAGCGCCGTGGTGATTAACGGCGGCGCAGATACGCCAGCATGTCGTGCCCTTTGCCCGCGATACGTGCCGGCAGGTTGAGCAGTTCGGCCGCGATTTTTCCCGCCGAGTACAACGCCGGGGCAACCTCGCCCTTTTCGTGAAATTTCACGCGCGCGGTTTCGATGCGCTCGACATTAAAGCCGCTGACGGTTGCCAGTGTGGTGAGCGAGTGCGGCGTAAAAAAGCTGATGTGCCCGCCGTCCTTATCGATGTGAAAATAATCCCAGCGCGCGCCCATCGCGCCAACGGTCCAGCTTGCGGCGTTGCCGGTGCTTATAACAAGAATGCCGCCCGGCTTGAGTATGCGGCGGCATTCCTGCAACAACGGCAGGGGTTCGCGCAGGTGCTCCACCACCTCGAACAGCGTGGCCGCATCAAAGCTGGCGGCGGGATACTGTTGCTCCTCCAGCAGGCCGGTGCGCACATTCAGCCCCGCGTCGCGCGCAGCAGCCGCGATTTTTGCCGCAGGCTCCACGCCTTCCGCCGCGAAGCCCGCTTGTGCCGCGAAATCCACGAACTGCCCGCGCGAGCAGCCGACATCGACCAGGCG
>CAWUUY010000109.1:0-2775 GCA_963924885.1 uncultured Burkholderiales bacterium | reverse complement strand
TGGATCGGCGATTCGTATTTCAATTTGCGCGATTACAAAACGCCATCGCCAGTCAGCAAAAGCTGATTTCGGCATACCCCGACAGCGCCTCCGCGCCGGATGCGATGCTGAACATCGCCAGTTCGCAAGGCGAATTGGGTGATAACGGAGCGGCGCGCAAGACCATGGACACGCTGGTGGCCCGTTACCCCAGCAGTGAAGCGGCGGACAAGGCCAAGCGCCGCATCAGCACGCTGCGGTAGTAGTCGGCACGCTGCGGTAATTCCTGAGCCGGTAGTACAATCATCGTTTCGTTTCCATCGCGCTGCCCCGCGTGCGTTCCCGCATGAAAACTGCTGTCGTCCTGTTGTCGGGCGGTCTGGATTCCGCCACCGTGCTTGCCATGGCGAGCAAGCAGGGCTATGCCTGCCATTGTTTGTCGATGGATTACGGCCAGCGTCATCGTGCCGAGCTGGCGGCCGCCGCGCGCGTCGCCAAGACGCTGGGGGCCGCGTATCATCGCGTGGTGAAGATCGATCTCGCGGGCTTT
Organism: uncultured Burkholderiales bacterium; assembly: GCA_963924885.1. Taxonomy (GTDB): domain Bacteria; phylum Pseudomonadota; class Gammaproteobacteria; order Burkholderiales; family SG8-41; genus UBA5216. The sequence goes on along the minus strand of CAWUUY010000109.1, from coordinate 2,246 downwards.
GGCGGCTCGGCGTTGACTGATGCCAACATCGCGGTGCCGACCGGTGGCGTTGGTGTTGGCGCTGGAGCCGGCATCCCCGTGACCTATGTGCCCGCGCGCAACACCATCCTGTTGTCGTTCGCGCTGGCCAATGCCGAAGTCGTCGGCGCCAACGATATTTTTTTCGGCGCGAACGCGGTGGATTATTCCGGCTATCCCGATTGCCGGCCCGATTACGTCAAGGCGTACGAAACCATGGCGAACCTCGCGACACGCGCCGCGGTGGAAGGGCAAAGACTCACTATCCACACGCCGATCATCGCGTTGTCCAAGGCCGACATCATTCGCCAAGGCATGGCGCTCGGCGTGGATTACGCACTGACGGTGTCGTGCTATCAGGCGACGGACGAGGGCCTGGCGTGCGGCGTGTGCGATGCCTGCAGGCTGCGCCGCACGGGGTTTGAGCAGTCGGGCATCGGCGATCCGACGCGATATAAAAAATAGTTAACAAAAACAAAGCACTGCGATAGACTGTCCTCATGGAATTTAATGTTCATGTGCAGGTAATCGGCGCCGTGTTCATCGTTGCGGTGATCATGGGCGCGGTCGTCAACAAGACCCATTTTTGCACCATGGGCGCAGTATCCGATTGGGTGAATATCGGCGACACCGGACGCATGCGCGCGTGGGTGTTTGCGATGGCGGTGGCGCTGATCGGCGTGATCGTGCTGGAGGCCACGGGCAAGATCAACCTGTCCGGCGAAACCTTTCCGCCGTATCGCACGGCGAATTTTGCCTGGCCGCGTTACATCGTTGGCGGCTTGCTGTTCGGTATCGGCATGGTTCTGGCCAGCGGCTGCGGCAACAAGACATTAGTGCGCGTGGGCAGCGGCAACCTTAAGTCGCTGACGGTGCTGCTGATCGGCATGATTGCCGCCTACCTCATGCTCTGGTCGCCGCTGTTTGAAAAAGCGTTTTTGCCGTGGCTGCAACCGGCCACCGTCAACCTCGCCAAGCATGGCATGCCAACGCAGCACGCCGGTGACGTGATTTCCGGTTTGCTCGGTCAGGCGCCGTCAAAAACCAATAATCTCGCTGTGGCACTGATGTTCGCCGTGGGCATGTTGTTGTTTGCCTTCAAGTCGAAGGATTTCCGCGAGAGCTTCGACAACATCCTCAGCGGCGCGGTGGTGGGGTTGGCCGTGGTCGCGGGTTGGTACCTCACTGGCGGCCCGCTGGGGCAATCGTGGAAGGACTATGCCGACATGGCCACCGATATTCCCAGCCGCGTGCAGGTGCAGTCCTACACCTTCATCAGCCCGATGGGCGACAGCGTGCGCTATCTGCTCGATCCGTCGAAATGGACGCTGATTAACTTCGGCGTGGCGGCGCTCGCCGGCGTGATCCTGGGATCATTCTTGTACGCGGTATTCACCCAAAATTTCCGCATCGAGTGGTTTGCCTCATTCGGCGATTTTATCAACCACGCCATCGGCGGCGTGCTGATGGGTATCGGCGGCGTGCTGTCGATGGGCTGCACCGTGGGGCAGGCGATCACCGGCATGTCCACGCTTGCCATCGGCTCGATGCTGACCTTCATTGCCATCGTGGCAGGCGCCACCGCCACCATGAAGTTCCAGTATTGGCGCATGATGCGCGAAGCGTAGGTAGGGTTAAACCCGTGTAATTGCAGGATTTTGGCGCGACTTTGGTTGACCCACCACCCCGCGAGCGGTAAAATTTGCCCCTTTTTGAGGGCGGTTAGCTCAGCCGGTAGAGCAGCGGACTTTTAATCCGTTGGTCGCGAGTTCGAATCTCGCACCGCCTACCAGTATTATCAATGACTTACATGTTAATTCGTGTAGGTCATTTTTCTTTTGTACGTTCGTGTAGGCGCTGTGTAGGCATTTTAGGTCAATACATGTGTCGTCTGCCCTGTGCGCGGGGCTTGGTGACAGGTGTGCTACTAACGCCGGGTGCCGCCGATGTTTGTGAAGTGTGAAGGGAATCACAAACAGCCCACAACAGCCCCTGTGCCGCCGCCGTAGCGCGATCTACGTGCATGAGGACAAAGGAACTGGCATCCCTGCCAGTCCGACCCCCACCCACCCGGCACCCCTAAATTCGTTTACCTCCTCCAGCCTCGGCATTGCACTCTGTTCTGCTCGAACGAAGCTGATTTCTGGAAACCACCCCCCCCTTCATTTTCAAATCGCCAGACCGGGGGGTATATTATTTTTTCCGCCAGTCCCAAGGCGCGGTGGGTT